>OMZF01000121.1 GCA_900315465.1 uncultured Eubacteriales bacterium | reverse complement strand
TAACTTGAATTAATACTGTGCTGGAAATAAATGAGGAAACGTTACTTATTCCTCACCGCAGATTGATACAGGAAGCACTCCGGTCGGAATGATACGATACAGCGGCGTGTTGGAATATATTACCGGCTGTCCTGCGTGGAAAAAAACTATACCGTTTACAGGTGATTTGATTTCTTCAAGTATCCTGCCTGTATACGGGTCCGTTATTTCTGCAAGGATATCGTCTTTCTTTACTCTTGCACTGACTCCAGTGCGTCGGATAAAAAAACCGGCTGTTTCGTTTTTGACATTGACAAGCTCACTGCCATCTATCAAACGGGAAATATAACCCTCGTGGCAGTCGTATTCAATGATATCATGTTTGTTCAGAAAGCTGAGCACAGCATTTACAGCCTGTGCAGCACTGTCATCGTCAATGCTGTCGGTGGCATTTGTATAAATGGAAAAAGCTTTTGTTCCCCATATCTGCCAGTTGTAATTAAGTGTGGTGGTATCGTAAGGCTTGGCACTGCGGCGATATATATAGGGAAGACCGAAATCCTTTGCGATCTCCGTATCCTCAAAACCGGTTTTCATCATCCTGACGTGAGGTATAAAGCTGCCCTGCATATAAAAGCTTGCAAACTGTATACCGAATTTGTAATCGCTTACATTACTGAAAACACCGTCAGCTATACGCTGTGTCGTTTCACCAAGGTTATAACCGGGAAACATACGGTTAATGTCCGTATTGTCCGTTGCCCAGAAGCGTTTTCCGATATTCATTGAATGAGGATTAACACAGGGTATCACCATAATAGATCTGCCGTCATTTATTTTTCCGTTCTTTTCAAGCTGTTCAAAAACAGCTATCAGCTTTGAGCACATATATACCTGCTGCACTTCATTACCTCTTGTTGCACCGACAATACAGACAGAGTGTTCTCCGCTGCCGAAGGTATAGCCTTTTATACGCATATTGTCCCTGTGGACTGAGCCAAGCTCAAAAAGTACTTTTTCTTCCATCTGAAAAACCTCCCTTACGCAAGAATTCTCGCAATCAGCGAGCCTTCGGAAACAATAGGATATTCACGCAGCGTAAAAACTATCCCATCGGTTTGCGAACGAATCGTTTCATTGATTTCGCCGGTAAGGGGATTTAAAATATTTCCGATATGATCGCCTTTTCTGACATTTTTCCAATGCTCAACAGCAGGAACAAATACCCCTGAGCTTCCTGCGTTGATGAAAGATACTTTTCCGTCTTCAGAAATGATAGGCTCTTTTGGTGTTATGACATCGCCGTTCCATATTCCTGAATCCTTCATCAAACAGAAAATTCCATCAACAAGCTGATCGCCGTATTTCTTAGTGATACGCATACCTACTCCCATTTCAACAACAAGAGTCGGTGTGCCTGTGACATTAAGCGAATATGCAAGTGTGGATTCAAGAACAGTTGCAGCAGAATGTACCCAGATATAATCCACATTGAGCTTTTTTGCAAGCGGAACAAGTGTATCCCTGGATAGCTCGTTTATCCTTACCTGCGGTATTTCCTCAAGAAAGATATTGCTGGCATGTATGTCTATTACAGCATCGCTTCCGCTGAGGTCGTCGACTATCTGTGAGGCAATATATTCGGGCATGGAACCGTTATCCGAGCCTGGGAAAAGCCTGTTCATATCGAGATCAAAGCCAGGAATGCCACGGGTTATGGAATCTACTCCGAGAGGATTGAGTGAGGGATATATATCAACTATTCCGGTAAGACAGCTGTATTTTTCTTTTATCCTTCTCTGAAGCTCATAGCATACATACTGTCCCTCAAGCTCATCGCCGTGTGTTCCAGTAACAATGCTTATACGCTTTTCATTTCCGCTGAGTCCGTTTTGAGGTACAAGGCGGTTTTTCTTTATCATCAGTGTTTCATCTATCGGAAGTCCGACAGATGCTATCGTCTGAACCATAATAACATCAAATCCTTTCATTAACGGTTCTGAAAGTAAAATTTTCTGCAAACGAATCATT
>OMZF01000123.1 GCA_900315465.1 uncultured Eubacteriales bacterium | reverse complement strand
TCGAATTCTCGTTTAAACTTCCGGAAAGGATAAGATATGTCAGAGTCGATAGTTTCCTATATCCTTCTGATACAAGACCCATCTCAAATTCTCCGGAACCTTTAACATTTAAATAAAACTTATTATCTCTCTGAATAACATTTCCGTTCATTATTTCAGAAAACTGAGATAAAATTGTATTTTGATTGTCCGTGTTTTTTCCTTTTTTCAATGGGCGCAATAATAGTCTTGCAAGATCATAATAGGTTTCTTCAAAGTCTATATGATAATCATCATACAAAGATGTGAAATTAGAGGTTGAAGAAATTATCTCTTTAGGAGGAAGAAAAATAGGTGAACAATCGTATTTACCCTTGCTAACACTTAACGATAGATGGTTGGTCTGTTTATAACCAAATCCAAAGCTAACTTTACACGATTTGTCAAAGGAAACGCTTACATCAGCTTTTCCACCCCCGCGCTGACGTGAAACAAGTCTTCCGATAGATGATTTATCAGGTCTGAAAACACCTATAAGTTTTTCTATCAGAACTCTCTCCTGCTCCTCTTTATTCTCACTGTTGTCTGCAACAAGTTTGCTAGTTGAATAAAGGGTTTTTAGTAAAGCTGTTTTTCCGGTGCTGTTTTCTCCAAATATCACATTAATGTTATCTGAAAACTTCATATTGATCTGGTCAAAAAGCATGAAACTCTCAGCACTCAATTGTTTTATTTTCATCTATAAATGAGCAGTCCGAAAAATTGCACAAAAAGTAAAGACAACCACCCCAAAATGAGTTATAATGTATTTGACACGATACATTACTCAAAGGAGCGGTTGTCCCATGAATAACAGTATACACCATTTCGAGGGGATTTTCAATAGGCTGAACAAGCTGAACGAAAAGTTTACAAATTCACTTCCCCAAAAGTACCTGTGCCATATTGTTTCGATCATTGCCGCGGTCTTCTGCCTCGGATACAAGGGTAAAACCGTAAATTTCGAGCTTTACAGCGACTATCATCGCACCACTATTTCCAGATTCCTGCGCGATGAAAGATGGGACGACGCTCCTCTTGCGGCTGCTATGAAAGCTCTTGCTGTCAATACTGTTTACGATTTATCACGCAGGAGCGGTATGCCTGTTCTTGCTATAATTGACGACACAATTTCGTCTAAAACAATACCGTCTTCAAAAGCAAAGCACCCCATTGAGTCGGCTTATTTCCATTTCTCGCACCTAAAAAAGAAACAGGATTACGGTCATCAAGCGGTAGCGGTTCTTCTTTCATGCAACGGGATAACTCTCCTGTATTCAATAGAGATGTACGATAAAACTGTGTCAAAAATCGGACTTGTAGAGCAAATTGCGCGTGAACTTCCCGAGGTTCCCAACGGAGGCTACCTGCTTTGTGACAGCTGGTATGTCTGCGGGGACGTTATCGAGACCTTCGCGGCAAAGGGTTTCTGCACGGTCGGAGCTTTGAAAACAAACCGTGTCGTATATCCTGCCTGCGGCAAAATGAATGCTGCCGATTACGCTCGTCTTCTCATCGACGAACATGGTAAGACTCTCTTTGACATCGTGACAGTCAGAAAGCAGAAATACTATGTTTATCGCTATGAAGGCAAGCTCAATGGCATTCAAAATGGCGTGGTTTTGCTGACATATCCTGTCGGCGCGTTTGGCAAAGAAAGCGCGCTGAGGGCTTTTATCAGCACCGACACAAGCCTTTCGACCGAGGAAATACTTGCGCTTTACGTTAACCGTTGGGAGATCGAAGTGTTCTTTAGGACTGTCAAAAACAAGTATGCATTTGACAAATATCAGATTCGAAGCGCTCTCGGGATACGCCGTTTTTGGATGATGACCTCACTGGCGTATCTTTTGGCGTGTCTTGAATCCGATACATACGACCCAGAGGACGGCTATCGAAAGATGTCAGATTTAGTAAAGCGCGATATGATAAGTAATCTCTTCGACCTCGCGAAAGCTACAGAGGATAAGTCTGCCTTTTTGGATATGGTCGCTTGATGTTTTTGTGCATTTTGACAGAGTGTTAGGATTTTTGCTCAATTATAGTAGATTATAAAATATAAAAAATCTTCGTGTTTCAAAAAGCGATTTATGAGGCTCTGTGGAAAAATCTCTGTAAAATCGAAAACTGTGATAAAAACGATATTACCGGAGCGACTGTAAGAAGCCGCTCCAATTTCTTACAGTATACAACGGATACTGTAATTTGTC
>OMZF01000124.1 GCA_900315465.1 uncultured Eubacteriales bacterium | reverse complement strand
TTTCTTCATCATTTCACGGAACACTGCCCGGTATCAGCGCGTCCCGACCTCCTCATAACTCATTTTGTTTATAGACATACTGCTCCATAAAAGCCTCGGTGATCGTTGCCCATGAATATGCACTCATATATTCTCCGCGATACGAATTGATCACATCCATATCACCGTTCATGAAACGGTACATATCACAGTGTATTTTTTCCGGACAGACACGCATATAGCCCCTGTTCAATTCAAAAATATCATCTATACCATATTTGCGGAGTGTATCACGCAGACTGCGGATGATGACATCAAGCTGCTTCTGCATCGAGTGATCATACTGCCTGTCCTCATATAAAACCGCAAAAACATTTGCTCTGGTGACTTTTTTCCCATGCCTGTCGATCAGATATGCAAGCAGTTCCTTGGCTTTTGACCTTGAAAAGTGTACCGATACACCGTCAACTATCAGGTCAAAATCCCCAAATGTATGTGCTTCGATATGTGCGTGCGGTTCTGCACGTCTTTCATGCGACAGTGCATATTGTATCTCTGCCAAAAGCCGTTCCTGTCCCACAGGCTTCATAATATACCCCGAAGCGTGAAGTGCAAAGGCATCCAGAGCATATTCCGAGTAACCTGTCAGAAAAATAATACTGATATCCGGACGCAGCTTTTTCATCTTTGCCGCAAGTATAATGCCGTTCATATCCGGCATATTGATGTCCATTATGGCTATATCTGCCGTATGCGTTTCCAGCCATAAAAGTGCTTCACGCGCTCTTTCAAAGCCCAGGGTCTCCGGTTTCATCGGCAGCTCACGGCATAAAGACACCGTCAGGTTCAGCACCAGTTCTTCATCATCAATACAAATGATCCTCAAGCATTTCATCCTTTCTTTAAGGTCATTATCTTTGCTTTTCGGGAATGCGTATCGTCACGGTCGTCCCCTCATCAGGCCGGCTTTCAATGCTGACAGTTCCAAGATACCGCCTCGTTTCATTAACTCCTTATTTATAGCTATCATCATAACACTCTATATCCAACAAATGTCCAACAAATCAGAAAACGCCCAATTTATTCTACATTATATACAAATTTAAAGTGTATAATTAGCTATAATTACAACGCTTTTTTATTCACAAAAAACTAAACTTGTTCTCAGATAATCCCTTGATCTGTTTTATTCAAGTAAAATACGTCACGCAGCTTTTGCCGGCAGTTTATTATATTATTGTTGAACGGAATATTCTTATAATAGTGATTTAAAATGCTGATCACCTCACTATTTATAGTTAAACGTTTTATTGAAATTTCACAAAATAGTTGTACTGAAATTGTTCATTAAACCAAAATTCTGTTTATAAGTTTAAAATCGGCTATGTTTGTTGGAAGTTTGTTGGATATAGGGTGCTATAATTCAAAAATTGGGAGAGAGTATTCGTCAAAGACCTGTTTTTTACGAAATATAAAAAATAATTTAATGCTTTGAACGGAGGTAAATATTTGAATAAAGAAAAATCAGATAATACGGAAGGTGAAGGAGAACAGACAATAACAGACAAGAAAAAAGAGAAGTCCGGTTTTGTGTCAGACTTTCTATTTATGTTTGTGTTGACTATTTTTGTTCTGCTGACGCTGATAATGCTGGGCACAAAGCTTTTCGGCTATCAGATGCTGACTATAGACAGCGGCAGTATGGAACCGAATTTTCCTGTGGATAGTCTGATCTTTGTCAAAACGGTCGATCCGTCGGGGCTTCAGGCGGAGGACGTTATCACGTTTACCGTTGATGAAAAAGGTACGCTTGTTACTCACCGGATCGTCGCCGTATTAAAAAATGAAAGAAGCTTTATCACAAAGGGCGACGCCAATAACGCAATCGACCCGAACACTGCCCCATATGACAATGTAGTCGGCAAGGCTGAGCTTTGCCTGCCCAAAGTAGGCGCAGTATTCCGTGCGGTAACGGTAGAAGAGAATCGTGTATATGTGTATATTGCCATCGGGATACTTATCGGTCTGATGTTCTTGTGGATCATTCTTGACCACATCAAAAAGAAAAAACAAAGAAAACCTGCAAATAATGTACCGAAGGAGGCGAAAATGCCGGCTGATAAATCTGAGGATCACAATGAAGTATAAATCTAAAAATATTGAAAGGACGCTGTGAGTATGAACAAAAAAGCCATCATCGCAGGTGCTGCTGCCGCAGCTCTGCTGACTACGAGTCTGCTGGTGCCATCTTTTGCCTTTCTTTCGGGACAGAGCCGTAAGGTAGTAAACAGATTTGTAAGCGGACTGATCTCCGTCGATCTTAAAGAAACCCTTGTAGATCCGGAAACAGGCAAAAAAATTGACGATGAGCCTCGTGTCTATGAAAATACATATCTTACCGTTGCAGGTAGGACTGTAGACAAGGACCCGACACCCATAGTAATAAAAAACAGTACAAGCTGCTATGTTTATGTCGGTGTAAGAAATGAATATACCGATCTTTTTACCATCGAAAACGTCGGTGCCGACTGGACGCTTGTGGCGGATGCGGATCATAAGCTGGGCGAAGGGGTAACTGTTTATAAATACAAGACTGTTGTAGCGAACTCTGACGAAGATCAGAAGCTGAGTGCTGTTTTTGAACACGTCAGTATCTCCGATACCTTTGACGGCACCTTCCATGGAGAAAGCGAGACGGAATCAGCCATCGAAGCCCGTGCCTATGCTGTTCAGAGCGAAAGCACCGCAGATCTTTCAGACGGCTATGCACTGGACTATTTCAGTAATAACGACGTTTTTGAAAATTAACAGATAAACACCCCGTCAGAAAGGAGGGAGCCTGATGAACAAGCATAAATTCAGGACTGCTGTCTTGCTGTCTGTTATTTTATGTTTTATCATCGTTTCTCCTGTCCTGATTCAAGGCTCATCCGCATATATCTTTGGTCAGTCACCGATCTGTCGAGGCAGTTTCTATGCTGAACCCGGGGAAAGTTCTGTTCCTGAAAGCTCTGTTCCGGGGAGTTCCGTTCCCGAAAGTTCCGTTCCCAAGAGTTCCATTCCCGAAAGCTCTGTTCCTGAAAAATCTGTTCCTGAGAGTTCGGCAACGACAAGGACCGGAGACGGGACAAATACGCTGCCGATAATTGCCATGCTGTTATTCAGTATAATTGCGATAATATTACTTTTTGCAGCGATAAAACGGTCAAATAAGCGCAGGAATAGCAACGATTGATAACTGACAGATCGTATGCTCTTTACATAATATAATCAAATCAAATTCAGGGGGTAATCAGAAATGCAAAAGAAAAAGATATTGACAGCCGCTCTGGCATCTACCTTAGCGGCGTCCGTTATTGCCGGCGCAGGCACCTTTGCCTATTTGCAGGCAAACACCGGTACTATTACCAACAAGTTCGGTAAGAATTCAGATGCCGCTCTTGACATCACTCTCACCGAGACCGATGTAACGCTTGATGCGGAAGGTAACGGAGAAAAGATCTATGAGATCAAGCAGAACCAGACGGACGACAAAGATCCTACCGTTACCGTTACCAATAATATCGATGTATTTACCTTTGTCGAGATCAGCGACAAGACAACGCTGGACAACAACAAGATCGTTAATTACCTTATCGCAGACGGCTGGACAAAAATGACGGATGAGTTGGCCGGTTATGAACTGGTCAACGATGAAGTTACAGACATTTACTACCGCATTGTTGCATCTGATGCAGCGGTCAAAGAGTTCCCCGTCATCAAGGATAATGAAATATCTTATGCGGCAAACGTCACAGACAAAAAGATCGACAATGACGATGTAACAATTGCTTTTCAGGCATTCTGTATAGATAAGAGTCCATTTGTCGAAGAAGGTAAGCAAGAGATCGTTTCTGCGGCAGATGCCTATAAAGCAATCCCCAGAGTGATCGCATACGAGCCGGAAGCAAACTTTACCACTGCTCCCATCGATGAAAATACAGTTGCCGTCACAGGTTATACCGGCACAAGCACCGAGGTAAACATTCCCCGAACAATCGGGGGCAAGAATGTAGTTGAAATTGCCAATAATGCTTTTGAAAACAACGAAACGGTCACAAAGGTGACTGTTCCTTCCACAGTTACCGAGATCGGTGTAGCTGCATTTCAGAGTACCCCGCACCTCAAAGAGGTCAGACTCAGCAAGAACCTGACTGAGCTTTCGGATACGGCATTTTTCAATTCAGGTCTGACCGGTATCAAAATACCCGCAGGAGTTGAATCAATCACAGACAGTTGTTTTGAAGGCAACAAGGCACTGAAGACAGTAACTTTCTCTAAAGGTCTGAAAACACTCGGCGAAAATGTTTTCAAGGGATGTACCTCACTCAAGATGGTTGTTCTTCCCGACGGGCTTGTATCACTGGGCGGAAGCACCTTTGACGGATGTACCGGTCTTGAATCAGTAACCATCCCTGCAAGCTGTACGAACTTCGTTGATAACGATATATTCAAAAACTGTGATCTGACAAAGCTGACCATCAGGGGTGCGGCAGGCTCGGCAGCCGAGACCTATGCAAATGATAACGGCATTAACTTTGAAGCAATCTGACACTTCACCGCAGACAGCGAACTAATCAATAGTAAAACCTGAACTCCACCGCAGGATAAAAACTGCGATGGAGCTCTGCTTTATGATACGAAAAAGACAGCACAAAAGAACTGATAACAAAGTCAGTCTTTCTAAATCAAGGAGGATCAATATGAAAAAATACAGCATGATTCTTGCTCTTGTTCTGGCTATTAACATGACCGGCTGTGCAACAAGCACGGATACAAGTCCTGAGCCGCAGAAAGAGGATACCGGTATCACCATTACGGCACCCAGCGATGAAAACGGTCCGGTAACTCCCGGGCACGGCTTCTTTATATCCGGTACAATTCTTGGAGACAAGGCTCTTTCAGAGGGAACGTCGCTTCGTGTATCGGTTCTTGACAAGGACGGAAAAGAGGTGCGGTATGCTGCATCTTCCCATAAGGACGAGGATATCATTGACCGCTTTGCGGAAGCCTTTTTCTACTATGCAGACGATATCGACCCAAAACGATCCGATGTACACGCCAAAGAATTTCCCTGTCTGATAGTTGAGGATGCCGAACATCCCGAAGCGTCCCTCAAAAACGCAAATATAAAGTGCTTTTTCTCGGATGAATCCTTCAACGCCTTTATACCCTATGCCACAGATAAGGCACACGGTCTGCTGATTGACGACGGAATCGGATATGTGGATGAGGCAGGAAATGTCTACGATGCGCTTCCCGAAGGGGACTACACCGCTTCTGCCGTGCTGACAGACAGCAATGGACAGGTAATCGCCTCGGCGCAAAAGAAGTTTTCCATTGAA
>OMZF01000125.1 GCA_900315465.1 uncultured Eubacteriales bacterium | reverse complement strand
GATGGATGCTGTCGGTATGTAATAAATAAAATTCGGAAAGAAGTAATAAAAATGATTTCGCTGTTAATTTCCTCTGTTGTACTGCTCATCGGATATGCAGTTTACGGCAAAATAACGGAAAAAATATTTGCCCCTGACGACAGGGAAACACCGGCTATTGCTATCAATGACGGTGTGGATTGTGTGCCCATGAAAACCTGGAAGGCTTTTCTTGTTCAGCTCCTGAATATAGCCGGAACAGGGCCTATCTTCGGCGCACTTATGGGCGCGGTTTTCGGACCTGTGGTGTTTTTGTGGATTGTGTTCGGTTCAATTCTCGGGGGAGCAGTCCACGACTATATGAGCGGAATGATAAGCTCACGGCATAAGGGAGCATCTATCGCAGAGCTTTCGGGTACATATCTCGGCACGGTCGTTAAGTGGATAATGCGTGTATTTTCGGTGGTGCTGCTGGTGCTTTGCGGCACGGTTTTCGTTACAAGCCCTGCCGGACTTCTGGACAAGCTGACTCCCGACTGGATGAACGGCACCTTCTGGGCAATAGTAATTCTTATCTATTATCTTGCCGCTACTCTTCTGCCCATAGATAAGCTTATCGGCAAGCTTTATCCCATATTCGGCGTACTGCTTATAGTCATGGCGGCTGCCGTTATCGGCGGAATAATCTTTTCCGGCGGCAAATACACCATTCCTGAAATATCCCTTCAAAACCTTCACCCGAATGGCACGCCGATATGGCCGTATATGTTCATCACCGTTGCCTGCGGAGCTGTTTCGGGTTTTCACGCTACCCAGTCACCGATGATCGCAAAGTGCATCAAATCAGAAAAGGAAGGCAGAACGATATTCTACGGCGCAATGATAAGCGAATCCGTCATTGCTCTTGTATGGGCTGCGGCAGGAGTATCATTTTACGGTACGACACAGCTTCTCAGCGATGCTCTTGCAAATGGCGCATCAAATGTAGTATATGAGATCTCCACAGGGGTCCTCGGTGTAGTTGGCGGAGTATTAGCCATTGCAGGTGTTGTTGTGTGCCCGATAACCTCGGGCGATACGGCTTTCCGCAGCGCAAGGCTGATCCTTGCCGAGACCTTTAAGCTGGAGCAGAAAAGCATCAAAAACCGTCTGCTGATCACAATACCTCTGCTTGTTGTCGGCGGTTTGCTTACATGGTTCGCTATCGTCAATGATAACGGATTCCAAATCGTCTGGCGCTATTTCTCATGGAGCAATCAGACGCTCGCTATGATAGCCCTGTGGGTATCGACGGCATATCTGCTTAAAGAGGGAAAATACCGTTTCGGCTCTCTCCTTACAGCACTTCCGGCAGCCTTTATGACAGCAGTAAGCACAACATATATCCTTATCGCACAGGAAGGCTTCCGACTTGATCAGACGGTTTCATATATAGCCGGAATTGCGGCGGCGGTGATCCTGTTTGCCTTCTATCTGATCGTTCTTTTCCACAGAAAAAAATAGGTATTGACGAATAGTTTACGCATCTGTTTTTTGCAGCGAGCTTGTTGTTATTTGATTACAGATATCGTTTAAAAACGTTTAATATTTTTTGGTAATGAAAATTCCCGGGACAAAATCGGCTTACAGGGGATTGTAAGCGATTTTTTATACAAGACATTGCACATTGCACATTGCACATTGCACATTGCACATTGCACATTGCACATTGCACATTGCTCTGAGCTTTTTGCGTCGCTCATTTGCTTAACTCCCTACTGTGTATGGTGTGTATGGTTGTGTACCCTTTTTTATATATTATATATATAAATATATATTTAAATTTTCCATAGGGGGTATATATAAACCATACACAACCATACACTTTTACACTAATTATTCTTTTATAGAAATTTTGTATGTTTCATAATCACTTGCAAAAACTATTCCGCTGTAAATATATCCGGAATTATTTCTTTTACGTTCAAACCTTTTTTGTATTTCCTGCCCGAATTTTGTGTTGGTAAGCTTGTACTCCCCGTTGTCCTCACACCATCTGACATAAACATTGTACAAGTCCTTCGCCCGGACACTTCCCGCAAAACTCGCTACTGTACATTCATCAAGAAACTTCCATATTGTGTCCATCTCCTGTCTGTAATCAGCTGTCGCGCTCTTTACAGCGTCCGGCTTCTCCAAGCCTTCTTCATTGTACATTTTCAGACCTACAAGACACCATGAAAATATTCCCTCTGCTTCCTGCATCAGCTTGTCTTTAAGCTTCCTGTCGACCCTCTCTTCCGGTATCTGTACTGTGAACGGTATCAGATGTATGCGTCTCCATATGCCCGTATCTGTACCACGTATTATCGGCTTATGGTTTGTTGTCATCCACAATTTAAATTCCGGCTTGAACTCGAATTCCTCTGCATACAGCTTCCTCGCCGTCACAACATCGTCACCGGTCAGCTGTTTCAAAAGCCCTTCGTTCAGTCTCAGACCCTCATTCGGCTCGACAGACGTAACAAACCTTGCGCCCTTGAGTCTTGCAATATCGGTATTGACTCCCTGATTTACGCCTTTTACCATCAGCGTTTCGGGCTGGATATTTGACGCATAATCTCCGAATATGAAGCGGATCACATCGAGAAATGTTGTCTTTCCGTTGCGACCTGTACCATAGCAGAAAAATGCGCACTGTTCGTCCGTCAGACCTGTCAGACTATAGCCCACCGCCTTTTGTACATAGCGGATAAGCTCTTTATCTCCACTGAAAATATCATTTAAAAAACGCATCCACAAAGGGCATTCTGCGCCCTCTATGCGGCTTACAGACGTTGTTTTTGTAAAGTAATAGTCCGGACTGCACCGGCTGATTTTGAAGCTTTGCAGGTCAATAACACCGCTCGGAGTATTCAGCAGAAGCTTATGACGGTCAAGCTCATTCGGAGTTACTGACGCATAATGCTGTACCTCTTTTTCAAGGGCTTTTTTTGTGTTATTGCTCCTGCATTTTTTCATATGCTTTTCAAATTCATCTGCCATTTCGGTTCCGTTTTCTGCGTCATATTCCTCATAATGCTTCGCT
>OMZF01000169.1 GCA_900315465.1 uncultured Eubacteriales bacterium | reverse complement strand
CGACCTTACAGGTTATATCACAGAAGGTCAGATAATACTCAGCCGTGAGCTTTATCGTAAAGGTATAACTCCTCCTATCGATGTTCTTCCTTCACTCTCACGTCTTAAAGACAAGGGTATCGGCAAAGGCAGAACAAGAGAAGACCATGCCGCTACAATGAACCAGCTTTTCTCGGCTTATGCAAGAGGTAAAGATGCAAGAGAACTTATGATAGTTCTCGGTGAAGCAGCCCTTACTGATATTGATAAGAAATATGCCGAATTTGCAGAAGCCTTTGAAAAGGAATATGTTTCACAGGGTTACAATACTAACCGTACCATTGAAGAGACCCTTGACACAGGCTGGAAACTCCTGCATATTCTTCCAAGAAGTGAACTTAAACGTATCAAGGACGATATGCTGGATGAATATTACGGAAAGTAATTTCGGAGGGATGTTAATATGGCAGTTATGAATGTTAATCCCACCAGAATGCAGATGACCAAGCTTAAAAAACAACTTCAGACCGCAAGAAGAGGTCATAAAATGCTCAAGGACAAACGTGACGAGCTTATGCGACAGTTTATTGAGCTTGTTCAGGAAAATAAAAGACTTCGTGATAAGGTTGAAGCCGCACTTGTTGATTCAAATGCACATTTTATAAATGCAGGTGCTGTAATGAGCAAACAGGCTCTTGATTCTTCGCTTATGTCATCAAAACAGCAGACAGGCGTAGAAATAGACTACAAAAATATTATGAGTGTTGATGTCCCTGTTTTTTCAGGCGTTGACAGCAGCCCTGAACAGGGGGATATTTTCCCTTATGGTTTTGCATTCACTTCATTTGAACTTGACGATGCCGTAATGTCTTTAAAAGAGCTTCTTCCTGATCTTATAAAGCTTGCTGAAACAGAAAAAAGCTGCGAGCTTATGGCAGCGGAGATTGAGCGTACAAGAAGACGTGTTAATTCGCTCGAACACGTTATGATCCCACGCTATGAGGAAACTATAAAATATATTGCTATGAAGCTTGAAGAAAATGACAGAAGCAGCCGTACACGTCTTATGAAAGTAAAAGATATGCTTCTTGAAAAAACTTATCATTATTCAGAGAAAAACGACTAATCTCAGACAAAAAATTCAGGAACCTGATCTTGTTCAGGTTCCTGTTTTTATTATATACAATCTAATATACATATACAGGTGTATCAACCGAAATAACACCATAAAGTTTCTCAGCAGTGCTCAGCGGCAAATTCACACAGCCATGTGAGCCATTGGTAAAATACCGGTCTCCGCCGAATTCATCCTGCCAATTTGCATCATGAAACCCTATATCATCATTAAATGCCATCCAATATGCTACTGTAGTTTCATAACCCGGTCCATAAAGCTCTGCATTCTCTGACATTGTATACACCCGATAAAGCCCCTTAGGAGTATCATTGCCATAGTTAGGATTGCCTGTAACCACGTCGCTGCTTAATACAAGCTTGCCATCTTTATACATCCACATACACTGCTTATCTATACTTACCTCAGCATAGGTATTCCCAAGATCCGGTTCAATTGAATACGGTCCAATCCTGCGAAGCCACCATTTTTTGCTTTCTTCATTGTCCGAAGTAAGATCATATTCTCCGGACTCCTGTTCATTAATGATGTTTGTCAACTGCTCAACTGCATAATCATTATCAAATATCCAGCCGTAACCATGATTCAACAAATCGACTTTTTCACCGTAACTGGTTGTAAAAGTATAACAATCCTTAAATGTACTGTATTTTTCCGAAATCTTAGTGACATATTCCCTTACTTTTTCATCTGATACAACGTATACTCCTTTACTATTTTTTTTAAGCAATGAAACCAATTTCTTGCCATCAAGATATTCCTCGTTATCACCGAATATCAGAGTAACCTTCATTAATGAAGTAAGCTTTTTCAAATCAGTCTTAGGTAATTCTGTCGAATCGGGTTTAGGAGGTTTTGAGTTACCGTTATCAGATACACTATTATCTGTAGATGCACGAAAGTATTTTGTCATCATTACTGTGCCGGAAATTATAAGTGATATTCCTGCAACACAACACAATATCAGCATCAATATCTGACTATATTTCTTTTTTTGTTTTTTGTTGTTTTTCTTCTTTTCTTTTTTCTTGATACAAAAAAATTTTTTTACCTTCATATCTCTTTATTATCCACCCTCCCGAATAACAGTCAATTTTAACTGATTCCGGTTTTTTAAACTTTTTACCAAAACACTACCCTATTATTATAATACAATAATTAAAAAAAATCTACTTAATTCTGACAAATTCGGCATTTTGATAAAAACACTTTCGTTTTTTTGTATATACTTCTCAATTATTAAGCGGTGATAAAATTATATGGTCGCTTTTTCTTGTTTCTTTCATGTCGATTATTCTTTGATTTTCCGAACCTCTGAAATTAAGCATAATATTACGAAGTTCAAGCACAAAACGCCCGTCAACAAGTATATCTATATTATCAAGTATTTCATCAGTACATTCAATATATCTGCATCCACCCTTAACAAGGTCTTTATCATATGTAAATCCTGTGTACATCCATATATTCTTATCTGGAAGCTCTTTTTTAATTCTGTGGATAAGCTTTATAATTTCCCTTTGATTACTTGGTTCAAATGGTTCTCCACCAAGTATTGTCAATCCCTCATAATATGGCTTTGAAAGCTCACTTATTATGAAATCTTCTGTTTCTGAAGTATACGGTCTGCCGTAATTAAAATCCCATGTCTGCGGCTGAAAACAGCCCTCACACCTGTTTGTACAGCCTGATACGAATACACTTACCCTTATTCCAGTTCCGTTGGCAGAATCTACTGTTATTATTTCTCCCAAATTCATTGTTATACATCTCCGTATCTTAAAATCAAGCCACTCAATCATATATTGACCAAGTGGCTCCTTTAAATATTTTTTCAATCCACACTCGGTAATTTTACGGAGTATGACAGCACCTCTTTTGATGCGTGGATTGTTTCTTGTCAATAAGGGATACCGATTTCTCCACGCCCTCTACTGACATTTAGTTGCTCTTGTATCCCACCACTTATAAAAGTTGGTGACTTGTTTTACTTGTTAAATTAGTTTTCAGCAGTGAGCAAATGCGTGATTTGAAAGATGAAGAACCCTTTCTTTTATCTCCTGTGTTCTGCCCTGATTCCAGAACTGTGTTCCTATATATCCGCAAGTCCTGCGTGCCACATTCATCTTATTTTCGTCAATATTGCCGCATGAAGGACACTTCCATATAAGTTTGCCTTCATCATTCTTGACTATCTGAATTTCACCGCTATAACCGCATACCTGACAATAATCACTCTTTGTATTAAGCTCTGCATACATGATATTGTCATATATGAACTTCATTACCTGCATAACTGCCGGAATATTCTGCTGCATATTCGGTACTTCAACATATGAAATAGCTCCTCCGGGTGAAAGTGCCTGAAATTCAGATTCAAGCTTTAGCTTATCAAATGCACTTATCTCCTCTGTTACATGAACATGATAGCTATTTGTGATATAGTTGCGGTCTGTTATTCCTTCGATTATGCCAAAACGTTTCTGAAGGCTTTTTGCAAATTTATAAGTTGTACTTTCAAGCGGTGTTCCATACAAACTGTAATCAATTTTCTCCTCAGCTTTCCATTTCGCACAATATTCATTGAGCTTTTTCATTATCTGAAGTCCAAGCTCTTTGCCCTCTTCTTCTGTAAGCTTCTTACCGTTAAGGCTGTAAACACATTCCCAAAGTCCTGCATAGCCGAGAGAAAGCGTTGAATATCCGCCATAAAGAAGTTTATCTATCTTTTCCCCCTTTTTAAGACGTGAGATAGCTCCGTACTGCCACAGAATAGGTGCTGCATCGGAAAGTGTTCCCTTGAGTCTTTCATGGCGGCATCTCAGTGCACGATGGCAAAGATCCATACGCTCATCAAATATTTTCCAGAATTCGTCCATATTCTTATTTGCTGAAAGACCTATATCTACAAGATTTACAGTTACAACACCCTGATTGAATCTTCCGTAATATTTAGGTTTACCGTTTTCATCAACATATGGTGTGAGAAAGCTTCTGCATCCCATACAGGTGTAACAATGTCCGTCACCATTTTTATCTACCTTATTTTTAAGCATTACCTTCTCTGAAATATAATCAGGTACCATACGCTTTGCAGTACATTTCGCTGCCAGTTCTGTAAGGTAATAATACTTGTCACCTTCGTGTATGTTATCCTCTTCAAGCACATATATCAGCTTCGGGAATGCAGGAGTTATCCATACTCCTGCTTCATTCTTAACGCCTATATAACGCTGACGGAGTGTTTCCTCTATTATCATTGCAAGGTCTCTTTTCTCGTTTTCATCCCTTGCCTCGTTAAGATACATAAATACTGTTACAAAGGGAGCCTGTCCGTTTGTTGTAAGGAGGGTAACTACCTGATACTGTATAGTCTGTACACCCTTTGTTATCTCCTTTTTAAGACGTTCTTCAACAACGGCATTTACTTTCTCTTCGGGAATATCAAGCTCAAGCTCTTTAAGCTCTTCAAGATATTCACGCTTTATCTTTTCACGTGAGATCTGAACAAACGGTGCAAGATGTGTAAGACTTATACTTTGTCCGCCATACTGATTACTTGCTACCTGTGCTATGATTTGTGTGGCTATATTACAGGCTGTGGAAAAACTGTGAGGCTTTTCGATAAGTGTCTCACTTATAACGGTACCGTTCTGGAGCATATCCTCAAGATTTACAAGGTCACAGTTATGCATATGCTGTGCAAAATAATCTGCATCATGGAAATGTATTATTCCCTTTTCGTGTGCCTCAACTATATCCTGCGGAAGAAGTATCCTGCGTGTAAGATCTTTGCTCACTTCTCCTGCCATGTAATCCCTTTGTACGCTGTTTACAGTAGGATTCTTATTTGAATTCTCCTGCTTTGCCTCTTCATTATTACATTCGATAAGCGTAAGTATCTTATCATCAGTTGTATTTGAAGAACGGACAAGTGAACGGTTATATCTGTAGCGAACATAATTTCTGGCAAGCTGGAATGCCCCCTTTGCCATTATCTGATCCTCTACCATGTCCTGCACTTCTTCGACTGACACCGCTCTGTCCATTTTTGAGCATTTGTACTCCACATAGCCGGCAATGTCTTTAATCTGTTCCTCAGTGATCTTTCCATACTCTGTTGCGGCATTCGCCTTTGATACAGCAGACACTATCTTATTAATATCAAAGATCTCCTCGGATCCGTTACGCTTAATTATTCTCATTTCATCATCTCCAATTTTATTTTTAAATATTTATGTTAAGCGTTTGCTTATTATCTCTCTAAGCGGCTGAGTATTATTGTACTCCAACATACTGTAAATGTCAATCAAAAAAAGCACCAAAATTGCCCCAAAATACAATATATAGCGTTTTGCACAAATTTAAAACACATTATATAGGGGTCGGACAAAATCAAATGAGATAACTTCACACAATATGACCATTCCTGAAATAACGCACCACTGCTCTATGCCCCATTAAAAAGCACTTTTCATAATATACATAAAAAATAACTCCATTATTATATTACACATCAGAAACAGATTTATAAACTTTAGGGAATTATAAATAATTCGTCGAATTAACGGATGATTTATTGTACATAACAAAAATTCATGCTAAAAAAGAATCAATTCCGTTACTATGACGAATCAATTATCAAGCAAATTGTTCAAATTATACTAAACAAAAAAGAACGGTCACACAATCAGATCGTGTGACCGTTCCGTGTTCAGCGAACTATTAAATATTATCTGTCAGAAATAATCAGCTTACTGTCAATGCAAAACTCTTTGAAACAATTTCACCGCTTTTATCTCTTACTTTGATCATGATATTGTATGTTCCTGTAGCTGCCGGAGTAAGAGTTGCTGTTGCAGCTGAACCGTACTCTGTGCCAAGGATAGTCCATGATGTAGCAGTTGATTTCTTATAATAGTAAGCATAAGTATAGGGTGATGTGCCGCCTGTAGCAACACCGTACAAAGTAACTTTTGTTCCCTTTGAAACAGATGCTGAACTAAGCTTTGAACTGTTTGTAAGAGCAGCTGAAGTCGAAGCTGCTGTTACTTTGAGTGTGAATTTTTTTGTTGCAGCCTTTCCTGTGCTGTCCTTAGCAACAACTCTTACATCGTATGTTCCTATTGCTGTGGGTTTGATATTAGATGTAGTAGTTGTAGTATTCTTTGTACCTACTGTTGTCCATGTGCTGCTGTCTGTGGACTTGTACTGATAGGTATAGTTATAGGGTGCTGTGCCGCCTGTTACCTTTGCTGTTACCTTTGCAGCATTTCCGAGTGTTACAGAAGTTGCCGAAATGGTTGAGCTGTTTGCAAGTGCTGAGCTTCCTGTAACTGTTACTGTGAATACCTTTGAAACTACCTTTGAAGTAGAATCCTTTACAAGAACGGCTACTTCATAAGTACCTGCTT
>OMZF01000128.1 GCA_900315465.1 uncultured Eubacteriales bacterium | reverse complement strand
TAGCTCGCTGATACTGTACAGGTTGCTGTACTTGAACGAGAAGCCCCCGCCTCTAAGCTTTAGCGTAGGCGGCGGGAGTATGTCACAAACTCATATATTAAAAATTATACATTTCCTCTGTAACAGGTATTATCCCACCAATATCATAAAGATTTTCACTGCCAAGAGATATTATATCTACTCCGTAATTTTTGGCAAATGCTTTAATATTTTCATGATCGGGATGATTATTTATTCTGCCGCCGAATGCTAATACATCAGGTGCTAATTTCCCGCAGCAGCCTCCTATAAAACCGTAAGGATAACCCGAAAGTTCAATATTTCCCTCACTTATCAGAAGTATATCTATATTATTTTTCCTGCAAAGTTCATAAATTCCCCTGTCTGATGTTATCAATGCATTTTCATAAACAACCGCAGACGAACATTTTGTATATCCCTGATTTGTATGTAATATCTTCAGTCCTTTACTTTCGGCATAAGATAGTATTCTTTTATCGGCCTTATTTTTATTGCATATTATTTTATCTCCTGTAATGCAAACATTAAGCATAGGTATTTTGGCTGTTACACATTCACATAATTCATGTTTTGCATTTTTCTCTTTCAGCATATTTATGACACTTTTATTCGAGCTTTCGACAATAAAACTATCCTCTCCGAGATGACATACCCCCATATCAGCATGAAACCTTTCCTCTCCCGATATTTCGGGAAGTGCTTCAGGCACTGTCACACTGATATGAAAGTTATCTTTTAATTCCTGTACAACAGAATGAATTCTGTTTGATACTATTACATGACTTACTTTTCCCTCCGGAAGATTCGGAGATTTTATAAATTTTTCCATTTCATTTACACATTCCCTTAATTATATCTCAATGCATCCACCGGCTTTAACGATGCCGCCTTTATTGCAGGATAAAAGCCGAATAATGCACCTATTATCACCGAAAACAACATCATCAGAACAATTATAAATATATTTACTTTGAATGTCAAACCCATTATAAGTGAAGCTATGAACATTATCCCTATCCCCGAAATTACACCTACAAATCCTCCTATCAGGCTTATTATCACTGCTTCCGCCATAAACTCCATAACTATTCTTGTCCTTGTTGCACCTATAGATTTTTTTATCCCTATCTCTCTTGTTCTTTCTTTGACCGACACAAGCATGACATTCATAATATTAAGCCCTGCAACTATAAGCGATACTCCTCCGACTGCCGATAATATTACCGAAAAAATATTCAGTATGTTTTTCAGGCTGTCTTTTTGTTTGGCGAGGTTACTTACTTCATATAATTCATTTGTCGATGTGTTTCTTTCTATTGTTCTTATAATATCCTTTTCTGCTGTGTCATATTCATCCGTCTTTACGATTATCTGGGAAAAATTACTGTTATGGGTATTATTCTGCATTGTGCTGTAGGGTATATATATAAAATCGGGTATCACATTTCCCATAATATTCTGCAAAAGTCCGCTGCCTGTCTTTATAACCCCCACTATCGTGTATGGTGCGGAAATATCTCCGTTATTTATTACTATATTCTTACCTGTGACATATTCACTCCCGAAATTCTCCTCGGCAAATTTCATGTCTACCATACATACTTTGGCATTCTGGGCAATATCCCCTTTATTTATAAATCTGCCGTGCAGAAGCTTAAGTGATATTGCTCCTTCGGCATTACGGTCTATCCCCCATAGGAATATATTTTTATATTCACCGTTTACATATGCACCCGTTGTATCAAAGATCAGCGGCATGGCAAAATTAACATTTGAAAGTTTTTTTATGCTGTCAAGCTCCCTTTTAGTAAGCGGGGCATTATCCTTTTTTGTACTTACAGCAAGTCCGCCCATTCCAAGACCGTCTATTTCATCATACAATGCCGAACTTCCTATATCTCCCGTTATGAGCGTTATTATTACTGCCGCTATCCCAACCGCTATGCCGAATAACGTTAAAAATGAACGGCTTTTATTGAATACAATATTACGGAATGCCTTTACCACTGTTTCAAACATATCATTCACCTGTCAACACTTTTATTCTTTGTCCGTCATATATTTCATTGGCATTTGTTATAATATTTTCGTTTGCCTTTATACCTGATATTACCGAAGCTCCGCTGTGATATTCCGTTCCTGTCGTGATATATTTTTTATATGCCTGTCTTCCCTGTGCAATAAAAACATAGCTGCCGTTTTCATCCGAGCGTATATATTCATAAGGTACAAGTATTATATTTTCATCCGTTGATGTCACAATATCACATTCCGCATTATAGCCTATACGAAGTTTTTCGTCTATTTTTTCGGGCTTTATCAATACCTCTACCGATGTTTCCTTACCGCCGAGTCCCGATACCTGTTTTGCTTCATCCGCAAGCTTTATCACTTTACCTTTGAATTTCTTACCTTCTATTGCCGAAAAGCGTATATCCACATTTTGTCCCGTTTTTATCCTGCTTATCATTGTTTCATTTATATTTACGGGGATAATATATTTATCCGTACTGCAAAGTTTTATCAGTTCCGAGTGCCTTGCAACAAATTCTTCCTCGTGATGCATTACCGCACTTACTGTTCCCTCGCTGTCTGAATATATCGTTCTGCGTGTACAATACTTTTTCAGCTCGCTTTTTATATCATCCGATATTTCTCCTGTAACTGTTGAAATAAGTACATCCGCATCGGGATATTTTTCAATTACGGAGCCTGAAATACTAAGTTCGTCTACCGTCATCAGAATATCACCTTTTTTTACGTTATCCCCTGCACTGACTTCCACACTTACAATAAAACAATAATTATCCGCTGAAACAGTCTTTTCCGATTCATATTGAAGTTTACCGTTTGCCGATATTGTATTTTCGGCACTTGTCGGCTTTACTGTGTATATTGACACATCTGTTGCTGCTGTTACAATACTTCCATAGGTGAATATTCCGCTGATAACCAGAATTGTTGCAGTTATAAGTATCAGGTATTTTTTCATTTCACTCCACTCCCTGATAATATTATCGGTAATTTCTGAGAAATTATAAATGCTAATTTCTGTATTTTTACAGAATTTTATTATAATTTCTATTGACATTGTTTTGTTTTGGGTTTATAGTAATTATGTCAGTTTCTGACCGACAGAGTAAATATATGTGCGTTATACCGTAAGATGCGGTATTAAGTGTCATGTGAACGGGGAGTTGTCACACGAACGAAAGGATTTTTCCTGCGGTACATATATTGCATCCCGCTGTGTCTTATATTAAGCAGATATTTCTCCTTATTATTGACAGCGTGAATCTGTTGTAATAAAGGAGGTTTTTTTATGCAGAAAAAGATCAATGTTCGTCAAACTACGATAGCAATGTCAACTATAGCAATACTGACTGCCGCTTTGATAGTCATTTCAATGTTTTGTACCATTAAAACGGAAACTATCAAAATTTCTCTTACCTTTATACCTGTAGTTATTGCCGCAAAGCTTTATGGTGTAAAGGGCGGTGCAGCTGTTGCAGGACTTGGTGATATTATCGGCTGGATAATACGTCCTATGGGGCCTCTGTTTCTGCCTATAACATTTACCGAAATAGCTGTAGGAATTGTTTTCGGACTGTTTCTTAAAAAAGAATTCAAGTTTCACAAGGCTGCTGTTGCCGTTTCGATTGCCATGCTTATAAGTGCTTTTGTGACACCCGTCTGGCTCAATATGCTTTACGGCACTGATTATATAACACTGCTTATCGCACGAATTCCGCAAATACTTATAATGACCGCTATTGAACTTACAGCTGTTCCGCTTATTATAAAAACTCTCGATAAAACAGTTCTTATAAAATCGCACACATAAAAAAAGCTGTCCGTACTCTGATCTGTACGGACAGCTTTTTTCATTCTGAAAACAAACACTAATCGGTTAATGCTTTTTCTATCTCACTGCGTATTTCATCCATTCCCTCACCTGTCTGTGATGAACATGGAATAAGAGTTATTCCCTCATATGCTGAAAGCTCTTCTTTCAGTGTATCGATTCTTGCCTGTTTTTGTGAGTTTTTAAGTTTATCAAGCTTTGTAAGGGCAATTATAAAATTATGTCCTGTTGAATAAAGAAAATCTATCATATCCATATCATCTTTGGTCGGACTATGACGTATATCACATATCTGAACGATAAGTGCAATATCTCGTTCAGATGCAAAATATCCTTCAACCAGTTCTGCCCAGCGTTCCTTTTCTCCCTTTGCTACTTTAGCATAGCCATAGCCGGGGAGGTCGGCAAACCGACATCCGTTAAGCTTAAAAAAGTTTATTGTTGTGGTTTTGCCGGGTGTCGCACTTACCCTTGCTATTGATTTACGATAGAGCAGTTTATTAATAAGAGATGATTTTCCTACATTTGATTTTCCCGAAAATACTATTTCGGGAAGATCGGATTTTGGTATCTGCTTTGATTTGCCGTATGCGGCTTCAAATTCTACAATATGAAAATTCATTCCGTCACCTCTTTACTGTTCGTGAATAAGAGCTGTGTCAAGTACAGTCTGGATATTATCGGCAAACACAAACTCTATCTCCTTTTTGACTATATCATCCACTTCGTCAAGGTCAGAACGGTTTTCAGACGGGATTATTACTGTCTTGATACCGAGTCTGTATGCTGCCATCGTCTTTTCTTTCAGTCCTCCTATCGGAAGAACTCTGCCCCTGATAGTTATTTCTCCTGTCATGGCAAGGTCACGGCGTACACTCAGACCTGTGAGAGCTGATGTTATTGCTGTTGCCATTGTGATACCTGCCGAAGGCCCGTCTTTTGGTACTGCTCCTTCGGGAACATGAATATGAATATCCTTATTCTTGTAAAAGTCAGTATCTATATTAAGCTTTGGTGCCATTGTTCTTACACAGGTATATGCGGCGTGTGCGGATTCTTTCATTACATCTCCGAGTGAACCTGTGAGCTCGATCTTGCCGTTTCCTTCCATTACTGCTACTTCAACTGGGAGTGTCTCTCCTCCTACGGATGTCCATGCCAGACCCGTTGCAACACCAACTTCACTCTTTTGTGAAAGGCTATCAAGCTTATATTTTCTTGAGCCTAAGTATTCTTCGATATTATCAATAGTCACTTTGAATACTTTTATATCTCCCTCAAGTATCTTGACCGCCGCTTTATTCATAAGTCTGGAGATCTCTCTCTCAAGATTACGGACTCCGGATTCACGTGTATAGCTGTCGATTATATCGTAAATGACTTCATCGGTGATCTTGAAATTCCTGCCGCTGAGACCATGCTTTTTAAGCTGTTTTGATACAAGATGACGCTTTGCTATCTGGAATTTTTCTTCTCTTGTATAGCTGTCTATATGGATAATATCCATTCTGTCAAGCAAAGGTGCAGGAATAGCTGTATAATCATTTGCTGTGGTGATAAACATGACTTTGCTAAGATCATAGGGCATATCTACATAATGATCATAAAATGTGGAATTCTGCTCACCGTCAAGAACTTCAAGAAGTGCTGAGGTAGGATCTCCTCTGAAATCATTTCCCAGCTTATCCACTTCGTCAAGAAGTATCAGCGGATTGGATGATCCTGCCTGACTTACTGCATACATGATCCTGCCCATCATTGCTCCGATATATGTCCGGCGGTGACCTCTTATTTCCGCCTCGTCATGTATACCTCCGAGTGCTATTCTTTGATAATTTTTCCCAAGTGCATCAGCTATGGAATGTGCTATTGAGGTTTTGCCTACTCCGGGAGGACCTGCAAGACAGATTATCTGACCGTTTATATCGGGATTAAGTTGTCTTACTGCAAGTGCCTCTATTATACTTTCCTTTATCTTTTTTAGACCGTAATGGTTTTTGTCCAGACAGGAACGTATTTTGGTTATATTGGTCTTATCCTTTGTATAAGTTCCCCATGGAAGTTCAAGGCAGGCATCAAGATAATTCCTCACTACATTTGCCTCTGGTGAACCTGACATCATTTTTTCAAGTTTTTTCAATTCTTTGAAAAGCTTTTCCTTATTTTCTTCTGTAGTTGCCAGACTTGAGATCTTATCAAGGTATTCGTCTATTTCTTCATTAGGATTATCAGATTCTCCAAGTTCCTCCTGTATAGCTTTAAGTCTTTCTTTAAGATAATACTCCCTCTGATTATCCTCAATATTATCCTTTGTTTTTTCATTTATCTCGGATTCAATGGCAAGAATTTCTGTTTCATGCCTTAACATTTTGATTATCTTGAGAAGCCTTTTTTCTACATTTGAACATTCAAGTATCTCCTGTTTGTCACGCACTTCCCTGACTATATTATCTGCAATATAATCGCATAAACGTGACGGGTCTGACATATCCATTGCAGTAATGAATATATCTGCCGGCAGACGTGTATTCAGAAGTGCATACTCCTCTATTTTTTCTCTGATAATTTTTATCATTGCTTCTGTGCGTGTTTCATCCGGAATTCGTATATCATCAAGAAGCTGAATATCTGCTTCTATACGGTTATCTTTTCCTTCTACACTTACAATCGATGCTCTCTGCAAACCCTTTATTACCACTCTTACAAAATTATCGGACATTCTTGCAATCTGCATTACTTTCGCATAAACACCGATATTATACATTTCCGAGACATCAGGCTCGTTTACGGTAAGCCTTTTTTGTGTCACTATGAAAACAGTTTTATCGTTCTCCATAGATTCACTCAATGCATTAATAGATTTATCTCTTGCAACATCAAAATGAAGTATAGAGCCGGGAAATACCACTATACCCTTTATAGGAATGACCGGTACACCTGTTTTAATATCTTCTGTTTCCGTAAAATTATATTCCATTTCCATTTAGTACCTCCAAAAAATCAAATCAGAACAATGTAAGCTGACTGCTTTCGGGCAGGTTTCCAAAAGCTCCTATACCTTTCAGAAGATCCATTACAGCCTGTGAAACTTTTGCTCTCTGCTGAAAATCTTCGATAGAAATAAATTCTCCTCCCTCTCTTGCACTTGCAAGAGAAAGTGCAGCAGTTTCACCAACACCCGAAAGTGCTATAAACGGCAGTCTTATTTTACCGTCTTCTATTTTGAATACTTTTGCATCTGATTTATATATATCCACCGGCAATACTTCTATCCCTCTTGCAAGCATTTCATTTACTATCTGAAGTGTTGCATAGGTATTTTCTTCCTTGTCAGTGGTCTTTATCTCTCTGTCCTGTATCTTATTGAAAAGCTCCTGCATTCTGCTGCGGACTGCATCCCTTCCTTTACACACAAGTGCAGCATCAAAATCATCATTTTTAACTGTA
Organism: uncultured Eubacteriales bacterium; assembly: GCA_900315465.1. Lineage (GTDB taxonomy): Bacteria > Bacillota > Clostridia > Oscillospirales > Acutalibacteraceae > UBA1213. Next base: position 19,781 of record OMZF01000128.1, on the reverse strand, counting down.
AAATATGATGCGTAATGTGCCACAGGCTGATGTACCTTATACCAGCCAAGACGAAGTGCCGCTATCATATATGCCGCTGCGTGTGCCTTCGGGAACATATACTTTATTTTCATACAGGAATCTATATACCATTCAGGCACTCCATGCTCACGCATGGCTTTCATATGCTCCTCGGTGAGCAGTTTTGTTGCGTTTCCTTTACGCACTATTTCCATTATCTTAAATGCCATATCAGGCTCAAGACCTTTATGCATAAGATAAACCATGATATTATCACGTGTTCCGATAACTTCGGATATTGTACATATTTTTTTCTCGATAAGCTCGGATGCATTTCCTATCCATACATCAGTACCGTGCGAAAGTCCCGATACCTGCAGCAGATCGGAAAATGTCTTTGGCTGGGTCTCCACAAGCATATTACGCACAAATTTTGTTCCGAGCTCAGGCAGTGAAAACGTACCCGTTTGTGAATCAATATCTTCCGGTGTAAGTCCGAGTGCCTCAGTCGATGTAAAAAGTGACATTACCTGAGGGTCGCTCATTGATACATCCATAACGCTTATGCCTGTGAATTCCTCAAGATAATGGTATCTTGTCGGTACATCGTGACCGAGTTCATCAAGCTTACAAACTGTATCATGTATTGAATGGAAATCAAAATGTGTGGTTATAATATCTGTCTTTGTATTATTTGCAGGTCTTTGTATGGGACAAAATTCATATATATCATTCTGTCTCGGCACAACTACCATTCCGGCAGGGTGCTGACCTGTTGTATTCTTTACACCCGTGCAGCCTTCTGCAAGACGGTTTTCTTCTGATCTTGAAAGAGTTATTCCCGTCTTTTCCTCGTATTTCCTTACATAGCCCAAAGCTGTCTTATCTGCTATTGTACCGATAGTACCTGCTTTGAACACATTTTCCTTTCCGAAAAGCTCTTCTGTATATCGGTGTGAACGTGTCTGATACTCTCCGGCAAAGTTAAGGTCTATATCAGGAGTTTTATCCCCTTTGAATCCGAGGAAGGTTTCAAAAGGTATATCATGTCCGTCACGTATATAATCCTTTCCGCAGTTGGGGCATTTCTTAGGCGGAAGGTCAAAGCCTGAGCCTACACTTCCGTCTGTGAAAAATTCACTGTTATGACAGCCCGGACATACATAATGCGGACACAAAGGATTTACCTCCGATATACCTGACATGGTTGCTACAAATGACGAGCCTACAGATCCACGTGAACCGACAAGATAGCCGTTCTCGTTTGAATTCGCAACAAGCTTCTGTGCTGTCATATAGAGAACCGAAAATCCGTTTTTGATTATTGAATTAAGCTCTTTATCTATTCTCGCCTTAACTATCTCAGGCAGGGGATCTCCGTACAGATTTTTTGCACGTTCCCATGTTATTCTTGTAAGGTCTTCTTCTGCTCCGGGGATGAACGGAGGAAAATTTCCCCTTGGAACGGCTCTGAGTTCCTCTATCATATCTGCAATACGGTTTGTATTCTCTACAACTACTTCATAGGCTTTTTCCTTGCCGAGATATTCAAACTCCGCAAGCATCTCCTCGGTATTCCTGAAATACAGCGGTGCTTGTTCGGTAGCGTCGGAAAATCCCATTGTCACCATTATTACCTTTCTGAATTCGCTCTGATACGGATCCATGAAATGAACATCACAGGTTGCAACTACAGGGATATTAAGTTCTTCTCCGAGTTTTACAACCGTTTTATTGAATTCCTGAAGTTCCTCCACAGATGAAACTGTACCGTTTCTGAGCATATACATATTATTGCCTATCGGCTGTATTTCAAGATAATCATAGAAAGATGCTATTTGTTTCAGCTCTTCCCAGTTTTTACCGTCAACTATCGCCCTGAAAAGCTCTCCTGCTTCACAGGCACTTCCTATTATAAGTCCGTTTCTGAGTTTTTCAAGCTCTGAACGGGGTATCAGCGGTTTATTATGGAAATATTCTATATGTGCTTTTGAAATAAGCTTATATAGATTTTTCAGTCCGAGCTGATTTTTGGCAAGTATTATCTGATGATAGGATTTGAATGATTTGAAATTCGGTTTCGGAAGTATCTGATTTATCTGTGATATTTTCTTTACTCCGAATTCCTCCGAAAGCTTTTGCAGCATTACCTGAAATATCTTTGCAAGCATGAATGCATCATCATATGCACGATGATGATTGAAATTTCCAAGCTTCAGAAATTTCGCTATGCTGTCAAGCTTGTGTTTATTAAGCTGAGTAAACAGACCTCTTGATATTGCAAGAGTATCAATATGTGTGAGCGTATACGGTATTTTATTACGCTCTGCTGCTGCTTTTATAAATGACGTATCAAAGCTTGCATTATGTGCAACAACAACCGCTCCCTCTCCGCAGTAATTAAGGAAATCTGCAACTGCCGCTGCTTCATCCGGAGCATCTGCAACCATTTCATCCGTTATTCCTGTCAGTTCGGTTATCTTTTCGGGAATAGGCATATGCGGATTTACAAACGTGGAAAATTTATCCTTTATTTCACCGTCAACTATTTTGAATGCACCTATCTCGGTTATTCTTTCCCTTGCAACGTTAAGACCTGTGGTCTCTATATCAAATACTACAAATTCACCCTTTATAGGAATATCTGCATCACCGTTTACGGCGAGGGAAGACCTGTCATTTATGAAATAGGCTTCAACTCCGTATATAACCTTGAATTTTCCTCCCTTTTTATGTATGTCGTCATATGCCTTCATAGCATCTGGATATGCCTGTGCTACTCCGTGGTCGGTTATGGCTATTGCAGGCATTCCCCACTCATACGCACGTTTCACAAGATCTCCTGCACTTGAAATACCGTCTTTTTCCGACATATTTGTATGTAAATGAAGCTCCACACGCTTTTTCTCTGCTTTATCGACAATTTTCGGTATTGCAACAATACTTATTGCCCTTGCCTTTATACAGGTATCATGTATAAATGTATCAAATTCGGTCTCTCCCCTTACAAGTATACACATTCCTTTTTTAAGGTCAACAAGGGGCTGTGATTTTTCGATAGATTCAAATATCTTTACATTTGCAGAGCTTATATAATCGCTTATTACCATATTGATAATGTTGCTTCTTTTATTTTTGGTTTCCTTGACCTCTATTGAAGTTATCTGTCCCCATACTATTACCTTGCCGGATTCCGCTGTTATCTGATTAAGAGGTACAACATCACCGTGTATAGGACCTCCGTATATCGGATTTGCACTTTCGGGAATGTAGAAAGGCACAAGATGATCTTTATCTCTGAATGATATTTCCGTATTTACTCCCGGTGCAATACCAATCTGTTTTTTGGCAGGCTGTGCGGCTTTTCTTTCATTTGCGGTATTCATCATTGATTCATACTGCTCCTGCTGATTTATCTGAATTTCCCTGAGAATTTGTTCCTCTATTTTTTTCTGCTGCTCGATATATTCCGGAGCTTCCGTATCTATATTCATTATACCGCTGTATACGACATTAAGATCAATATTGAATTCCTGCTTTATAAGCTGTTCAAGTTTCTTTTCAAATTTCTGACTGACAAGAAAATCTTTGCCTCCGTGTTTCAGTTCAAGTATAAGTCTGTTTCCCTCGATACTTACAGATGAATCATTCAGTGTGCCGTTTAATGTTGCATTCCTTCGTTTGAGTTCAAGTATAAGCTGCGGATAATAATCAAGATCAAAAAGAGTGCTGTCGTAATGCGGATACAAATAACACACAGCTAAATTCAATATACTCGATCTTATCATACTTTCAGCCTGAAATATATTCTGCCGGTCAATAAGTGCCTCACTTCCTATATGGATATCCATTCCTCTGTAATCAGAATTTACAGAAATATTCAGAAGTTCACTATTGTTTATACTGTCCGGAAGCTTTGATATATCTATATACTTTTTAAAAAATTCCCCAAATGTATTCAAGTAATCTCCTCATTCTTTTTATTATAGAACAAATGATATAACCTCAGAGAAAGTATCTCTGAAGCTATATCAAAATACTTACATTTTTTCTATTTCCTTGATAAGCTCGCTTAAAAGCTGATCTTCGGGAACTTTACGGATTATCTCTCCTTTTTTGAAAATAAGCCCGTTATTTACTCCTCCTGCAATTCCTATATCAGCTTCTCTTGCTTCACCCGGTCCGTTTACAACACATCCCATTATAGCAACTGTCAGATTTTTCGGACAATCTTTCAGCATTTCTTCTGCCTGATGTGCTATCTTTATAAGATCTATTCTTGTACGTCCGCAGGTCGGACAGGAGATAAAACGTATTCCTTTATTGCTGAGACCAAGGGATTTGAGTATATCCCTTGCCGCATATACTTCTTTTACTGGTTCATCTGTAAGTGATACCCTTATTGTATCGCCTATACCCTTAAGAAGTAATGAACCTATACCTATAGCTGATTTTATTATACCTGCCTGATATGTTCCTGCCTCTGTTACTCCTAAATGCAGAGGATAATCACACTGCTGTGCTGCAAGCTCATAAGCTTGTGTCATAAATTCAACATTTGATGATTTCATTGAAAGAACTATATCATCAAAATCAAATTTTTCAAGAAGTGAAGCATGATACAAGGCACTGTCGCATAAAGCCTGCGGTGTAGGTCTTCCGTATTTTTCAAGGATATGCTTTTCAAGAGAACCTGAATTAACTCCTACTCTTATCGGAATACCTCTCCTGCGGCATTCATCAGCTACCTGCTTTACTCGGTCATCATCCCCGATATTTCCGGGGTTTATGCGTATTTTGTCTATCCCTGCGGCAGCGGATTCAAGTGCAAGACGATAATCAAAGTGTATATCTGCAACCAAAGGTGCATTTACCTCTTTTTTTATGGCAGGAATAAGCTTTACAGCCTCCATATCGGGTATTGCAAGACGGATTATGTCACAGCCGGCTTTTTCAAGCTCCACAGCCTGTCTTACACTGCCCTCAATATCTGTTGACGGCACATTCAGCATGGATTGTACACTTATATTATAATCACTTCCGAGCTGTATTTTTCCAAGGTTTATCTGCTTTGTTTTTCTTCTTTCCATACTTTTCAACTCCGTTTAAGAAATCAGCTGAATTACGTCCTTTATCGAAATTATTATCATAAATGCAAATAACAGTATCATGCCTATTGCATGAACATAGCCTTCATGTTCGGGCTTTACAGGTTTGCGTCTTATTGCTTCTATGATAAGAAATACCAATCTTCCGCCGTCAAGTGCAGGCAGAGGAAGAAGATTTACTACTCCGAGGTTGACTGTGATTATAGTCATTACATATATAAGATTATTGAGTCCGTCCCAGAAACTTCTTTCAAGTCCTACAGCCGTAGCCTGAGAAATTGCAGAGGTCATACCGACAGGCCCTGATACTTCATTAAGTCCGAACTGTCCTGTAACTATACCTATAAGACTTGCCCATACCATTTTTATGGTAGAAATGGTAGAGAAAAATGTTTCGGACAAAAGTGTGCCAATATTATTTTTTACACCTTTGACTTTAAAATCCATCATTATGATGCTTTTTCCGTCATCGGTAGTCTGTGTAGGAAGTTTTACGCCCGAAAAGCTAAGCCTTTCACCGTTTCTTATAACATCAACATCAAGTTCATTTGATTTTGCTGTTGCAAGGGCAAAACTCAGATCCATAGAAGTATTTATCCCATAGCCGTTTATTTTCTTAATTTCATCACCGACCATAAGCTGCTCGGATGATGTTGCGTAATCGGTAAAAACAGCAACTGTTGTTGATGCAAAATACTCCGACGGTGCAAGCGTTATCATCATAAGAATAAATCCGAGGATTATATTCATTATAGCACCTGCAACCACAATTATTATTCTTTTCCATACAGGTTTATTTATAAATGCACGACTGTCATCACTTTCGGAATCCTCTCCCTCCATGGCACAGAATCCTCCTATAGGAAACAGTCTGAGTGAATACGTTGTTTCACCTTTCTGAAAATGCAGTATCTTAGGGCCCATTCCAAGAGCAAATTCATTCACTTTTACTCCTGAAAGCTTTGCCGTGATAAAATGACCACCTTCATGGACAAATACTATAAGTTCAAAAAGAAGAATACCTATTATTATAAGCAAAGCGACTTCTATGGTAATCATCCCCTGTTCAATATTTTTCCTTTACTCTTTTCCTTGTTTCACTGTCCGTATTCAGTATATCTGCAAGTGTTATATCTTTTCTGTTATCACTGAATTCTGCTACAGCATTCCCGACTATATCTCCTATATCAAGAAATTTTATTTTTTCTTTAAGGAACATATCAACTGCCACTTCATTTGCCGCATTAGCTACAGTGGGATAAAGTCCGCCTCTGCGTAATGCATCCCTGCACACTGAAAGGCAGGAGAATGTATCATAATCGGGTTTATAGAATGTCAGACTTGATAATTCGGTCAAATCAAGCTGTGGTGTCGGTGACGGCAGTCTTTCGGGATATGTAAGTGCATACTGTATCGGTATACGCATATCAGGTACTCCAAGCTGTGCTATAACCGCATTATCCTTTAGCTGTATCATCGAATGTATGATACTTTCCCTGTGGATAAGCACATCTATATCTTCATCCTTACAATCAAAAAGCCATGATGCCTCTATTATTTCGAGACCCTTATTCATCATTGTGGCAGAATCTATTGTGATTTTCGCACCCATAGACCAGTTGGGATGTTTAAGTGCCTGTTTTACCGATACATTTGAAAGTTCTTTTCTTGTTTTACCGAAAAAAGATCCTCCCGAAGCTGTAAGTATTATCTTTGAAAGAGAATTTTCGGGGCATCCCTGCAAACATTGGAAAATAGCAGAATGTTCACTGTCTACAGGATAAAGCTTTACTCCTTCATCCTTTACAGCTTTCATTACTATGCTTCCGCCTGCAACAAGTGTTTCCTTGTTTGCAAGTGCAATATTCTTATGTGCCTTTATAGCTGCCAGAGTGGGCAGAAGTCCTGCAACGCCGACAATGGAATTTACTACTGTATCGCAGTTTTCCTCTGCTGCAGCACGAAGTATTCCTTCTTCTCCGCAGAAAACCTCGACAGGTGTATCGCTTAGTGCAATTTTAAGCTGTGCAGCTGCTCCCATATCAAGAACAGCAACCATTTTCGGTTCAAATTCTCTTGCCTGTTTTTCGATAAGCTCAACATTATGATTTGCTGTAAGTGCTGTTACCCTGATACCGTGCATTCTTGCAACATCAAGAGTCTGTGTACCTATCGAGCCTGTCGAACCTAAAACTGAAATGCTTTTTGTCATTTATAAACCCCCTTTAATTCACTACAACGGGTAAATATAAGAGTACAAAATACATATAAGGTGCAAAACATATAACGCTGTCAAAACGGTCAAGTATACCTCCGTGACCGGGAATAAGATCTCCGTAATCCTTTACGGCATATGCTCTCTTTATTACAGAAAAACTCAGATCTCCGAGTATCGAAAGCAGTGAGCCTCCTGCTCCGATAATGAAAGCATTAAGATAATTGATATTAAGATTATTGCCATATACCACTATATTGAACAAAAATGAAATTGCCAGCGAACAGAATATACAGAAAAGCACTCCGCCTACAGCACCTTCAACCGTTTTTTTCGGGCTGATTTTCGGGCAAAGCTTATGTTTTCCGAGAAAAAATCCTGTGAAATATGCCCCCACATCCGCAAGCCATGGTATTGTTATAGACATTGTGAAATACATTATCCTGTGATCTGCATCTATATCTTTTATCAGACTTATTGCAGAAAGACACAATGTTATAAGAACTGTCATACTGTAAGTATATGCAAAATCCTTGAATGATATTTTTTCATGGAAAAACACTATCATGCAAAGCATTATTACCGTATAAGCATATCCCAGCATCGGTGCTGCTCCGAAAGGCATTAGCAAGGGAAACAAAACAGCAAACATTATGCTCGGAATACTTATCTGATATAATGAAAGCAATTTTACTGCCTTGCAGAATTCAAATACAGAAGCCGCACCTATCAATGCCACAAAAATATCTATCGCTATTTTGAACTCTATACTTAAAAAAACAACCGCCCCCAATACTATCATAAGCATTCCGGCAGATAAAATACGTTCCTTCATTCACACACCTCCGAAACGCCTGTTTCTTTTATTGAATTCAATTATAGCATTATCAAAATCTTCCTCGTGAAAATCAGGCCACAAAGTTTCTGTTGAATAAAATTCAGAATATGCCGACTGATACAAAAGGAAATTGCTTAATCTGAATTCTCCGCCTGTACGGATTATAAGATCCGGATCCGGCAGATTTGCGGTATAAAGCCTTGATGAAATATCCTGTTCAGTTATCTTTTCGGGATCTATCTCTCCATTTTTAGCTTCATTGCAAAGCTGCTTTACTGCTCTTAGTATTTCATCCCTTGACCCGTAATTCATGGCAATATTAAGCAACATACCTTTTCTGTCCTTCGCCACTTCTTCGCTTTCATTGATAAGCTCAATAAGCTTCGGGTCAAAGGCAGACCTGTCTCCTATAAAAACCACCTTTATATCATCTTCCCTGAAATCTGTAAGGGAATCTATAAGATACTGCTTGAAAAGTCCCATAAGTGCATTAACTTCTTCAAGCGGACGTTTCCAGTTTTCAGTTGAAAAAGCATAAAGTGTGAGGACTTTTACCCCTGTTTTGCTTATATATCGGGTTATTTTTCTAAAATTCTGAGCTCCGAATTTATGTCCTACACTTCTCGGCAAGGCACGTTTTTTTGCCCAGCGTCCGTTACCGTCCATTATTATTGCAACGTGTTCGGGTATATGATACTTTGTTTTATCCAGCATAAAAAAACACCTCAAATACTATTTTCTGCATTTCAGTTGAAATCTGACAAACTGCAAACATATTTTACGATCTCTTAGATTTCAACTAAAATAACTCGGCAAGAAAAAAATCCTGCCGAGGTATTCCGTTGTCAAGATTTTTAAATTTCCATGATCTGCTTCTGTTTCTTTTCTGTAAGACTGTCTATGTTCTTTATATTACTGTCGGTTATGTCCTGAATTTTCTTTTCGCCATGTTTCTGATCATCTTCGGTGATCTCACTGCTCTTTTTCATAGCCTTAAGTTTCTCCATAGCTTCTCTTCTTATTGATCTTACAGCAACTTTGGCTTCCTCGCCCATTTTTGCTACTTCTTTAACTATCTCTTTTCTTCTGTCCTCTGTAAGCGGCGGGAATATCATACGGATAATTTTACCGTCATTCTGAGGATTTATACCTATATCAGAAGTCTGAATAGCTTTTTCTATTGCTCTGAGAAGTGATGTATCCCATGGCTGGATAGTAAGTGTTCTTGCCTCTGCAACAGAAACTGCCGCAACCTGATTGATAGGTGTAGGAGTGCCGTAATAATCTACTCTGAGCTTATCGAGTACAGCAGGATTTGCTCTGCCTGCACGTATTTCGGAAAACTCGGTTTCAAGATGTGAAACGGATTTTTTCATTTTATCTTCGGTATTTTTTATAACAGTTTTCATTATGGTTTTCCTCCTTATTTCTCAACTAATGTACCTATATTTTCACCGCATACGGCTGATACTATATTATTCGGGTCATCAAGGCTAAGTACGATAAGAGATATGTTATTATCACTGCATATAGCGGCTGCTGTGCTGTCCATAACTGCAAGGTTCTTATTAAGAACTTCATGGTATGTTACCCTGTCATACTTCTTTGCATCAGGGTTCTTTTTCGGATCGCTGTCATAAACACCGTCTACCATTGTAGCCTTGAGAATAATATCCGCCTCTATCTCTGCCGCACGAAGTGCTGCTGCCGTATCAGTCGAGAAAAACGGGTTTCCTGTACCGCAGCCGAACACAAGTATTCTTCCCTTTTCAAGATGTCTTATTGCCCTGTTGCGAATATAAGGCTCTGCTACCTGCTGCATAGAGATCGCTGTCTGAACTCTGACCTCAAGTCCGAGCTGTTCGAGAGAATCGCATACTCCCAATGCATTGATTACTGTAGCAAGCATTCCCATATGGTCTGCTCTTGTTCTGTCCATTTTTCCGCTCGAACGACCTCTCCAGAAATTGCCTCCGCCTACAACTATTGCAACCTCAACACCCATTTCGTTGAGCTTTTTTATAGGTTCACAGAATTTCTGCACTGTATCAAAATCGATTCCGTGCTTTCCTTCACCTGCGAGAGATTCACCGCTGAGTTTTAAAAGAACTCTTTTGTATTTCGGTTCCATTTTTTCCAACACCCCTGTTACACATATTTTATCATAATAATATTTTACTATAATTGCCGCCTGATGTAAAGTACAATTTGAGAAATTTTGTATGATAGTGCTAAAAAAATCAGGGTAAGCCATACCAAAACACGTATAGCTTACCCCTGTTAAATTTTTATAATTGAATTACTTTACCATGCTTGCAACTTCAGCTGCGAAATCATCAGCTCTCTTCTCAAGACCTTCGCCCTTTTCAAAACGAACAAATTCACAGATAGTGATCTTGCCGCCGAGAGCCTTTGCTGTCTGAGCTGTATACTGATCAACAGTGATCTTATTTTCCTTGATGAATGCCTGATGAATAAGGCAGTTCTCCTCATAATACTTGCCAACCTTACCCATAACGATCTTCTCGATAACCTGATCGGGCTTATTAGCCATTTTGGGATCCTGCTTCATCTGAGCTATCATGATCTCTTTCTCGTGATCGAGAACCTCAGCAGGAACATCTTCCTTCTTGAGATAAGAAGGATTAGCAGCTGCAACCTGCATAGCTATATCCTTTGCATATGCTGCAAAGCCATCTGCTGCTGCAACGTCTGTGTCGAATTTTACAAGAACTGAGATCTTGCCGCCTGCATGGATATATGCAGAAACTGCTCCCTCGCAGAGCTTGAAACGACGGATAACTATATTCTCACCGATTGTCTGAATCTTCTCCTGAAGAAGATCAGCCACTGTAACAGATGTGCCTGAAGCTGTCTTTGTAAGAAGATCCTGAACATCAGCAGGATTTGTTGCCATAATTGTATCTGCAACAGTTTTAACAAATGCCTGAAATTCTGCATTCTTTGCAACGAAGTCTGTTTCTGCGTTTACTTCAAGAGCAACACCCTTTGTGCCATCCTCGTTTGTGCAGGCATATGCAACACCCTCAGCAGCAATTCTTGAAGCCTTCTTGGCAGCCTTTGCAAGACCCTGCTCTCTGAGTAAGTCAATTGCCTTATCCATATCACCGTCAGCCTCGGTAAGAGCCTTTTTGCAGTCCATCATACCGCAGCCTGTCTTTTCTCTGAGTTTCATTACATCTTTAGCTGTAAATGCCATATTAAAAAACCTCCATTAAATACTATCTTTAAAAAATAGCCGCAAAACAAATTGCGGCTATTCAAATTTAAAAATTATTCCTCTTCAGCGTCGTCATCGCTAACTTCTTCTGCTGCTGCACCCATCTGACCTTCATTGCCTTCGATGATAGCATTAGCCATTGCTGAAGAAATAAGCTTAACTGCACGGATAGCATCGTCGTTGCCCGGAATTACATAGTCGATCTCATCAGGATCGCAGTTTGTGTCTACGATAGCAACAATCGGAATACCGAGTTTCTTTGCCTCTGCTACTGCAATTCTCTCCTTGCGGGGGTCAACAATAAAGAGTGCACCGGGTATTTCCTTCATATCCTTGATACCGCCCATGAACTTTTCGAGCTTTTCGATTTCAAGGTTAAGCTTAATAACTTCCTTCTTGGGAAGAATATCAAATGTGCCGTCTGCTTCCATTGTACGAAGCTGATTAAGTCTTTCGATTCTGCGGCGGATGGTAGTAAAGTTTGTAAGCATACCGCCCAGCCATCTTGCGTTTACATAGTAAGCACCTGCACGGGTAGCTTCTTCCTTAACGGAATCCTGAGCCTGCTTCTTTGTGCCTACGAAAAGAACTGACTTGCCCTCTGCTGAAACTTCACGGATGAAGTTATAAGCTTCTTCAAGTTTCTTTACTGTCTTCTGGAGATCGATGATATAAATACCATTTCTCTCTGTGAAGATGTAGGGAGCCATTTTAGGATTCCATCTTCTTGTCTGGTGACCGAAGTGAACGCCTGCTTCCAAAAGCTGTTTCATTGATACTACTGATGACATAAAAAAATCCTCCTTAGGTTTTTCCTCCGTCAGCTTTAATCTCAACATAATTTATTATGCACCTAACGAATTAAGCCGACGTGCGATTTGCAAGAGATATTATAACACAGCAAAATACAAATTGCAAGCATTTTTTTTCAATTATTAAAGCTTAATTGCCTTTCATGTGTCAGACCGTACTTTTTCTTTATTCTTTCAAGCTTTTTTATGAATCCCGATGATGCCAAAAACAAAAATACGGATGTCGATACAGCGTGTATCAGATCAAGAGGAAAACCTGCAATATAGTAAGCAGCAGCAGAATCCAAAGTAAGCTCAATATGTGACATTATCAGTGCCGCAGGATCCATTATACCTCCGTATATCACAAGTGCCGCAAAAAATCCGAACAAACAGAAGGTGTATTTTGTTTTCGGTATTCTGTCGATTCCGAAAAATACGCCCGAAATAAAACCTATAAGTCCCATTGTGAACATCTGCCATGGTGTCCACGGGCCTTGCCCGAATATCATATTTGACATAAGCATCGTTCCTGCCCCTACAATAAAGCCTGTTTCCGCTCCAAGAGCCGCTCCTGTTATTATTATCATGGCTGTCACGGGCTTGAACTGAGGAAACATGAAAAAAGCCGCCCTTGACATTACGCATAATGCACACATCACACATATAAGCACGATTTCTCTTGTCGGTATTTTCTGCTTTTCAAAAATAAATGTAAACGATACCATACATTCAAGCATTATAAGCAGTGAAATGAATAAATATCTTGAATCATTCAGAAATTTTATCCCTATAAAGATGGTGACCGGTACAGCAGCAAACATTACAATCAGTGAAATTATTATTCCTTTTCCATTACGTTTGATTTTACTGATTTCTATACGCTTTTCTTTGCGGCCGAGTATCATTCCCGATACCAATGAAATAATTGCTGTGATGCCTGCAATATACCCCGGTACTGTGTCTGTATTTCCTGTCAGAGCAATGCCTCCGAGACCTAAAAAAGCCAATGCTGATAATATAAACATTGTTCCTGTTATTATTGACAAAACTGCCGATGAATTTTTCTTCGTGCTTTTAGCAGTTCTTTCGTCATAAATATTTTTGAGTCTGTCTTTCGTACCTGAGTTATCATCGTATATTTTTTTTATTCCAAGTGATTTTTTAATATCATTTTCAGTTACGGCTTCATCAATAATATTTCTTGCAAGTCTTCGTGCCGAAGTTGTGAAAAACATATTTTCTGAAAAAAATATATGCGGAGATACCGTGTCAAAAATTTCACCGTCAAAAATCTGTGTGCATCTGTCGGCATATTCAGCACAAAAATCCATATCGTGACTTATAAGTATAATACATATACCTCTTTCACAAAGCTGCCGCAGAATTAACCCTATATCCCTTTTCGTTCTAACATCAGCACCGTTTACAGGTTCATCCAAAAGCAATATATCAGGTTTTTTCAGCAAAAGTTTTGCAAGTGCCGCTTTATGCTGTTCGCCTCCCGACAGATCATAAGGGTGATGGTCTTTCAGCTTCATAAGACCGAAAAGCTCAAGTGCATTTTCTATAGCTTCATCATCATTTGTTATTTCTCTCAGGTCTTTTTCAAGTGTATCGGCAATGAATAATGCTCTGGGGTCTTGAGGAAAATACGCAAGAGTGGGATTTTTCTCCGAATTTTTATTCAAGCTTATCTTACCGATGTATGGCTTTATTATACCGAGTATATTTTTTAAAAGCGTGGTCTTGCCCGTTCCATTTGCCCCGAGTATTGCTGTGACACTGCCGTAATATGCATAAAATGACAGACCTCTGAAAATATCCCCTGTATTCCTGCTGTATCGGTAATAAATATTTCTGACCGAAACCGCAATATCATCTTTGTTATATTCATACTCTTTATGTATGACAGGTTTTAATTCTTTACCTGAAATAAGTTTTTTAAGGCTTATTCTGCCCGATGAAATATCATAGGGAACGCCTTCCGGCTTTCCTCCTGCAAGATAATGTATCTTTGCACCTATGGGCAAAGCATTAAACAAAGGATTTTTTGTCTGCCATAAAAATTCGGATGTTTTTGACGGAGTATTATCTGAGATGATCTCTCCTCTTTCCATAACTATTATACGGTCACTTACCGAAAAAGCATATTCAAGTGAATGATCACAAAGAATTACGGCTGTTCCGAATTCATGATTTATTTTCGTGAGCATCTGCATGAATTCCTGTGCAGCTATTGTATCAAGCCCCGATACAGGTTCATCAAGTATAAGCACCTCGGGCTGTAAAAGCATTACACAGGCAAGATTAAGTATTTGTTTCTGACCTCCGGATAATTCGCAAAGCCTTTTGTCTATCCAGTCATACATATCAAAACAGGCTGTCATTTCGGCAATTTTTCTTTTTATTTCGTCTCTTTTCACACCCATGTTCTCAAGTCCGAAAGCAAGCTCCTGCCAGACCTTATCCGTAATTGTCTGATTGTCGGGCGACTGCATTACAAAGCCTATCTCTTTTGCCTGAATAAGTTCACTTACATCGGAAAGATGATCGTTCTTATAAAAAATTATGCCCTCTTTTTTTCCGTGCGGTGCGAGTGCTGTTTTGAGATTTCTCAGCAGCGTACTTTTTCCGCTGCCGGAAAGACCGCATATCGTAACAAATTCTCCTTCATCAAGTGAAAAATCTATATTTTTAAGTGCAGACTCTTTTTGTGAAGGATATGTAAAATTCAGAGCTTGGATGTCATATAACGCCACTTTATATCCCCCTTTACATCTGTAAAAAACGGTATTACGCAAAGTACAGCATACACAATATATCCCGACATTGCAGTTATACCATTTGACTCTATCTCAAAAAACGGATAGTAACTGAAGCTTAAATTTCCTGTAGAAATAAGCAGCCATAAATAAAAATCAGCAAGCAATATGATCAGCATATATACAACATCGTAAGAAGTAAGCTTAAAACGTGTATAGCCTGTGCGTTTTTTCAGACCATAACCCCTGCTTTTCATGGAATCCGCCGTATCTACCGCATTTTCTGCCGACCATTGAAGCAGGGATGATATTATATTTATCGAATTTATAAGTTTTGAGGATGTTTTTTCAGAGTAACGTGCGGCTTTTAATTCTTCAAGGTGTGATTTGAATTTTGACATGAAATTAAGTGTCATCGAGATCATAAGTGCAAGCTTAGGAGTAATCTTTCCGAACAGATATATTATCCTGTCGGAAGTGAATGTCCTGTTTATACAATAAAACCAATATACAGCACCTGACATCATAAGTGCCGCAGCAGCTGCAAAAATTATTGATTCAAGAGTGAGATCATTACCATCAGGCAGTTTTGCAAGAACTGTTATTCCTTCATGACTTATCAAAGGATTTATTATAATGATCATAATTGAAGTAACAAGCATTAACTCCATTGTTTTAAGCAGTGCCTTTATACCTCCGATATACCCTGTATATAATGCAGCTGCAATAATAGAGATCATAAGAAGTATCGGGTGCATATCAAACATTGTTGCTATAAGCACCGATATGAAAAACAATGCCTGTGTCAACGGATGAAATTCTTTAAAGCTACGCATGATCAACCTCTGAATATATTTCCAACATCTTCACCAAGATTGCAGCTGTAAACAACCTTTATATCATCTCCGGGTGACAGGATATAATCCGAACATCCGCAGTTCGGAAATTCACCGTTTACACTGTACATCCAGCCTGAAACACTTCCGCAGTCGAATTCGTACAGATTATTTATTCCTTCTATATAAGCTCCGCCTGTGATAGGTATAAGTGAAAATTCAAATCTTATATTTTCCATGCCGCATACTGTTTTAAGTACATCAAATACGGAATCTCCATCGGAAAATGTTACTGCCGTACCCGAAAAAATTATTCCGTCATCAGGCTGTAATCTTCTCTTTTTTTCGGAAAGTTTGTCATTTCGCAGAGCTGTTGAACAATCTATAATCAGACTGCAATAATTTATTCCTTCAACTTGGCTTTCTTCTTCGGATGACTCTGTATCAGGCATACTGCTTTCAGAAATTTGCGTATCTGAAACAGCTTTTGTTTCTTCTTCTACTGTTTCACTGCTTTGAACTGTTGACACAGGCTGTGAGGCAATAATCGATATTTCGCTTTTTTGTTCAGGTATTATACTGCTGCTTGTTACCTCTTCAACACTTTTTTCAGAAACAACAGGCATTGAAAAAGCTTCTGATATTTCACTTTTTTCTTCTGAATGAACACTGCTTTCCTTTACAGTATCCGAACTTTCGTGAGAAACAACAGTTTTCGATACCTCGCTTTTTTTCTTAGATGCTTCATTACTGCTTACAACCTCCGCTACACTTGTAACGGAGGTTGTCTGTGATGAATTATTTTCGGCAGGAACAACAGGTATTTCAGAATTACCCGCATTTCCTCCCATTATAAAGGCTATTACAAGTATAACAACAGCAACTGCACCAAAAATAAGCTTAGTCTTATGTGTTTTGATGAAATCTGTCATAATTATAATTCCTGTTTAATTTTCATTCTTTTTTCTTCTGCATACCACAGCAGTAACAAATGAAAGAGCAATTATAAACACCAGTGCCGAAATTCCTCTGTCACCTGTGGGAACAGTACCGTTTACAGGCTGTTCGTTATCCTTTGCAGCTGTTGAATTTTCATTTTCATTAGTATTATCAGATTTTTTGTTATTATCATCTGTCTGAACAGGTTCGGGAGTAATATCTTTCTTTACAGTTTCGACATCGGACATATCATAAAATGCTGTCTGACCGTCTTTAAAACGCTTATATGCACAAAGTGCTGTGAATGCCTGTAAGGTCGAAAGAGCATTTACATCTTCATCTGTACCATGAGAGAACATTCCCTCACCTTTTTTATAGAACTGTGAAAGTCCTGAAATAAGGTTATGTTCACCATTTACAAAACGCTCGTCATTTTCGGGGTCAATTCCGAGAGCTGCAAGTGCAATTATTACCTGTGAGCTGCTTTCGCTGTTTGCTGCACCATAAGAAGTGAATGTGCAGTCATCATTCATTGTTGATGACAAAAGTTCAAGTGCCTTGTCAACTGCATTTGTAACAGCATCATCTTTTTTATAATACGGTGCGAGTGACTGGAGTACCATTCCTGTCATATCAGGTTCATATGCATCTCCGAAAAATGCCCATCCGCCGTTATCCTGCTGGAGTTCGAGCATATATTTTATAAGTGCTTCTTCGGAATTTTGTACTGTATCAGATGAAACAGCAGCAAATCCGCTTTCCTTTGCAGACACTGCCAAAAGTGTATATAATGCACCATTTATTCCTTGTTTTACGGCAAAATCATAATCTGAAAGCTTTTCTGTCATGTCGGAAAAATCTTCACCTATAGAAGCCTTTACAAGTGCATATTTAGCACAGTCTGTTGCCTTGTTGAGTTCGGTATCTTTAAGATACGAAGAAAGATTCTCTGCATATTTATCCCTGTCTTCTTTTGAAAGCTGACCTGTTCTCGCAAGACCGAGTATCTGCCATTCATTTCCTGCTTCTGTAAGTGAAGCAGATTTTTTTATTGTATCTGTTGTTTCACTGAACATAGTGTCGAAATCAACAATTTCCTTTATCTGCGGTTTCTCTTCATCATCCTTTTTATCAGGCTCAGAAATAGGTGTGCTTTCTGCGTTTACCGTGATTTTATAAACTGTTTCGCTTGCATTATCGGAATAATAGGAATGCCACTCCTTATGACCTACGCCGACAAATATTTCGTCACCGTTTTCTGCTGTAATGTCGGCGGTTCTTTTAATATCAGTATTTTCAGTATCGGGTGTATATTCGTTTTTGTATATTTTATATCTGAAACCTTTATTTTCTGCTGTGGGAGTGATATGTACAGTATTATCGTTTTCATCAAGTTTAAGTGTGTATTCTGTAACATCAGGAGAAAATGCAGGTGATAATTCTCCCTTGTCAAATGTCAGTGAACTGAGCTTTGTTGAATCGGATGTATAATCATATCCTATATCACTTCCCCAGCTGAGTGAATATGAAAGCATAAGTTCATCTCCGTTTTCAAGAGATAAAGTACCTATGCCCCCGTTGCCGTACCAGTCATCCAGTCCGACCATCCAGCCGCCCATTCCTGCCGCATCGGCTGAAGCTGAAAGACCATTGATATCCGTTATCCAGTTATCACTTGCACCGGTCTGTGTATAGCCGTGTGCCGAAAGAGTATTATTGAAAATGTCTGCCGCCGACATTCCCTGCTCCAGATCTACCCATTCATCAATAAGCACACCTTCCCATACTGCCCCGTCTGATACACTGAATGTATTGTTCTCAACGAGTATTCTTACTTTACTTTCGCCCTCTGTCGCACTTACATAAAACGGTAATGTCGATGTAAGAATTGAAACAGAAAGCACTGCGGACAATAATTTTGTTTTCATTGATTTTCCTCCTTTGTTTTTAAGGAAAGCTTTTCATTCTGTTCAGCGGATCTCAGCTTGTGATTTTTCCTGATTCTTTTGCGTTTGAGTTTATTTTTCTCTGCCGAAGAAATTTCAGGAGGTGTTTTTATCCCTGCTTTTTCCAGTGCACGAGGCCACGGGCCGAGTTTCTGTTTTATGAAACAGACATCCTGACTGCCGAAATCCTCTTTTTTGGGAAATCTGCCGAGTTCATTATACTTTTGTTTAAGCATATTGACCGCAAGCTGAGTTTTGTCCTGATTTTCCATTACCGCACCCCATAAAAAATGCTTTCCCTGTGTTACAACAAAGAAAGCACAACTAATTATCCCGCAAAAAAACAAACCATGACAAAGAACGCACTCCGACACAGCATAAAACACAAGATAATCGGCTGCACTTCTTCATTGTCCAAGTCTGCAATACCATACTTTGCGGGGGTATTCTGACTTATGGCGTAAAACCAAATACAGTAATGACTGTTGCTCCGGATTCCCACCGGATTCCCTATTACCTACCGGGATAAACCTTTCGTACCGCAAAATACATAATATTCAGTTCCTCACCAGTATATCATATTAACAATTATTTGTCAAGCCGGCAGCGAGCCGCTGCACCCTATTGACAGCAGCGAGCCGCTGCACCCTATTGACGCTATGTGTAGTTTATCTTTATAATGAATTTAATTTGCTATTCAAAATTATCTTTTTAACCCCTCCGTCATTTCATCACTAAAGTGACGAAATGCCACCTCCACTTACCAGCAATGTCATTAACTTAAAGCTGTTGTCTTGTCATCCTGAGCGAAGGATCTTTTCAATAAATCAGTTTCGTGTAAAAGATTCTTCGTCGCTACGCTCCTCAGAATGACAGTCTTTTCGTTAAGTTGATGACATTGCCCTTACCAGGGGAGGCTTTTGGATTTTTAGATTTCGTGGGCTTTTTGAGGCTATATCATATTTGTTATATTGCTGTTATTTTACAATAAGGTGATGTAGCGTCACAGCCTCCCCTGACAAGGGTGCGGGTGTCCAGTGGACACCGCTGCGAAGCAGCAGCACCGACCGAGCCGGCAGGCGAGACAGGTGCCGAGCGTAAG
>OMZF01000132.1 GCA_900315465.1 uncultured Eubacteriales bacterium | reverse complement strand
TACTCCATACCGATATTTTCGCTGTATACGAATTTTCGGTATTTGTATCCTCTGCCCTTATACGTAAATCAGGCATTAAATATTTTTATTTGTGATTGATGAATTGAAAATTCGAGTTAAAAAACTCTTTTTCAACAATGATAGTCCATATCTTATATTGATTTTTGTAGTTATCTGTAAGATTGCTTTCGTTTTTGAATTCACTTGTGACTGTCACAGCAGTTCGAGCTAACTCTGCACACCGGTGTGAACCGTTGCGTCGGTGGGCAGTTTTACGCCGTGCCCAGGGCAGGTTGTTCAGTCATCTAAGGTCGGCTTCGATAGCATACACTTCATTGAAAAGTTCCTGAAGTGTACTGAGACTTGCTCTTTCAAGATTCCTGACGCCATGTTTCTTAAAAACAATGGCAATGGTTTTATCAGCTGAATCCAAGTGGGACTCAATGAAATCCATGCTGCTTTCAATGCTGATGATCAGATTTTGCTTGTTGCAATTTTGCATTGACTTTCCTCCTCCTTGTCGTATTCAGCATCAATCCGGATTTGGGCTGTGTTTGTACTTAAAAGTTTACTCGGAACTGCAGAGACAAAAAACGAATGGAAAAAGAATGAAATCAGAAGATTTTCGGAATGAAAAAACCAGGGTTTCCGCTTACTACGGAACCCCCGGAAGGGTAAGAATTCTATGTTATTAAGGTAAGCATTGCGGTGTCCAAAGCAAGGCAGTTACAGAGAATGCAATTTAGGCATCACCTTAAACTTCGAGAAAGCACAGATGAACACGAAAAATTTCGATTTTGACTTGAGAAATGTGAAGTTTTGTGCTATAATATTACATTAATGTAACATGTCGCCACGCAAGTCCTGACAAGGAGGGTCGTCGATGAAATTTAATTACAACAAGTTATGGAAACTATTAATTGACAAAAACCTAATGAAGAAAGACCTAATGGAAAAGACTGGCATTACATCATCTACCATTGCCAAGATGGGCAAAAACAAAGCCGTGAGTATGGATGTTCTCGGAAAAATATGTTTGGCTTTAGACTGCAATATTGGCGATATCGTTGATGTAATTAAATAGGCTTGATTTGAGGTGATTGTAGTTATGGCGGAAGGAGGTAGTCAAATGGAGCATCTTTGCGTCGGCTCATATGTAAGAATTATGACATCATGCGCTATTCCCGCAGAGCGCAAGTTTGATCCCTTCTGCGAGAAAATCATGCTGTCGCTATGCCCGGATGGTGCTACAGGTTTTTCATATACTTCAGCTGAAGGATATGAAGTAACCTACGCATACCCTAATTTTAATAAAATTCACTCTGCAAGTCAGAATCTGCCCACCGAAGTTATGCAAATGGCTCTGAAAAAAGATGCCCGTGACATCGAGCGATATTTTATTCAGATTATCATACCTGCATTGGAAGAGTCCCGTAAGAAAAACGCTGTGCTTGCGCTGAAGAACGTCATTCTGAAAGATACCACGATTGCGGACACTACCCAGCTTGGCACAATAGGAAATCTCACAAAAAATGACCTTAAAAACAAGAATGATTTTGTCCTTTCCGAATTTCTTACAGATGTGTTTATCTACGCTGTCGCAAAAACGGATAATTTGGTAGAAACCACATTTACGAAATCTATAAAAAAGGATTTTTATTCTGCCTACAATCAGATGGTGGATACAATAAAATTTTACGAAGTATCAAAGCCGAGAGCCGTAGCTGCCATACCACTAACCAGCAAAGGAAAATTTGACAAGGTTTTTACGTCTGGTTCGAGTGAAAGGCTTTCCATAACTGCAAAGCACGATCTTCAGATTTTCTGTTTAAAATTTGATGATTTCGATTTTGACTATCATGGTCTGTGGAGGCATCTTCGAAATAATATCGGATATTACGTCTATTCCAGGGCACAGATTGAGACTTACATGGAAGATGATGAGATTTCTGCACTTGCCTATGATGCCATAGCGTATATCAAAAAAGCCATTGCTGACGGGAAATTGCCAACCGGCAATGAGCTCGGAGAACTTCTGCTGTACATATTCCTGGAACAGGTTCTTGTTGCCCCGAAATTAATGAGCAAGGTTGAAATAGGAAATCACGGTGGTTTTATGACGAGTGAGAGCTCCGGCATCCACCTTCTTACCGCTAATGAGAATGTTCCATTTAGTCAGGTCATTCTTGGAACATCAATGATAAACGGCAACCTGCAAACGGCGATAGATTCAGCCTTTGCGGATGCACAGAAACTAAAGGACAGAAAGAAAGACGAGCGACGATTTGTTGAGTCAAACATATTTGCAGCTTCTTTCCCAACAAAGATTTACGATCAACTTGAAGCAATTATCCTGCCTTCCGAAACGGGAGGTCAAAAGCCTGCCACGGCGTTTGGTATGTTCGTGGGATACAGCCTAAACGGAGTATCGACAAACGGAAAACCCGTAAACGAATATCAGGACGACGTGCTTGAGCAGGTCAGGAATGACATCCAAAACAACGTGTCATTTATTGAATCGAAAATCACGCAGTATGGACTTGACGGCTACTCAATGTATATCTATTTGCTTCCTTTCGCTGATGCTGATGAAGACAAAAAAGATATTATGGACAAGCTGTTACAATCCGGAGGAGGTCAGGCATGAGCGATTTTAGAGATGTCACCTTCGGGGAGCATTTGTTTTCGAGAATAGATGATAACACTTATCTGCAAAAGCTGTATCACAATATCCTTATCAACTATTCCAAACGCCTGTTTAGCTTGGATGAGATGGAGGAACGACCTGTCAATATTGGGGATGCTTTGACCTTTGCAGATGTGCTTTCAAAATCCTGCGGTACAAACCTGTCGGATATTCACAAGACTCGTGCGCAGGAAATGGTCGCACTGCTTTATGATATGTATCCCCAGGATGAGCAGGTGAAGTATTATCTCGGCTCTGTTCTT
>OMZF01000154.1 GCA_900315465.1 uncultured Eubacteriales bacterium | reverse complement strand
TTCATCATCATTTTGAGATGTGCGGATGGAGCGAAGTAAAGATAGTTATTGTATTCAGTATTATTGAAATGGTATTTTGTGCAGCTGCGTTAGCCCTTGTTATATTCGGAGGAACAGGATACTGATAAGTAATTTTATGAAAGGAAGGGAAGTGACGGAAAATGAATAATAATACCACATCTCCGGCTCGTCAGAAGCCTGCAGTACAGCCAAAAGGTATTCCCGATAAAAAACCTGATCTGAAGGAAATGCAGGGCGGGAAGGGTCTGACTAAATTAAAGAATAAAATAAAGCCGTTTTCCTACCGTCAGGGAATGGATCTTACGTTTTGTTTTATAGTATTGCTTCTTGTCATCATAGGAATTATAATGATGTATTCCGCCAGCTATCCTTCAGCTTTGAGATATAAAGATAACAGTCAGGAATATCTCGTAAAACAGCTTATGTTTGCGGGCGGAGGTTTTCTGGCAATGATAATCCTGTCATATTTCGATTATCATAAGTTTCATTTTTTCTCACCTTTTATTTATGCAATAGGTCTGGGACTTCTTGTGTATGTACTTGCAAGCGGTTCGGATGTCAGAAGGTGGATAAATCTTGGAGCGTTTTCCTTTCAGGCATCTGAAGTTGCAAAATTTGCATTAATACTTGCGATAGCCGACTGGTCATCAAAGCATTTCAAAGATATGCATACATTCCTTTGGGGAGTTTTGCCTCCGGTGCTTATGATAGCAGCATATTCTGTTTTGCTTCTTATGGAGCCGCATTTTTCAGGTACTGTTATCATGCTGTTGCTTGGAGCAGTAATGATGTTTCTCGGAGGAGTAAGAAAGAGATATTTTCTTATTGCAGGTATTGCGGTAGTATTAGGGATACTTGCTCTTGTTGTAACAGATAATCTCGGTTATGCTATGCAGCGTTTGGACGGATGGGGACAGGCACTTATCTGTGAGCCGGGTGAACCGATGTTTAATCTGACACATCAGACCCGAAATTCACTTTATGCTATAGGCTCTGGTGGAGTATGGGGACTCGGACTCGGTCAATCAAGACAGAAATATATGTATATCCCCGAGGCACAGAATGACTTTGTTTTTGCAGTTGTTTGTGAGGAGCTCGGACTGGTAGGTGCAATACTGATACTTTTGCTTTTCATATTCCTTGTATGGAGAGGCATAACAATATCGATACACGCAAAAGATCCGTTCGGTTCAATGCTCGGAACAGGTCTTACGGCACAGATAGGTATTCAGGTAATACTGAATATACTTGTAATAACCGACTGGCTTCCGAATACAGGCATAAGTCTGCCGTTTTTCAGTTACGGAGGTACATCGCTTGTAATGTTTATGGCACAGATGGGAATAGTTTTATCAATTTCAAGATCGGCGGATCTTGAAAAGGTATAGGGGGAATTTCGTGATGAGGATACTTTTTGCAGGCGGAGGAACAGCCGGTCATATCAATCCGGCTCTGGCAATTGCGGGTTATGTTCGTGAAAAACAGCCCGATGCAGATATACTTTATGTAGGTAAAACAGGAGGAATGGAAGAAAGACTTGTTCCTCAGGCAGGATTTGAATTCAGGGGAATAAATGTTCAGGGCTTCAGCAGAAGTATGTCTCCAAAGGGTATAAAGTATAACATAGTTACAGTGAAAAAAGCTGTAACGGGAGGCAAGGCTGCTAAGAAGATCATACAGGAATTTAATCCCGATATATGTGTGGGAACAGGAGGATATGTAAGCGGGCCTGTTCTCAGAGCGGCTGCAAAGCTTGGTATACCGACTATCATACATGAACAGAATGCTTTTCCGGGAGTTACCAATAAAATGCTCGCAAAACACGCAGACAGAGTAATGCTTGCAATGCCTGCCGCAGAAAAGCATTTCAAAGGTCATCCGAAATTTGTAAATACAGGTAATCCGGTCAGAGGCGAAATTATTACAGCAGACAGAGATGAATGCAGAAAAGAACTCGGACTTGACGAAAGACCGGTAATACTTTCCTTTGGCGGAAGTCTCGGAGCTCAGATAATAAACGAATCACTTGCAGATATAATAGCAAGAAGTGCAAAAGACGGGAAGTATCAGCATATCCATGCATATGGTCAGTATGGAAAATGGTTTCCTGATCTTTTGAAGGAGAAGGGTGCTGACCTTGATAATGCACCTAATCTGGACATAAGAGAATATATAAATAATATGTCAGTTTGTCTGGCAGCGGCAGATGTTGTAATAGCCCGTGCAGGTGCTATTACACTAAGCGAGATACAGGTAAAGGGAAAGCCTTCTATACTTATACCATCTCCTAATGTAGCGGAAAATCATCAGTTCCATAATGCAATGGCACTTGTCGAACAGAATGCAGCCGTCATGATAGAGGAAAAGGATCTTACTCCGGAAAAACTTACAGAAGAAATAGATAAGCTTGCATCCGATAAGGAAAGACTCAAGGAGTATTCCGAAAATGCAAAGAAAATGGCAGTGGCGGATGCTTCAAAAAGAATTTATTCTGTTATTATAGAAGTGCTTGCAACCAAAGGGAAATAATATTATAATACAATTATCACACATTTTTGTATGTGTGATAATTCTGTTATATAAGCTCAAAATTATGATGCGGAGGAATGAAAAAATGAGTAAAGATACCTTTGGAGGAGGTTCCGGAAAAAGACCGCAGAACAGGGAAAATAAACCCTCAGATATAAAAGGAAATGTAAAAAAAACAAATAGTTCGTTACCCGATAAAAAAAAGAACAGACCTGTTTTTTCAAATATTAATTCCGCCCATGTAAAAAATTCATCTCAGAAAAAACAGGCAAGCAAAGGCGAAACAAAAAATAAGAAGCAAAGCGATAAAGAATATCTGAAATCACTTCCTCCTCCGAAAAAACCTGTAAATCCGTTTTTGGTAAGCCTTAAACGACTTATACTCGGAGCTGTATCCATAGTGTTGGTTCTGGCTATATTCATAACAATAATGGTCACAGTGTTCTTTAAAGTTGACGAGATAAATGTTGAGGGTAAAACACGTTATAATGTTGAAGATATAGTAAAAGAATGTCTTATCAATTACGGTGACAGTCTTATAACCTGCAATACCTCTGACGGTGCACAGAACATATATCATAAGTTTCCGTATATCGAAGAAGTGACGATAAACAAGCAGCTTTTTTCAAAGATAAATATTACAGTTAAAGAGGCAGTTCCCTCGTTCGTGATCGAAAACAGTGGTAAGTATGTAATACTAGGCAAAAGCGGCAAGATAGTTGAGGTATGTGATAAGAATATATATGAAAATATCCCGATGGTTCTCGGTGCAAAACTTGAAGAAGTGTCACTTTCTTCAAAAATAAATTATGAAGATGAAAATATGCAGAAATATATTGAGAATATTTTTGAATGCATAGAAGAATATAAATTATCTGATATAAAGACTATTGATGTAAGTGATACGTCTGCTGTTACTCTTATAAAGTCAACAGGCTTTAAGATTATGCTCGGAAATTTTGAGGAAATAGATTATAAACTCAAAACGGCATCAGCTATTATGGCAAAAAATGTAAAAGATGATGCAAAGGGTAAGCTTGATGTATCTTTAGCAACCCCGAAAACCAAAAAATCGTATCTGAAACTCGGAGAAGAAGTCAGTCAGGTGTCAAAGCAGGAATCGAAACAAGAGTCTAAAAAAGAAAGCAGTACATCTTCTAAATCCGGTACGGAAAGCAGTGCAGAGGCTTCCGAAAGCAGTGAAACATCCGAAGAAACATCAGTAATTGAAACCACTGAAACATCTGATGATGGCGGCAATGATGACGGTGGTTATGACGATGGCGGCAATGATGACGGCAGTTATGACGACGGAGGCAATGATGACGG
>OMZF01000179.1 GCA_900315465.1 uncultured Eubacteriales bacterium | reverse complement strand
TGCTCCGAGGGGCGATTCTGTATTATTCGTTATTCATTATTCATTTTTCATTATTCATTAAAAAGAAAAACTATCGGTTGGAAAGAATCCGAAGGCAACGATAATATTTTGGTTTATATTTTGCCTGAGTTCAAGTCCAACAGGGGTTGAAAAAATATTTTTTAGTAACTGCAGAAAACTGAAATGGGCTGCCGCTTTCTTAGTGCGACAGCCCATTTTCATGCTTGCTTGGTAAGGTTATCATATCATAATCATTATTTTGAAAAATGAATCAAGGTGGAAACAAATCGGGAATAACCTCAAATTTGTTACAATCCTCTCATAAAAACACTTGCTTTGTTATTGCTATCCAGTTCTGCCAGAACCTGTGAAAGTCCGTTGCTGTCAACGATATACTTTGTTAAAGTGCCATTGGTGTTTAAGCTATAAGGAAATAATTTCTGTTCCAGAATCGGTTATAAGATATAGATTATTATCAATAGTATAATAGTTCACTATTATATCATGTGTAAAATGTCTCCAAATTACACCACATATGCTGCGGAATTATTACATAGCTCGCAGGAGTTCAAGAATGCATATCAAGAGGTGACTGCTGCAATAACATAGCTGCCTGCCGTTGAGGTCTTGAAGCTGACTGATTCAGCTATAGTTTTCTTCTCTCGATTTTATGTGACAAGTAATACTTGTTTTTTGCTTTATACATTTCCTCGCCAGACGCTCGCAGTTCAGATTCGGATATTCAGACGCAAGTGCAAAACCAGAAGCAAGGCTGAGATCTTTTGGCATTTCTTCCGCATGATCGGTCGATGTTCCGTCAAGCCGAGCGAGTATTTTTTCTGCTCCTGCTTTGTCCGTTTCCGTAAAAACGATGAACTCATCTCCGCCTATCCTGAACACTCTTCCGCTGCTGCCGAAAACGTTCTTTATGTACTGTGCAGCATTACAAATCATCTTATCTCCTGCCTCGTGACCTTTGTTATCGTTCACATTTTTCAATCCGTTTAAATCTATCATAAACAAGGCAAGATTACTTGGCATTTTCTCGATACTCGAATACTGTTTTAGTACCTGTACATAAGCAAAACGGTTGTAAACGCCCGTAAGTGCATCGGTCGTTATTAGTATAGACTGCTCTTCGATTTTCTCGTCCGAGGCTATCTGCGAATACTCGGAATAATAAAGTGCCCAATAAAATGACTGTTGCAGACAAAAACTACAACAGTCATTTTTATTTTTATTCAGCCTGAACTGATCGATTTATTTTTTTCCTCTGAAACCGTTATTCGAGGGACGTGAGGGTCTGCGAGGAGGAAGATCATTTTCGGGAGTAAGCCCTTCAACCTCGATAAGAGCCTCTCTGCGTGAAAGGTTCAGTCTGCCCTTCTCGTCAATGTCAAGCACCTTTACGATAATGACATCATCAACATTGACAACATCTGTTACCTTTTCTGTACGCTTAACATCAAGCTGTGAAATATGGCAAAGCCCTTCTTTACCGGGAGCAATTTCAACAAAAGCACCGAAATCCATAAGTCTTGTAACTCTGCCCTTGAAGATAGCACCGGGTTCAGGATCTCTTGCAATAGTATCAACTATTGTCATAGCTCTTTTACAATTTTCTATATCAAGACCACTTACGAATACGTGTCCGTCTTCTTCAATGTCGATCTTAACATCACATTCAGCACAGATTTTCTGTATAACCTTTCCGCCCGAACCGATTACCTCACGGATCTTGTCAACAGGAATTACTGTTGACAGCATCTTTGGTGCATACTTAGAAAGCTCTTTTCTCGGCTCAGGAATAGCCTTGAGCATTACTTCATCAAGGATATAATCTCTTGCCTTGTGTGTTTTATAAAGTGCTTCCTTTACCATATCGGGTGTAAGACCGCTGATCTTAAGATCCATCTGAATAGCAGTGATACCCTCGTGAGTACCTGCTACTTTGAAGTCCATATCTCCGAAGAAATCTTCAAGACCCTGAATGTCAACCATTGTCATCCAGCGGTCACCCTCTGTAATAAGACCGCAGCTGATACCTGCTACAGGAGCTTTTATCGGTACACCTGCATCCATAAGTGAAAGTGTTGAACCGCAGATAGAACCCTGTGATGTTGAACCGTTTGACGAAAGTATCTCAGAAACAAGGCGGATAGTATAGGGGAATTCTTCAACAGAAGGAATTACCGGAACAAGTGCTCTTTCAGCCAATGCACCATGACCTATCTCACGTCTGCCGGGGCCTCTTGAGGGCTTTGTTTCGCCTACAGAATAGGAGGGGAAGTTATAGTGATGGATATATCTTTTGCTTGTTTGGTCATCTATACCGTCCATTATCTGCTGATCGCTTATCGGACCGAGTGTTGTAACGGTGAGTACCTGTGTCTGACCTCTTGTGAAAAGACCTGAACCGTGAACTCTGGGAAGCACTCCTACTTCTGAAGCAAGAGGACGCATCTGATCCATTTTTCTGCCGTCTACACGCTTTTGTTCATCAAGCAGCCAGCGGCGTACAACAAATTTCTGTGTTTTATAAAGACATTCATCGATCTTTGCTTCCTGTTCGGGATAAACAGCATCAAATTTCTCGTGAACACTTTCATATATAGGTTTAAGTCTTTCCTCACGGACATTCTTATCATCTGTGTCAAGTGCTGCTTTGATAGATTCAATTGAGAATTCCTTGATTGCCTCAAACATATCGTGGTCAGGCTCGTTGCTCGGATAGGAGAATTTTTCCTTGCCTATTTCATCACGGATACCCTTTATGAATTCGATGATCTTCTGGTTAGCCTCGTGACCTGCCATGATACCGTTATACATAACATCATCAGGAACAATATCAGCACCTGCTTCGATCATAGCTATTCTTTCGTCTGTTGAAGCAACTGTAACAGCCATTTTTGACTTTTCTCTCTGCTCTTTGCCGGGGTTTATAACGAATTCGCCGTCAACAAGTCCCACAGAAACAGCAGAGATCGGGCCGTTCCATGGTACATCTGAAATACTGAGTGCTACCGATGTGCCGACCATAGCTGCAATCTCAGGCAGACATTCGGGGTCGTATGCCATTACTGTACAAACGATAGATACATCATTACGCATATCTTTCGGGAACAGTGGGCGGATAGGTCTGTCGATTACACGTGATACGAGTATAGCCTTTTCACTCGGTCTGCCTTCTCTTTTGCCGTAAGCTCCGGGGATCTTGCCGATAGCATACTGCTTTTCTTCATAATCTACTGAAAGCGGGAAGAAATCTACTCCCTCTCTGGGCTTTGGTGATGCTGTAACAGCTACATGGATTACTGTTTCGCCGTAGTATACAAAGCAAGCACCGTTTGCAAGCTGAGTTGTTTTGCCTGTTTCGATAACAAGCGGTCTGCCGGCAAATTCTGTTTCAAATCTTCTGAATTTTTCAAACATTGTTTTTCCTCCATTTTGATAATATTTTTTACAAAAGTTCCATTAATGCCATATGCACTAATTCATAATGCATAACACACCACACAGATGCACTTTGCATTATGAATTATCAATGCATTTATAACATTATCGAAGCTTTTGTTTTTTCTGGTGACATACTCCCCCACCTATAGAGGTGGGGGACTTCTTGCCCATTTGGGTTAAAGAATTGAAACAAGGCAGTCTGATTAAACAGACTGCCCCGAAACAATTATTTACGGATACCGAGTCTTGCGATGATTGAACGATAACGCTCGATGTCTACCTTAATAAGGTAATTGAGAAGACTTCTTCTCTGACCTATCATCTTAAAAAGACCTCTTCTTGAATGATGATCCTTCTTATGTGTTTTGAGATGCTCTGTGAGATCAGCGATTCTCTTTGTGAGGATAGCGATCTGAACTTCCGGTGAACCTGTGTCGCCTTCGTGAATAGCATACTCTTTGATGATAGCATTCTTTTCTTCCTGAAGCATTGATTTACCCACCTTTACAATTTATTTTTGCCTTCGCCCACTGCCAAAAAAAGCACTATCATAGTTTGGGGCTGTGGATTCCCGGAAAGGGCTTTACCCCCGAACCATGAACGGGCTCAACGATTAAGATTATAACATACTTTCCTTATCTTGTAAAGAGTTTTGCATAATTTTTTTATTATCAGTAACGCTTGAAACCGTGTACCGTTTCGATATAGTCATATCGGTACATTCCATAGCTTGCTTCAGGTCTTAAACCGTAGAAGAAGTAATTGGTACCGCCGTTATTATTTTCTACTTGAGGGTCAAATACATAATGTTTGCCGTTTACATTGACATCAGACCAGTAATGTCCTCCGTAACCTCCTGCTGACATTGCAACATCACCGTATACAAAATTTGTTTCAAAACCGAGACGGCGTGTCATAACTGTAAATGCCGCACCGAAATTCTCACAAGTACCTATTCTGTCTTTAAGTATGCAGTATGAAAATTCGACTATCTCCCTGTCCTCAGGACTTAAATATCCGTCTACAGAAACAGCCTTATATCCGTCATAGCCGTATGTACATTGTGTTGCAAGATAGTAATAGCAGGCTCTGAGTTTTTCGCCGGGTGTCATATCATCGGTAAGTATCTGTGCAAATATCTGATCTACCATCTGATCGACAGGTTCGTAATTTGTTTTCATAGGTTTAAGCTCAGCAGTATTGAGAATTGAATCTATCGTATATATGTCAGAATAATCCATTCCGTAGCCTGAGATCACCATAACCTCAAGCTTGCCGACTGCTCCTGCTTCATCAGTCACGATAATATCCGTATTGCCGTAACCTACACCGACAACATAACCCGAAGCATCAACAGTTGCAACCGATTCATCAAGGGATGTAAATGTAAGATTTCCGGTATATGCGGAAGTCGGATTTATTAAAAGACTTCCTCCGAGTTCAAAAACAGCAGGATTTTTTGCAAGGTCGATATATTCGCCCAGATCGACATATACTTCCACAGGTGTGTAATTTGAGGGGTTATTCAGAACAAGAGGATTATTTTCCTGAATAACTTCAGCTTTTGTGTCAGATGGATTATCCGTCTGTTCTGTATTTGCCTGAACATTCTGCTGTGTGGGAGTATTATTATTCACATTAGTATTTGCAGCCGGTACAGGTTTTGGTTCTTCCTTTGGCAATACTGTTACTTTGCAGGTATCAGTTTTACCGTTATATGTCTTTACGGTAATGACAGACGTACCCTCTTTTTCAGCCTTAAAATTTGCAAGCCATTGTGTGCGTGTCATTTTAAGGACATCATTGTTATCACAGGAATAAGTTCTTCCCACTGCCGCTGCCCCGTCATTTACACTGCATCCGAGCACAGCACTTTCACCTATTTTTAGTGTCATTTCATTTTTTGCAAGTATGACCTTTTCAGGAGCTTTTTTAACTGTAATGGTACAGGTATCTTTTTTACCGTTATATACAGAAGAAGTAATTGTTGCTGTACCCTCCGAAAGAGCCTTTACTGTTATTGTATCACCTGTTCCGGAAAAAGATACATTCTTACTGTCAGCGGAATAATCGATAGTATGTGAACCGCTTCCGTCTGAAAGTATCGTTTTAAGCTTATATTCCTCTCCGACACCGAGGGTAATTTCATTTTTTGAAAGTTTAAGAGACTGTGGTTCAGCCTTTACTGTAACGGTACATTTTGCCTCTTTTCCGTTATAAAGACGTACTGTAACAACAGCTTTACCCGGTTTTATTGCAGTAAATACACCCTCCCAGTTTGTCTGTGTCATTTTAAGTACATCATCACGATCTGTAGTGAATGTACGTGTAGCAGCTGCCGTACCATCGGGGAGTATTGCCTTCAGTTTATAGCTTTCGCCAACACCGAGAGTAATTTCAGACTCCGAAAGCTTTACCTGATCAGGAGATTTGCGTACCACAACAAGACACTGTGCCTCGTCACCATCCTCTGCAAGAGCGGCAACCATAGACGAGCCGAGAGCCTTTGCACATATCTCACCTTTATTTATTTCCACCAGATCATCACGGGAAGAATTCCACTGTTCAATATCATCATTGGCAGAAAGCTGATACACCTCACCCAACCCCAGCGAAACACCATTTTTACTGAGCGTCATATCACCATCGGGAGTAACTGTAACAGATGAATCTACAGTATTAAGACCTGCTCCGATAAAAGCTGTACTCACCAGAGTCGCTGTAACTATAAGAAAACCCTTTTTTAACAGACCCATTTTTTAAACACATCCTATTTTTAACAAATAACAATTCAGTAACCGTTTCAATTATATAGTAACATTTTTGTAATGTCAACCCCATTTTATAAATTAGCAATTATAGTTGTTCCAATTTAGTTCGGAGTTTGGAGTGGTAAATTACAGTTTAACTCCACACTCCACTCTCCACACTCCAAACTCAAATCAACTCCACTCTCCACACTCCACACTAAAAAAAGACTGCTGTGCCTGTAAAAAAGCACAACAGCCTTTTAATTATTTAATAAATTTTGATTTAGTGTTTGACACAAATTCTGAAATACCGCTGCCAAGACGAGCCATTCTGTTTTCGGTCTGTGCTTTGAGGTTACAGAAGTCGCACATAAGGTCTGTCCAGTCCCATTGTTTTTTTGTTTCAAAAAGCTTTGCCGCATCACTCAGCTTATCACCGAACTTTTCCCAGAGCCACATCACTCCGCCGGAAGCAGTACATAAAATACCAAGTATAACAGCCACTGCTGCTCCTTTACTGCTTTTTTGTGTTTCGTCATTGCTTTTCTTTCTGTTTATAACAGCAGCAACGATTCCTGAGATCGTCATTACCGCACCGACTGCAATAAGGATGAATTTAAGCCATTTTTTGCACTTACACATATTTTTTCCTCCTTTATATAAGACCTGCTTCATGCTGGTTGATAAGATGTTCGTCATTTGTTCTTGCATAGTAAGCAACAGCTGCTTCTTCGTTTGTAGCAGACTTATGACAGAAGTAATAATAATCTGTTTCCGGCGGATTTACTGCGGCTTCGATAGCTGCAATACCTGGATTGCATATCGGGCCTGCGGGAAGTCCGTCTATTTTATATGTGCTGTATCTGCTGACATAATTCTTACGCATTGTGGCAGGCACTTTATCCTGTGTCTTGTACGGATAGAATACTGTAGAGTCAAGCTGAAGTTTCAGGAATCCGCTTTCACCGAATTCATTCACACCGTCATTATCCTTTGTATTAAGTCGGTTATGAAGAATTGATGATACCATATACATATCATCTTCATTTGCTGCTTCCGCCTGTATAAGTGATGCAAGGGTGATAACATCCTCAAGCGACATACCTATATCCGCTGCCCTCTGAGCAACTGTCTGTTTCTTTTCTCCCTGAATAAAGCGTATCTTTGTGTAATACATCTTTGTGTTATAGTTATGCAGGAATTTGTACACAACAGAATCGGGATTTTCGTTTACATAGAATTCATAGGTATCGGGGAACAGATAACCTTCAAGCTTATAATATCTTGAACTTTTGTTCTTGATATCTTTCAGGAACTCGTACTCCTTGTCAAATTCATCGGAATTACACATTTCAAGGAAATCTTCGGATGAACATACCTTATTTTCCTCAAGCAGTGCTGCCATTTCAAGTATTGAAATACCTTCACGGAACTGTATTTTGACCGTATCTGTACGGTTTTCCTGTGAATGAAGGGCATTTATAATCGCAAGATAGTCATTATTCAGCGGAATCTGAAATGTACCCTCTGTAAAATCCTTTGCGGATTTTGTAACTGTGGCATACAGTTTAAAGAATTGTTCGCTGTTGATTATATTATTATCTATAAGTATCTGAGTAACTTCATCAAGATCAGCATTTGCAGGGATATGTACCTCCACAGTACCCTCGTCATCCCTGCCCACCGCAAGCATATCATTGATACCTACCATGATATAACGTCCTATCATTATAGAAACGAATATCAGCATCATTACCCATACTGTACGGAAAATCACACGATTTTTCTTAGCCTTTATTCTTCTCCTCTTTTTATCATGTCTTTTTGCGGCACGAAGCTCTTTTTTGTTAAGCTGTGCTGTAGGGTCGGGTGCATCATCGCTGTAGCTGGATATATCCCCTCCCGAAAAGTTATCGTCATCAAGAATAACTACGCCGTCATCATCACCTGAGCTTTTCAGTTCAACAACATTGTCATCACTTTCAGATCTTATATCCTGACCGTACTGTTCGTCAGGTTCATCAAAATCAAACTGAAGTTTGAAATCAGCTATTTTTTCCTGCCTCTTCTGTTCAAGTTCATCACTCACAGATCAATTCCTCCTTTTTCAGTTATTATATAATCCATGACTGAATCATATTCGTTATGGGGTATTTCACCGTACAAACAGCAGTCATAACATAAACCGACTTTAATAAATTTTCCATGTGTAAGAAACCTGTCATAGTATCCTTTTCCGAAACCGAGTCTTCTGCCCTTTCTGTCAAAGGCAAGTCCCGGAACGATACATACTGCCCCGTCAATAAATTTTGCAGGCTGACATATATCCGTATCAGGCTCCAATATATTATAAAATCCTCTTTTAAGAGAGTCAAGACCATTTATACTGTAAAATTCAAGACTGCACACATCCGGTATACTTTTCGGTACAACAACCTGAATCCCCTTTAAAAGCAATTCATTTATAATATCTATCGTGCGTACCTCAATATCTGACGATGAAACATAGCATAATACCTGTTTTACAGAAAGTCCAAAGATAAGTTCGCAAGCAAACCCCTGTATCAGAGTGTCAGCCTTTTTCTTTTCGTCACGGGACATATCCGTCCTCAGTTTTTTACATTCAATACGGAGAAGTTTTTTGTTTTGGCTCACATCCTGCATTGAACGGTACTCCTTATAGCCTGAGCTGTTTGGGTATCTTTGAGTGCTTCAAGTATAGCAAGGGCAAATTCAAGAGAAACACCCATACCCTTAGCAGTGATAACTTTTCCGTCAACAGAAACAAAATCATTTTTAAGATCAGCACCGATAAGTTCCTTTTCAAATCCGGGGAAAGCAGTTGCTCTTTTTCCGTTGAGTATGCCAAGATGACCCAGAATTGACGGAGCTGCACATATAGCTGCAACGATCTTTCCGTCAGCATAACATTTTTCCACAGCAGAAATAACTTCCTTTGATGCCTCAAGATTAAGTGTACCGGGCATACCTCCGGGAAGAATGACTGCATCTGCATCATTCATATCACCGAGTTCATCCACAGTCATATCAGCTGTTACAGTTATACCGTGAGAGCCTGTTATATTTTTTCCTCCCACACCTACTGTTTTAAGTTCCAGTTTTGCCCTTCTGAGTACATCAACAGGAGTAAGTGCCTCTATTTCCTCAAATCCGTTTGCAAGAAACAAATATACCATTTTCTAAAACAACCCTTTCAATATTTAGTGTGGAATGTGGAGTGTGGAGTTTCAAGAATATCCGAAGATATTATTATCAGATAATTCTTTGAACTTTCCCATTTCCCGAAACAATCCAACCAACCCTATTATATTATAAACCGCTGAAAATATCAACAAATTTTCTGCACAGTAAGAATATTTCATAATTTCAGACTTTTCATCGGGTCAATATCGGGGAAATGTTCATTCTTATAATTCATTATAAAAAGCTGTATCTCCATATTTCCTCCGGACTGAGTATGTTTTATCGAATAATCAGCATAATGTGCTATATTTCTTTTTGTAATGAATTTTTCCGATTCAAACAGACTTTTTACCGTATCATAATCATCATTCAAAATAAAATAATGTATTATTTTCGCAAGATTTTTCTTTATGTAACTTTCAGCTTCGGGCTGTTTATCTTTAATAAATACCTGTACTGCAAATTCGTATTTTATTTTGGGAGTCATTCTTAATGTATAATCCTTATATTCAAGCATAAGCTTTACACTCTTATAATATGTCATTTCAAAATCAAATATTGCGGCATTTACCGTATAACCCGATATTGTGAGTTTTTCAACATCACCTGCTTCCAGAAAAACGAATTTTGCAATTTTTTCTACACTGTCGGGAATAACAACTTCCAAGATCTGTTCATAGTCTGAAAACGTGCCTCCGGCTATCATTTTAACACCTTCCGGAATGATCACCCTCTTGTCATCACCATTATATTTTATAAGAACATTATCACCGACAATAACAAAATCCTCTGTCCGCATTTTAAGCCACTTTGTTTTTTTGAATGCATCGTATCCGATACTTCTTACATTGTCAGGTATATTTATAAACTCCAGACTTTCGCAGTTAACAAAGGCTCTCTCTTCTATGTAATCAAGACTATCAGGCAAAGATACACTTTCAAGTTCACCGCAAAAACTGAACGCACCCTCGCCTATCATATACACATTCTTTGGAATAACTATACTTTTCAGACTGCTGCAAAAACTGAATGCACGATCTTCTATACGCCTTATACTATCCGACAGAGTAATTCGGGTTAGACTCACACATCCATGAAACAACTCGCTTTTAATACACTCCATACTGTTTGAAAGAGTTACCGAAACAAGACTGTCACATCTTGAAAATGCAAAATCACCTATTTCTTCCACACTGTCGGGAATAACAATACTTTTAAGACCATAACATCCTTCAAATGCCTCTTTTCCTATTATTTTGACACCCATAGGAATTATAATATTTTTAAGATTTTTACAGTTTCTGAAAGCATATCCATCTATTTCCTCCACACTGGTGGGTATTTTTATTTCTTCAAGAAAACCGCAGTTTGCGAAAGCCTGATATCCTATAAAAGTCAGACCGTCTGGCAATTTAATGCTTTCAAGACTGTGACAGTTCAAAAAAACTCCGTATTCAATTTTTTTCAGATTCTTCGGCAGCCTGATACTCCTGAGATTTATACATCCGAAAAATGCCCTTTCGCATATATTTTCCACACTGTCAGGCAAAATGACATTTTTAAGCCTTTTACAGTCCTCAAATGCACTTTCACCTATTTCTTTTACCCCGTCAGGCACAGAAATATTTGTAACTGCGTCATCTTCATATTTTATAAGTACATCATTTTCTATTTCAAACGGCATAGACATTCACCCTGTGACATCCTCCCCCGCCTAAAGAGGCGGGGGCTTCCCCTGACCTCAGGCGAGTTTGGTTCTCGTTCGATAGTACTTATGCACTAAGCATAAGCGAGCTAACCCCGTGTATCCCACGGTTCTGTTTTGTGGTTTATGCTAACGCTATTCTCATACCTTCGTTTCGTATGTTTACAGCGGCATTTATGTCTCTGTTAT
>OMZF01000133.1 GCA_900315465.1 uncultured Eubacteriales bacterium | reverse complement strand
TGCGAGTGTGCTGGAATAGGCAGACAGGCACGTTTGAGGGGCGTGTGTTTCACGACGTATGGGTTCAAGTCCCATCACTCGCACCAACACTATTGACTCTGAAAGTTAGCTTTATATGCGGCTTTCGGAGTTCTTTTTTATCATAAAAAACATCTGTTTGCACTTTGTTCACCTGGTTTATAATCACTATACCAATAACGTTATGTTCAGCGGTGAAGCTCTTGACCTTGCAAAACCTACCAGCGATCATGTAATGCAGGTATATGTTGCCGGTTGTTCCACCCTGTTAGAGAGCCTTTCGGCACAACTTTATGTCAACTGTCTCTCAGACGAGACGAAGGCGACTATTGACCCTGAGTATATGGCACATATCTGCAAGGACAACAGCGACATTGAGAACGAGATAAAAGTACTTACGGCATCGTTAGTCGGAGTTGGAACAGAGAAAAAAGCACGTCCGGATCAAAGTGGCTCGGTGTGGATGACAGACCGACTATGACCATCACAAAGCTCGACGCCAGCGGCACTATCAAGGCAGTTTATGACAATACCTTCAACAAAAGGAGAACGATTCTTGTAGACAAGGGGCACACTGAACTCAGACTGTCGCCGTTTTTAGGAGGACTTGACCATAAGAGTGAACCTTACCATAACGGTAAATACCGCAGTAACGCTGCAGAGCAGTCTGCAAACTGGTTTAACAACAGAATCGGCAGTTCACAGATAAATGCGGACTATGTGCATGACATTGTCAACTATGCAAAGAGCAAGGGCGTTTCTGTCCGCACACTTCTGAATAGCGTGGGCTTTTACACGAAAGATATACCTGCGAACGCTACCATGATCACTTCAGGAGCTTGGAAGGATGTTACCAATTCAGCAAAGTCGATATTCTGTCTGTATTGCTATCAGAAGACCTACTATAAGGGCTTCAACATTGATTCGGTGAATCCCAGCGAAGATACCATACAGCTTCTTGACTGCGGTTACAATAAGTGGAAGGCAGATGAATGGAATTTCATTAAGGCAGGCTATGCAACCAGTTTTATGAAAAATTGATCGTATCGTTTCTTATTTCATCACTTCCTACATCTGTAAATACATAATAATTCAGCCGTGTCCCCCGCTCTGATGTTCGGGAGACACGGCTTTTTATGCTTATGTGGGACTTCAAGTCCCAATTATGATGGAAACTGTTTGCTTTTCCGGATTTTTGTCAATCATTATTTTTAACAAATTTTTCGATTCTTTCATGTAGTTACCCTGATGAATTATCGCAGTCTTATTGACTACAGCTTAAAAAAGTTGTATTATTTTAATTACAATATATAAACATGGAGAAATGAATATGAATACCTTTCAATCAAGAAGAATAGTTATAAAGGTAGGCACATCAACACTAACATATGAAAATGGTCGTGTCAATCTGAGAAACCTTGAAAAACTTTGTAAGGTGCTTAGTGACCTTCATAACAGCGGAAAACAAATAATACTCGTAAGTTCAGGTGCTATCGGCGTGGGAGTAGGCAAACTCAAATTAAAGGAACGCCCGCATGAAACACGTTATAAACAGGCACTTGCTGCTGTGGGACAGTGTGAGCTTATGTTCCTTTATGACAAATTCTTTGGTGAATACAATAATTCCGTAGCTCAGGTACTTCTGACAAAAGATGTTGTACTTAATGAGTTTTCAAAGCATAATGTTGTAAATACATTTCAGACGCTTTTGGAAATGGGCATAATCCCCATAGTAAATGAAAACGACACAGTGGCAACAGATGAACTTATCGGTGCAAATTTCGGTGATAATGATAATCTTTCAGCTATTGTTGCCGACCTTGTGGGAGCAGACCTTCTTATAATACTTACGGATATAGACGGTCTTTATGAAAGTGATCCCAGAAAAAATCCCGATGCAAAGAAAATATCGGTTGTGCCGCATATAGATGATTTTATCAGAGAAATGGCAGGAGGTTCAGGCTCGAACAGAGGCACTGGTGGAATGTCAACAAAAATAACCG
Source organism: uncultured Eubacteriales bacterium (assembly GCA_900315465.1). GTDB lineage: Bacteria > Bacillota > Clostridia > Oscillospirales > Acutalibacteraceae > UBA1213. Next base: position 3,742 of record OMZF01000133.1, on the reverse strand, counting down.
CTGCTGCAGCTGCGACAAGTGCAGGGATAAATACCTGTGTAATGGGCGGAGATGACCCGTCAAATATTTATAAACTGCTAAACGGTGAAAGCATCGGCACGATGTTTTTGGCACAGGATGGAACAATGTAATTTTCAGGAGGAAACAAAAATGACAACTATCGAACAAATGGGTGCAAAAGCAAAAATTGCTGCTGCAACACTTGCAACAGCAGGAGAAAAGAAAAATCAGGCTCTTGAGGCTATAGCAAAGGCACTCAAAGAACAAAGTGCAAAAATACTCGAAGCAAATAAAATTGACCTTGAAAACGGTAAACAAAACGGTCTTTCTCAGGCACTTCTTGACAGACTTATGCTTAACGAGGCAAGAATTGAAGGAATAGCACAAGGGGTACTTGAAGTAGCAGCATTCCCCGACCCTATCGGAACAGTTATTTCAGGCGGAACAAGACCCAACGGACTTAAAATAACAAAAGTAAGAGTACCTATGGGAGTCATCGGCATAATATTTGAGGCACGTCCAAATGTTACAGCCGATGCAGCTGTACTTTGCCTTAAAAGCGGAAATGCTGTTATTCTCAGAGGAGGCAAAGAAGCTATCAATTCCAATAAATGCATAGCAGATATTATGCGTGAAGCTGTAAAATCCGCAGGACTTGACGAAAACTGTATCCAGCTTATCGAAGATACATCCCGTGCGTCCTCAACAGAGCTTATGGGACTTACTCAGTATCTTGATGTACTTATCCCCCGTGGAGGCAAGGGACTTATCCGTGCAGTAGTCGAAAATGCAAAAGTACCCGTTATCGAAACAGGTGCAGGAAACTGTCATACATATGTGGATGAATATGCTGATATAGATATGGCTGCAAATATCATTTTCAATGCAAAGACCTCACGTCCTTCCGTATGCAATGCCATAGAGACAATTCTTGTACATAAGGCAGTGGCAGAGAAAGCTCTTCCTGCAATAAAAGCCCGTCTTGATGAAAAGAATGTAGAACTCAGAGGCTGCGAAAGGACTCGTGAGATACTCGGAGATTGTGTAATTCCTGCAACTGAAAGTGACTGGGAAACAGAATACGGTGATTATATCCTTGCCGTAAAAGTAGTAGATAGTTTTGATGAAGCAGTTGCACACATCACCAAATACTCCAGCGGTCACAGTGAATGTATTATAACAGACAACTATAAAAATGCAAAACTCTTTACTCAGGTAATAGACTGTGCTGCGGTTTACGTCAATGCATCAACACGTTTCACAGACGGAGGAGTATTCGGTCTTGGTGCGGAAATAGGAATTTCGACTCAGAAACTCCATGCAAGAGGCCCTATGGGACTTAACGAACTCACCTCAATGAAATTTATTATCGAGGGTGACGGACAGGTAAGATAATCCTATAAAAGTATATAAAGCAGTGCCATAAGCAAACTGTAATCTACTTTTCCGTCTTTTTCATCCGTAAGAAGAAGAAGAAGGGCAAGAATAAGGGTTCTGTCCTTATCTTTAAACAATATATCGGTAATACCTGATTTTTCGGCAGGCTTTTCCACTTTCCCGACAGGCTGAGCAGTTTCGGGTACGGTTTCTTCGACAGCCGCTTCGGCATGAAGTTCTTTCATCCGCTGTTCTGCTTCCCTTTTCAGCCTTTCAAATTCCTTTTCATCCACCCTCATCACCCTATTCAATTAGCAATTATTTGGTGTACGACTTTGATTTGTAATTTGGAAAATTAAATCAGTACAACAAAACCTGATTTGCGTCAACTCCACACTCCACACTCCAAACTCCACACTAAATTTACAGGATGTTTTTGAGAAGCGGGAGGATATTCATTATTCCAAGCAGACGTACAGACTGGTCAAGTCTTTGCTGCCGTTTTTCACTAAGAAAAGGTTTCAATGCATATAAAAGTCTTGTACTTTCATTATCCTGATTCATTTTACCAAAAAGCGGAGCAAGCTTCATCATCATATTAAGCATATCAGGATCAGGCATACTGCCGCCTTGAGATAACATAGCACCGAGAGGAGAAGCCGCCGGAGCAGGCTCAGGTGCAGGAGTATTATTTCCTATACCAAGCATTGCTCCGAGTTCCCTTATCTGTTTCATTGCATCAGCATCATTCAGTATTGAATTTATCGTATCATTCATATCAGCCATTTTTATTATCACCCATCAGCTTTCTGAGAAGCTCTTGTGCCTGAGGAGTTTTGAGTATTTCCTCAGTCTTGTTTTTATCCGAGAGAATATTTTTAACTTTTTTCTGCTGTTCGGGTGAAAGATTACCGAACATCTTGCTTACATCTTTTTGTTCCACAGTTATCACCCCCAACTTAATCTGATGTGAAATCAGCAATAAATTGCATATTGCACATTGCTAATTGTAAAAAGGAGGAGTTTTATATGCGAATAATTGTTTTTTCCGACAGCCACGGAGACCCGTCAGGTATGAAATCCGCACTAAAGAAACACCGCCATGTAGATGTTGTCGCATTTTGTGGGGACGGCTGTAATGATCTTGAGGAGATAAGAAACAGTTTCCGCGATAAAGAATATTTTGCAGTGTGCGGCAACTGTGACTGGTACTGCAGTGAGCCCAATATACAGGAATTTGAGATTGCCGGAAAAGTCATATTCATGACCCACGGTCATCTGTTCGGAGTTAAACAGGGGACAGACAGGATAACAGACCTTGCTCGTCAGAACGGATATGATATAGTTCTGTTCGGACATACCCATAAGCAACTCACCTCTGTCGAGGGTGGAATACTTCTTGTCAATCCCGGTTCTGTGGGATATTCGGACAGATATACGATAATAGATATTGACGAGGATACAGGAAAAATCAAAGCAGTGGAATATCCTGACGATGATTTCGGTCCTGTTATAATATAATATGCTGCCGGGTTTGTTTTAATTACTTGAATTTTTTTAGGCTGCCGCTTTTATTAATGCGGCAGCCTATGCTCACTCAGGCTTGCAGAGCAATATCCTTAAGATTATCACTATAATGTAAAAATGTATTTTGAGGAATTTAAAAGTATGAATAATTTTTTTGATCAGCTGTTGGATTCATCCTTGAAAAACAGTGAAAAATATATAAGGGTTATATTTCTTGATATCGACGGAGTTCTCAATGATTTTGATGACCGCAGCGAAAATCGTGTAATCATCGATGAAAACATGGTTTCACGTCTTAAAAAAATAGCAGATACAAGCAGTGCAAAAATAATACTGACATCTTCATGGAGAATTTATTATCATAACTGGAGAAAAACATCTGATTCTGTGAATAGTCATTTTCAGAAATTACTTGACGCATTTGAAAAATATGATCTGACTATATCGGGTGCAACAGAGGAAATAGGCTTCGATAAAAAATCCAGACCCTTAGAAATACGTTACTGGCTGTTGGATAAACCTGATGTTGAACATTTTGTAATTTTAGACGATATGGACTGGCACTGGGGATGGCTCGGTGACCATGTTGTTCATACACGAAGAAAAGATCCTTCAGCGATAAGCGGATGGAGCAGTGGTCTTAATTCTGATAATGTCAGCGAGGCACTTAAGATCCTTAATGTAATATAAACAAAAATAACGGGCAGTCTGACGGCTGTCAATGTCATTAACTTAACGAAGAATCTTTTAAACCCCTCCGTCATTTCGTCACCGCCGTGCCGGCGGTCTCTATTGACGCTATGCGTAGTTTGTTCGTATAATGAATTTAATTTGCTAT
>OMZF01000135.1 GCA_900315465.1 uncultured Eubacteriales bacterium | reverse complement strand
CCGAAGGAAGTGCCCTTGGGGTACAGCAGCACCGACCGAGCCGGCAGGCGAGACAGGTGCCGAGCGTAAGCGAGGCGGAGGGGTTTTAAAAGATTCTTCGTTAAGTTAATGACATTGGCACGCTGGTCACTTCAGACAAAGTGATGGATCTTTTTCAGTAAAGTGGTTGTTTTGAAAAGATTCTTCAGAATAGCAAAGTAAAGCGGAATAACCGCAATTTAAAATTAAAAGGAGAATAAAAATGGCTAAAATAATAAGCGGAAAAGAAGTATCTGCAAAGGTAAGAGCAGGGGTAAGAGAAGAATGTGAACAGCTTAAAGCAAGGGGAATAAACCCCGGACTTGCTGTAATTATAGTAGGCGATGACCCTGCATCAAGAGTATATGTAAACAATAAGAAAAAAGCCTGTGCAGATGTAGGCTTTGTTTCCGAGGAATATGCACTTCCGGCTCAGACAACTCAGGAAGAACTTCTTGCTCTTGTGGAAGAACTTAACAACAAACCCGAAATAAACGGTATACTTTGTCAGCTTCCTCTCCCCGAACACCTTGATGAAACAGCAGTAATAAATGCAATTTCTCCGATGAAAGATGTTGATGCATTCCATCCGTCAAATGTGGGTAAGATCATGATAGGAGATTATCATTTTCTCCCCTGTACACCTGCCGGAGTTATGGAGATGATACATACAGAAGGAATTGATGTAAGCGGAAAGAATTGTGTAGTTATCGGAAGAAGCAATATAGTAGGCAAGCCTATGGCAATGCTTTTGCTTCATGAAAACGGCACTGTTACGATATGTCACAGCAAAACAAAAAATCTTAAAGAAATATGTGCATCTGCCGATATATTGGTTGCAGCTGTCGGCAGACCGAAATTTGTTACTGCCGATATGGTAAAAGAGGGTGCAGTCGTACTTGATGTAGGTATAAACAGAGATGAAAACGGCAAACTTTGCGGAGATGTTGATTTTGAGTCAGTTGAGCCGAAAGCATCATATATAACCCCTGTACCGGGTGGTGTAGGGCCTATGACGATTGCCATGCTTATGAAAAATACATTGAAAGCAGCTAAAATTCAGAATAATATCGAATAATGCGGGGTGTTATTTTGAAAACGGGATATGAAGCCGTTATATTTGATATGGACGGTGTTATTTTTGATACCGAGGCGGTATATCTTGAAAGCTGTGTAACAGCGGCAAAGCTGCTTGGCATGGGAGATGTGAGGGAACTTTGCCTCAGCTGTATAGGAATAACAGCAGAAAAAACAAAGGAAAAATATGCCGGAGCTTTTGGGGATACACAGCTGCTTGAAAAATTCTGGGTTTGTGCAAAGGAACTTGCAAGAGGACAATTTGAAAAAGAAATACCTGTAAAATCGGGTGCAAGAGAAATTCTTGAGTATCTTAATTCAAAAAATATTCCCCTTGTGCTTGCATCCTCGACTAAAACGGAGATAGTAATAAAAGAGCTTATTCTGACAAACCTGTTCCGGTTTTTTAAAAAAATAATCGGAGGGGATACTGTACAGCACAGTAAGCCTCACCCTGAAATATTCCTGAAAGCATCGGATATTATAAAAATACCACCTGAAAAATGTATTGTAATCGAAGACAGCTTCAACGGAGTAAGGGCGGCAAAAGCAGCAGGAATGCAATGTGTTATGATACCGGATCTTTTACAGCCCGATGATGAAATATCTTCTCTGGCGGACTATATAATGCCGTCGCTTGATGAACTTAAAAAACAGATGGAATCTGATAATTTATGATGAACGGGGGATAAAAAATGAAAATTCCGTTTTCTCCGCCTGATATAGGCGAAGATGAAATAAAGGAAGTTACTGCCGCACTGCAAAGCGGCTGGATAACAACAGGCCCGAGAACAAAGAAGTTTGAAAAAATGATAACGGAATTTTGTATGAGTGAGAAAAGTGCGTGTTTTGATTCATGCACTTCGGCACTTGAAATGACCTTGCGTATTTTAGGCGTGGGTCAGGGAGATGAAGTTATTGTACCCGCATATACTTATACGGCATCTGCAAGTGTTATATGTCATGTAGGTGCAAAGCCCGTTATGATAGACTGCGGAAAAAACTCCATACAAATGGATTATGACAGACTGCCTGAATTGATAAACAGCCGTACAAAAGTAATTATTCCTGTTGATGTGGGCGGTGTACCTTGTGATTATGACAAGATATACGATGCAGTTTTTGCAAAAAAATCAATTTTCAGATCTGCAAATGAAAATCAGGAAAGCTTCGGAAGAATTGTAGTTATGGCAGATGGAGCCCATTCTCTCGGTGCATCGAGAAATCAGAAATATACAGGCACACTTGCTGATTTTACAGCATTTTCATTTCATGCGGTAAAAAATCTTACTACTGCCGAGGGCGGTGCTATAACATGGAACATAGCTGTACCTATTGACAGCAACTATCTTTATAAGCAGTATATGCTTTATTCACTTCATGGACAGTCAAAGGATGCACTTTCAAAAACTCAGCTCGGTGCATGGGAATATGACATAATAGGGGCGTATTATAAATGCAATATGACTGATATAGCTGCAGCTATAGGAATAGCACAGCTTAAAAGATTCCCCGATATGCTTAAAAGAAGAAAAAAGATTATACAGTATTATGATCGTGAGCTGAAAGACCTGAATGTTTCCGTACTAAAACACTATTCCGATGACCCGAGATTTTCTTCAAGCGGACATCTGTATATGGTGAAGTTTGACGGAAAAGGTGAGGAATACAGAAATTCATTTATTGAAAAAATGGCTAATCTTGGTGTAGCAACGAATGTTCACTATAAGCCGCTGCCGATGCATACGGCTTATAAAAAACTCGGTTTTGATATTAACGATTTCCCGAATGCATATAAAATGTATTCAAACGAAATGACACTTCCGCTCTATTCCTCTCTTACAGATGAAGCCGCCGAATATATAATAGATTGTTTCAAAAAATGCATCAGATATTGAGATAAGAATTTTTGTTTAGCATTTTTTCGATCTCTACAATGGGTATGGGGATAAGTGAGAGTGCAATGGTTATAAGCCATGCAGATGGTGAAAGCGGGGTTGTTTTGAATATTGATGCAAGAGGAGGTACAGATATTACCGATACCTGCATGATGGTTCCGATAATAAAGGCAAGAATAAGTTTTGGATTACCGAAAAAGCCTGATTTGAAAAGTGAAAGGTGACTTCTCAGGTTGAAAGAATGTACAAGCTGGCTTAAACTCAGTACGGCAAATGTCATTGTTCTGCCTGTAACAGGTTCTCCTGTTCCGTCAAAAAATACCCTGCCTATCGTATAGGCTAAAAATGAAAGTGCTCCGATAAAGCAGCCTTCTATCAGAATTGAAAAAACAGAATTTTTATTGAATATGCCGTCCGAGGTTTTTTCGGGCGGCTTTTCCATTATATCAGGTGAGACAGGTTCAGAGCCTAAAGCAAGGGCAGGAAGTGAGTCTGTTACTAAATTTACCCATAAAAGCTGTATAGCAAGCAGGGGGGAGGGCAGTTTCATAAGAAAGGCACAAAGTACGGTAAGTATTTCACCTATATTGCTTGAAAGGAGAAAATGTATCGTTCTTTTTATATTATCGAATATACCCCTGCCCTGTTCTACAGCATTGACTATCGTAGCAAAATTATCATCAGTCAGTACCATATCAGCGGCACTTTTTGCGACATCTGTACCGCTTTGCCCCATAGCACAGCCTATATCGGCACATTTCAGTGCAGGTGCATCATTAACTCCGTCTCCCGTCATAGCAACAACAGCACCTGTTGACTGAAATGCTTTTACAATACGTACTTTATGTTCGGGAGATACCCTTGCAAATACGGAATATTTATAAATGTTTTTTCTGAGTTCACTATCCGTCATATTATCAAGTTCTGTACCTGTCGCCGCTGAGTCATTTTTGTTCATTATGCCGAGTTTTCCGGCTATTGCTTTAGCCGTGGAAATATGGTCTCCTGTTATCATTACAGTCTTTATGCCTGCTTTTTTACATCTTGCCACAGCTTCAAAGGCTTGCGGACGGGGTGGGTCTGTCATACCTATTATGCCGGCAAAGCAAAGGTCTTTTTCTATACTGTTTTTGTCAGGTCTTGTCTGAGTATCTTTAAATGCCGCTGCAATGACACGCATACCCTGTTTTGCCAGGCTTTCATTTTGTGACATTATTCTTTGTACTGATGCAGAAGTCATTGAAGACGGTAAACCGTTTGTATATATTTTGGTGCAGATTTTTGCAAGTATATCCGGAGCACCTTTTACAATTACTCTGTAACCGCCCGATGGCAGACTATGGACAGTTACCATTCTTTTTCTTTTTGAATCAAAGGGAATTTCATCTGTTCGGGGATATTTTTTATCAAGGTCATTTTTTCTTTGGTCTGCCGATTCTGCAGCGGTGAGAAGTGCTGTTTCAGTCGGCTCTCCCACAGCACGAAATGAATTTCCCCTTTTTTGAATGGAGGCGTTATTGCAAAGTGCGGCAAGACTGAGTATAAAAGCACCTTCACGGCTTCGTGGACTTAAATGACCATTTATATTTTCTATTGTTTCGACAGTCATTTTATTTTGTGTGAGAGTGCCTGTTTTATCGGAACATATGACATTGGCACTTCCCAAAGTTTCAACGGCAGGCAGTTTTCGCACAACAGCTCTGTGCAAAGCAAGTTTTCTTACACCCATTGCCAGCACTATCGTTACAATAGCAGGAAGTCCTTCGGGAATTGCGGCAACAGCAAGACTTATTGCTATCATAAACATATCAAGCGGAGGTATACTTTGCAAAAGTCCGAGTACAAATATGACTACACATATTATAATTGCACCTGTGCCGAGTAATTTCCCTGTTTTTGCGAGACTTTTCTGTAATGGCGTATCGGGACTTTCACCGCTTTCAAGCATAGCGGCAATTTTGCCTACCTGAGTATTCATACCTGTACCGGTGACAATGGCTTTTCCGTGACCCGATACGATATATGTTGAGGCATAGATCATATTTACACGGTCTGCCGGAGGAGTTTTATCAGGCAGTACAATATCAGCATTCTTATCAGCAGGCACAGACTCACCTGTTAAAGCTGATTCTTCCGCTTTCACTGAAACGGCTTCGATAAGTCTTGCATCTGCACTGATAAGGTCTCCTGTTTCAAATATGATAATATCTCCATTCACCAGTTCTTCGGATGGAACGGATGTAATAACTCCGTCACGAATAACTGATGAATGAGGCGAGGAAAGTTTTTTTAATGCGTCTATGGCTTTTTCAGCACGACATTCCTGTACTGTACCTATTACCGAATTAAGTATTACTATCAGAAGTATCATTATCGGGTCAATAAAATCACCGCTGCCGCTCCATATTGCTATACCAAATGATATTGCGGCTGCAAAAAGAAGTATTATCACGGTAAAATCCGAAAACTGCATGAAGAATTTTATTATCACAGGAGTTTTCTTTGATTTTTTTAAAGTATTATATCCGTTTTCTTCAAGTCTTTTTTGAGCCTGAGTGCGGGTAAGTCCTTTTTTTATATCCGAGCCTGAATTCTTTATAACTGTCATACTGTCCGAACTGTGCCATTCCATAGCTTCACACTCCCTTTTGAATTTCAATATAATTCTATTACGGGTTTTATGAAAACATTACAAACTTATCATGGGAGTGTAAAATTATAAAACCCCTTATAAACGGTCAGAAATCCGTTTATAAGGGGAATGTGTCAGTTTTTGCTGAAATCTGTAAGGATAAGACCTTTGTTATGTTCGAGTGCCCAGTTTATGTTCCATTCGCTTGTAAAGAGGAGCAGATGTTTGCCTTTAAGGTCTTGTATTCTTTTTGTATCGGTGGTAAGGTTAAGTGTTTTGGGGTCTATGTCATCATTATCTATCCAGCGGATGAGTTCATATGACATATGCTCAAGAATAATATCAACATTATATTCGTTGTTAAGTCTGTATTCAAGCACCTCAAACTGAAGTACACCCACAACTCCTACAATGACCTCTTCCATACCACCGCCGAGGGATTGGAATATCTGAATAGCACCCTCTTGTGCTATCTGAGTTATGCCTTTTACAAACTGTTTACGCTTCATAGTATCTTTCAGACGTACTCTTGCAAAATGTTCAGGTGCGAAGGTGGGTATGCCCTCGAATACGACCTTTTTTGACGGTGAGCAGACTGTATCTCCTATTGAGAATATACCGGGATCAAATACACCGATAATATCTCCGGCATATGCTTCATCAACCACTTCTCTGTCCTGAGCCATAAGCTGCTGAGGCTGTGAAAGACGCATTTTCTTATTTCCCTGAACATGGAAAACTTCCATTGCCTTATCATATCTGCCCGAGCAGATACGCATAAATGCTATTCTGTCACGGTGAGCCTTATTCATATTTGCCTGAATTTTAAATACGAATGCAGAAAAATTTTCGTCAAACGGGTCAACTTCTCCGTCAACGGTTTTTCTTGGGAGAGGGGGGGTGGTCATTCTTAAAAATTCGGCAAGGAAGGGTTCAACGCCGAAATTTGTAAGTGCTGAGCCGAAAAATACGGGGGTAAGCTCTCCTTTTTGTACTCTGCCGAGATCAAATTCATCTCCCGCACCTTCAAGGAGCTCAATGTCATCTCTGAGTGTCTGTGCGAGTGTTTCACCGAGACGGTCATCAAGTTCGGGGGAATCTATGGTAAGTTCATCCATTTCAACCTCACGCTGACCGTTATTTGCGGTGAATGCAAGTATTTCCTGCTTTCCGAAATCATATACTCCTTTGAAGTCCCTGCCGCAGCCGATAGGCCAGTTCATCGGACAGGTATTTATACCGAGTACGTTTTCTATGTCTTCAAGGAGTTCATAAGGGCTTTTGGCTTCTCTGTCCATTTTATTTATGAATGTAAATATCGGTATATGACGCATTACGCATACCTTGAAAAGTTTTCTTGTCTGAGCCTCAACGCCCTTTGATGCGTCAATTACCATTACAGCCGAATCGGCAGCCATAAGAGTACGGTATGTGTCCTCAGAAAAGTCCTGATGACCGGGGGTGTCTATTATATTTATGCAATATCCTCCGTAATTGAACTGCATAACGGAAGATGTTACGGAAATACCTCTTTGTTTTTCTATTTCCATCCAGTCGGAAACAGCATGTTTATCAGTCTTTTTCCCCTTTACCGAGCCTGCGAGCTGTATTGTTCCGGTATAGAGCAGGAGTTTTTCGGTGAGTGTAGTTTTACCTGCATCAGGGTGAGAGATAATGGCAAAAGTCCTTCTTTTTTCGATCAATTCTTTTGTTGTAGCCAAAGCAGTTTCCTCCGTTACTAAAATGATAAAAAAACAACCGCCCTATTGGACGGCTGCTTTAAGGTGTCGGCATCTTCCTATTTTTCCGGGACGTTACCATCCGAGTATCTTCGGCACCATCGGGCTTAACTTCTGTGTTCGGCATGGG
>OMZF01000138.1 GCA_900315465.1 uncultured Eubacteriales bacterium | reverse complement strand
TGTATCAAGAGCTGTTTGAAGAATCATGTAAGTATTTTCCTCGTTGTAGTGTATTATTATATAATTAACAAAAAAGTCCTTATCATCCCCTTTTATAGCGTGATAGATGATTTCGTTCACTCTGACAGGATCATCATCAGGCAAGTTTTTTAAATATGTAAGGATCTGTCTGTTGATCCTGTCAACATCCGGGCAAAGCTTGAGAAAACCTGTGCGAATGCTCTTGTGGGTAAAATCGAACCGTCCGTCATCCCGCTGCATGAAGCAATCGTTCATGTAACTGATAAAATGTGCAAAATCGATTTCTGTCCAGTCCTCACCAAGCATAACGGACAAATCATGGGAACGCAGACCAGCACGGGAAACGGCAAGAAGCTGACCGGCTTTTGAAACGAGATCGGGGTTAATACGGTTTCCGGCCTCAGTGAGAAGGGCAGAGCTCATTTCGTCAAGATTGTCGGGGCAGTTCTTTGTGATAAGCTCGATCTGGTGTGACTCAATTGCCGATATTCCATCACCGCGGGAGCGGATATCGGCAAAGTCAGCACTGTTCATCATCAGCAGGCGCTGAACGAGAAGGGACAGATACAGTGGGTTACCTGAGCTTTTCAGACTAATCATTTTTTCAACAACAGGCTTTGACAGTTCACGGCCGGTGCGAGAGAGGGTGCCAGAAATAACATCAAGCTTACCGATGTTGTCAATAGGTTTAAGTGTGTAAAAATCCCGACCAAGTGTTTTGAAATCCTGGGTACAGGTCATGGCAAAATGAATGTTTTTGCCTGTGTTCATCGGGATAAAAAAGAGACTATCCCGTACTTCGCTCTGGGTGAGCTGGTCGGCAGCATCGAGCATAATCAGCAGCTTTTTGCCGTCAGCAGTATAGTCTGCACACATTTCTGCAAGGCGATCGCGCCATTCGTCAATGCTGTGAATGACGGATTGACAGGTCTGGTCTGTTTCTCCCTTGTAATGATCGATGTGTAGTTTTTCTTCAATGATATAGACGATGTTTTTAATAATATCATAGGCATCGTTGCTGCTACTTGTCAGACCGGAAATGAAGGGCAGAACAACCCAATCACTTTTCTCCTGAAAACGCTGTACAAGATGACAGAAAAGGGTACTTTTGCCGCTGCCAACCTCGCCTTTGATAATTGTAACAGGATCATCATTGATACCACTGTAAAGCTTTTCGGCATCCACCTGACGAGCACGGAATATAGCGGCTTTTTCTTCGACAAAGGTTTGATGTATGCAACGTTCACGCTCAAAAATAGTTAGGTTTTTGTACAGTTCCCACTGCGGCTGGAGCATGGTCTTGATATCGTTTGCAAGTGTGCGTGCAAAATCATCAACTCCGTCAAAGCCGGAGCCGTTCCAGCGCAGGATATATGTTTTAATCCTCTCTCCACCAATAGCACGGATGCGATCTTTCAGTGCTTTGATTTTTGCAGCATGTTCTTTGTCTTCGGACTGGTAATCAACGGGAGCGTCGCCCTCAATCTCGCGGAAATAGAAAAGAGTGTTGGAAAAGCACTCAATGTCACGTAAAGAGCCATACTCTATTTCGAGAGCAGTAACGCTCATCTCGAGATCTTCAAGTTGCATTTTCTGCAGACTCTTGGATTCGAGCTGCCTGTTCTTGCGGGTGGCAACATCTTCGATTAGAGACTTGTCCGGAATCCAGCCGTAGCGGTAGCCAAGTAGAACGATCATAGGCGGCTTACAGCGGTCTATTTCATCCAGACATACCTCTAAAACCTTGCGGAAGCCTGCGTCAGTCTCTAATTGTGCCGTGTTAATGCCCCAACGGAGGTCACAAAAGTCAATCTCATCCCCATAGGCACGGGCTTCCGCATTGAGAAGCGGAGCAGTGATTTCGCGGATAGCGTCACGCTCGGACTGCATATCTCTGAATGTGCTTGAAACAAATACGGTTTTCATTACTAAGCCTCCTTTAAGACAGGACTTTATATATTTATTATATCATTTTTTGTAATTCAGTGCAATAATGTCATTTTGGATAGATATTAAAGCCTCAAATGATGCCTTTTCGGAGTACCTGAACGATGTTATCCTTGACAGCAGGCAGAAATATTTTGTCAATTAGATCGTTGAGTATATCGTTCAGAACATTATAAAGATGAATTTGTCTGTACTGCGGGAGTCGCCCTTCACCGGTCAGGGCAGTATCATATAAATATTTACCGATATGTCAGTCTAGATGGGAATAAGAAAAAATATTGGGTGTGTAAATTAAAATACACTTGTGGCGTGATAAATCAGAAAGCCTGCTCTGTCAGATACAAACGACACAGTCAAACCTGTACATTTCTGGTTCAGATTGAGACGTTATTTTATTTATCTCAAAAATACAGAAAAGACAATAAAGAATAATATTTTT
>OMZF01000156.1 GCA_900315465.1 uncultured Eubacteriales bacterium | reverse complement strand
ATGTATAAATCTTGCGCAGGATATGATTTCCTCAATGGATATGCGGACAGCAGTGGAGTTTACTGATTTTCTCAGGGGCTGCGGCTTTGAGATAGGTATATATAATGTGGGTATGAATTCCATAAATACAAAGGTGTTTACAAGGCATCTTTTTGACAGAGTAACATTTTCCACTGCTTTTATGGCTGATATAGCAGACGGTATAATACCTGTCGAGGTATTTGTATATCTTATGGACTGCTTCACAGGTATCGGCGCATATGTGTTCCTGCCCGTAAATACCGATTCCGAACTTATAAGGCAAATTGTTAAAAAGACCAAGGTTTCATTCGGTGTTTATCGTCGTGAATTTCTCAGTTCAGACGAATTTATGGATATTTATACAAAAGAAAAAAAGACTGTCAAAAGTATACCTGCGCTTGGATCGGGAGAGCATAAGTCACTTGTAATCAGTGATACTCTGTATGACGAGATACTTGAACAGACAAGATCATTTATATTTGAGTGGGTACCACGGCTGGATAGTGTAAAGTTTTCGGGGTCATTTGAGAAAATGTACGGTTATATGCCGCCGACGTTTGAGTTTATAAAGAAAATAAGGACATCAGGACTTCTCCATTCCGATGATGTAAAGAAATTTATCGAAAAGATAAACTTCGCACGTTCCGAGAGTGATGATACGGAATGTCTTGTAAGAGTTTATAATGCAAAGAGCGAGAACTATGTCTGGAACAGGGTCCATTTCGTATCTGTCAGGAATGCTGCCGGTGTTCCTTCAAAAATAATGGCTGTTTGCGCAGACGTAAGTGAAGAGCGTACTACGCTGTCTGAGGATGGGTACAGAAAAGACAGGACTGATTATATTACGGAGCTTTATAATAAAACTGCTGCCGAGAATAAGATAAAGAGTTATCTGTATGATGAGGGAGCATCAGGTACTCATGCCTTTATCGTTATGGAGCTTTTTGGATTCGATAGGATGGAAGAAGAACTGGGAAAAGCATTTTCAAATGCTGTTCTGAAGGAATCCGCAACAAGCGTAAGAGAGCTTTTCAGGGACAGCGATATTATAGGACGGGTGGATGGATCACGTTTTATTATCTTTGTCAAAGGTCTTGGAAACAGACATAAGCTTGAGCAGAAGGCGGAAACAATTATTTCGGCGGTAAATAAAACTTACAGCAATGATAAAGATGAAATGAGAGTAAGCGGTAAGATCGGAATAAGCATATATCCCGATGACGGACAGTCGTATGAGGAACTGTATGATTCGGCAGAAAAAGCGCTTTATTATTCCGTACACAGCATCAGCAGAAATTCCGCCTTTGCTTTTGATGATAACTTCCGTAAGCGTCTGAACTGAAAATGACAGTATTTTTGAATATAGGAAAAAAATAAAATATTTTTAAAAAAGGTATTGCAATTTTCTTGAAATAATGGTAATATAAACTGTACGCAATTAAGAGGTCAGGGAGGTGGAACTATGCCAAACATTAAATCTGCGAAGAAGCGTGTAAAGGTTACTGCTGTGAAGACAGCTAATAACAAGAACTTCACAAGTGCTATGAGAACAGATATCAAAAAGGCTAATGCTGCGATTGAAGGCAATGCTGCTGACAAGGAACAGGTTGTACGTCTTGCAATCAAAAAGATCGATAAGGCTGTTGCTAAGGGTATCCTCAAGAAGAATACTGCTTCAAGGAAGAAATCATCTCTTGCCCGCAAGCTCAATGCCGGTGCATAATTCGCTGATAATCTTATATAATGAAAGGCAGGACTTTGCGGTTCTGCTTTTTGTTTACGACAATACCTTAAAAATGCACAGAATTACTTTAAAATGATTGACTTTTTTGATGAAAAGATTTATAATAAGTCCAAGGTGTTTTTTGGTTTGTTTTTGCTTATGATTATAGGCAAGGTACAGACTAGGATGCAAAAGTGCCGATAAATTGACCAAAGGAGGTTTTACATTATGAGCAAATCATTGTTTACTGTTCTTATATCCGTTATCGGAGGTATTGCTGCAATTACTGCTGCGGTGACTGCGTTTCTCATCTTCAAGGAAAAGCAGAGGAGAGACGAGGAAGAACTCGAGCATTATCTTGACAGCTCGATTCAATAATTTTTCTATAACTTACAAAAAATAAACAGCCGT
>OMZF01000139.1 GCA_900315465.1 uncultured Eubacteriales bacterium | reverse complement strand
TTACTGGCGGTCAACTTGGAAATTTTGATGGGGTGTATTGTGTTTCTATTGAAATTGCAAAAGAAGTTGCAAAAAAATTTTATGAAACCGGAGAAGAATGTGATAAATATAACTGGGAATAATATTTGCGTTGATTTTGAAATATGAATTTTTAATTTTTTTTACTAAGTGTGTTCGCTTGGAAGTGGGGCTGTGTCCTCGTTTTTTGCTCCTTCAAAATAGGAACTGGTTCCGCTTTTGACAGGATAGCAGATAAATCAATTTTCCCTGAAAGAATCAAGTTTCTTTGTTCTTGAGTCAAATTATCAAACATTCTATTTAATACATAGTTTTCACTTTCTGCTTTTTCTGAAATTTGAAAAAGGCAAGTAAAAGTGACTTCCCATAAGGATGATACCAAGAACAATCGATTGAGACAAACAAAGGCGAGTGAAACAATCCCTTCACTCGCCTTTGTTGTTATGCACTGAACCCCGTAAAGCACCCCTCGCCGACATCATAATAAAGGATAGCCTGATATTTTGCTCCGGTTTCAAATACGATCATAATTTCATCTCCGCTTGAATAGATGTGGTATTCTGGTTCGGGTGGATTCTCGTTATATCCCGGCAGACAGAATGGAAAGGCAACAGATATTTCACTGTCGTTTTGAAATATTGCTGTAACGATATTGATATATGGTGTTTCGTCTGTTTTTTCTTCAAAGCTGTTAAAGAAGAAACGGTACTTTTCATCGGAAAGATTCATAAACAGCTTTTCAAACCATGAAGCAATTTTGTTATCGGGATAATCAGAACTCATCATTTTTGCATGCTCTGTAAGTATCTTTCTCTGCTCCTCTGTATAATCATCACTGTCAAATTCCGCATCATCAGCATAATTCCGCTCCTCTGTATACTCGTCATTGTCATAGAGCTCAGCATTTTGAGCATAGTGCGGAAAATAAAGATCATTCCAATGTGGTAAAAATGAATTGATATCGGAGATCAGCTTTTTACTTGTCTGGTTTACTTCTGCCAGTGATGCCTCCTTGCTGTCCGGGTCAGACAATCGGTAATACAATACACGAAGATCTGTAAGCCTGATGATAAGGCTCAGTTCCTTTCTTTTGCCGTCAGATACACTAATGGTATGATTCTGAATATAGATCAGACCGGTATCCTTTTCTATTTTTGCGGCAGAAAGCAGGTTATGACATTCGATGCCTGAAAAAACAAAAACTGTAATTTCAAGCTTGTTTTCAAGTGAGGTCTTTGAGTTGCTTATCAATTTGTCTATGCTCTCGTCCCACCTTTCCGAATGAGTTGGGCTTTCAGTTTTTCCAAATTGTTGAGCATAGAGATCATTCAGATAGTCACTAACGGTCATTGTTTCGCTTTTGATAGCCGCCAATCTGGGATAAAAGCGGCTGTTATCTTCATCATTGATTACCATAAGCTGCATATTTGTGGTTTTGGAATGGGTATATACCTTATCAGTTTCATCGGGAATCAGTGTTCTGCATAAATACTGACAGCCTACCTCAAAAGCGATAAGTGTGGTTATCAGTACAATCGGCAGAATAATCTTATTTAGTCTCTTTATCATACGCCGCCACCTCCGTTTACAGCTTTTATCGTAACTGTTATTGTAGTCCCTTTATTTACTTCACTGTTAAGTCGAATAATAGCATCGTGCTTTTTGGCTATCTCCGCACAAAGAGCAAGTCCCAGACCTGCACCGCCTGCTTTGCGTGAACGGGATTTGTCCGTCATATAAAACGGCTCAAATACCTTTTTCTGTTCATCGGGAGCAATTCCTCTGCCGTTATCCGAAACTGTAATAACAGCAAAGCCGCCCTCTTCCTTGCAGGAAAGGCTGACGGTTTCATTTTCGGGAGAAGCTTTGACGGCATTATCGACCAGATTATAGAGCAGTGATTTAAACAGATCTCTGTCTGCCATAATTACAACAGGTTCGGTAACAGTTTTAAGCTTGACACTTTTGGCTTTTAATATCGGTTCAAAAGCAACTGATATATCTGTCAGAAGCTTGTCAAGCCGGACAGACTTTTTCTCAAGACTGCCGTTTCCTGTGCTGACAAGCTCCATCATCTTGCCGGAAAGGGAACGAAGACGAGCTGCTTCCTCAGCGATAATAGAGGAATATTCCAACACCTCATCGGAACTAAGATCAGGTTTCATTCGCATAAGCTCCGCAAAGCCTAAAACAGAGGTGAGAGGTGTTTTTATTTCGTGGGAAAGGCTGTCGATAAACTGTTTTCTTTCATCAGCAACCGACTGTATTGTGTTGTAGTTTTCTTCAACTGACTGTGCCATCAGGTTGACATTCTCCGAAAGACTGCGGAACTCCTCACTGCCCTTTACTTTCAGACGCTTGCTGTAATTGCCTCCGGAAATTTCCTTCAAAGTATGGTTTACCCTGTCAAGCGGACGCAGAAACAGCTTTGTTACGATCAGCAGTACAATGGAAAACAGCACTGTACAGATGATCGATACCCACTGTGACAGCTTTTGCTGTTCACGGTTCTGATTGTATATTTCGGTAATATTCCGGCAATCAGTAAGATAATAATTCTTTCCTTCAAGACGGATAAGGGAACAGCAGACTATCAGATATTCCTCGCCGCTTTCGCCCTGTACCTTCTTTATTGCAGAGAAAATAGTCTTTTCCTCTTTGGCTGTCGTGAGCATATCAGCAAAAGATAGTTCGTCCGTATAGTTCGTTATCGCACTTTGGCTTTCATCAAACAAAACAGCACTGCTGCCCTCATGGAGCTGAGCCATAAATATCTTTTCTGCGATGTCTGCCACTTCTTCCTCCGTCACCATAAATGCGTCTGTACTGAGCCGTTCATAAGCCACAGCATCTTTTATCAGCGTACACAAGTATTCGTGATGAACGGCAGCATTTTCTCTTTCGTTTGCAAGCATAGCCGTAAGATTGATTGACAGCATCCATGTCATCGTGACATTTACAGCTGTAATGACGATCAGGACAGAGGAAATAAACAGCTTGAACCACAGTTTCATTTCAAATCACCTGCTTCGAGACGATAGCCTACCTTTGGTATTGTAATGATACTGTTTTGCAGAGAGAGTTTTTTCCGTATCTGCTGCACATGAGCGTCAACCGTTCTTGTTTCTCCCATAAACTGATACCCCCACACGCCGTAAAGTATCTTTTCTCTTGTCAG
>OMZF01000144.1 GCA_900315465.1 uncultured Eubacteriales bacterium | reverse complement strand
TCTGTTGCACTTTCCCTGGGGTCACCCCCGGCGGCCGTTAGCCGTTATCCTGCCCTGTGGAGCCCGGACTTTCCTCGGGTGCGGTCTTTCGACACTGCATCCGCAGCTGTTTATCCCACTCTATAATATATTATATACTTTTATTTCTCTGCTGTCAATTCGCTTTTTATATTTGAGACAATTCATTTGGTTGACGAAATGCTTTTTTTGAAGTATAATTAGTATAGCAAAGTGTTTACTTTGGGGTAATGTAACACAATATTAAATTCTGAAAGAAGGTTATAAAATGAGTATGGGAAAAATTCTGGTCGTTGACGATGACATAAACATCTGTGAACTTCTCAGATTGTATATAGAAAAAGAAGGATATGATGTTGTTATAGCAAATGACGGCGGTCAGGCTGTGACAAAATTCAAAACCGAAAAGCCTGATCTTGTAATGCTTGATATAATGCTGCCTGTCCTTGACGGCTGGCAGGTATGCCGCGAAATACGAAAAACTTCACAATGCCCTATAATAATGCTGACGGCAAAGGGAGAGGTATTTGACAAGGTACTCGGTCTGGAGCTTGGAGCAGATGACTATGTTGTAAAGCCGTTTGAAACAAAGGAGATAGTGGCAAGAATAAAAGCTGTACTCCGACGTGTGCATGATAAAACATCCGTTGTTGAAGAACAGACTGCTAAAAAAGAAGTAAGCTATGATAAGCTTGTAATAAACCTCACAAACTATGAGCTGAGAGTAAATAATGAACCTATAGACACTCCTCCGAAGGAAATGGAGCTTATTTATCACCTCGCAAGCAACCCGAACCGAGTATTCACAAGAGATCAGCTTCTTAATGAAATATGGGGCTTTGATTATTTCGGTGATTCGAGAACAGTTGACGTTCATGTAAAACGTTTGAGAGAAAAACTCGAAGGCGTGTCGGATAAATGGGCTTTGAAGACCGTATGGGGAGTAGGTTATAAATTTGAGGTTAAAGAATAAAATATCGGGACTATGGAAAAAAATCGCAAGATTTATTCCTCCTAAAGTCTATTATAAACAATCTCTCTTTACCAAATATATGAGTGTAAGTCTTATTATAGTATTCCTGAGTTTTCTTCTGCTCGGAACTATACTTACACTTGTTATATCAAATTTCTGGACAAACCAGCAGATAAGCCAGCTTGAACAGAAAACAAATAATATTGCCGAATATACAGTAGACAGAATATTGCCTAATATACCGGTCAACGGCAGGGCAACATACAACATTAAAAACGAGATCGAATTCCGACAGACACTTTCTTTTACAGCTGAAGATAACAACATAGATATAATGCTGCTGAATTCTGATTATCAGGCTTTTTTTGTTGCATCGAACGACAGGACTATACTTGAAGGAAATCTTATTTCTCCCGAAATAGCCCGTTTAGCCATACAAACAGGCAAATATTCTGCCAAGGGTACTCTTGACGGTATATATAAATCAGACCGTTATATAGTAGCACTGCCTCTTTACTTCAAACAGTCCAATGTTTCTGTAAAAAGTACAGAAAACACTGCTTTGGTAGGAGTAGCGATAGTTACAGCCGATGCGGATGATATGTCAAGCATAACGGAAATAGTGCTGAGGTTGTTCATACTTTCGGCGGTTGCGGCACTTTCACTGTCAATACTTGCCATAAGTATATTTTCATATAACATGGTAAAACCTCTTAAACAAATGGCTGTGGCAGCAAAACAATTCGGTAAAGGTGATTTTTCTGTTCGTGTAAGCGAAACCACAAATGATGAAATAGGAGAACTTGCCGTATCATTCAATAATATGGCAGAATCGCTTTCATCATCCGAAATAACAAGAAAAAGCTTTATTGCAAATGTATCGCATGAACTAAAAACGCCTATGACAACGATCTCAGGCTTTATAGACGGTATTCTTGACGGTACTATACCGAAGGAAAAACAGAATTATTACCTGAATATCGTATCAGATGAAGTAAAAAGACTTTCACGTCTTGTACATTCAATGCTTAACCTGTCACGAATAGACAACGGTGAGCTTAAAATAAACTACCGTAATTTTGATTTGTTTTCAACGCTCGTTACAGTCGTTATAACATTTGAAAGAGAAATCGACAAGAAAAATATTGAAATAAAAGGACTTGATGAAATAACTCCGAAAATGGTAAACGGTGACAAAGACCTGCTTCATCAGGTGATATATAACCTTGTTGAAAATGCGGTCAAATTTACTGATGACGGAGGTTATATAGAATTCAATATAACCGAGACCTCTACCGATACGGAATTCTTTATCAAAAACAGCGGACAGGGTATCAAAAAAGCCGAAATTCCTCTTGTATTCGACAGATTTTATAAAACTGACAAATCACGAAGCAAGGATAAAAAAGGACTCGGTCTGGGACTTTACCTTGTGCGAAGCATAATAAGAAAACATGGCGGTGAAATAACCGCTGAAAGCGAATATGGTGTATATACACTGTTCAAATTCAATATTCCTAAAAAACAAGAGAAAAAACAATAAAACAGGAGGCACATATGAACAATCAATATAATCCATCGGCTTTTAATGCCTATCCGTCACCTCCGTTTCCTCCGCCGCAGGCAAATTTTCAGTTTCCCGTCCCTTTCGGTGCAGCACCGTTTTACGGATATAATCCACCCCCACCACCTCCTCCTGTAAGAAAAACAGGCAGGGGCAAATCAGCATTGATTTGTGTATCGGGTGCGGTAAGTATTATATTGGTCGCAGTAATATTATTTATAACTGCCGGGGGAGTAGCGGTAAAAGGAAAACCTAAAACAGTACCCGATGTACATGACGATGAATCATCATATGCCGAGGAGTATTCACTTCCATCCGCTCCCTCAGTAAAACCTGACGTGAACGGGCCTCAGATAAGCTCTGTCGAAACTGATGAAGTTCAATCAGATGAAACCCGGATAGCAAACGAAGTTTATTCAAATGTATCAGAGTCAGTAGTCTGTATAACATCGTATAAATCAGGAAAAGACTATACGCTTGATGCTCTCGGTGAGGGATCGGGAATAATAATAACCGAAGACGGCTATATTGCCACTAACAGCCATGTTGTTGACGATTCCACCAAAACAGGAGTTATGGTAACTCTTTCTAATGATAAACAATATCTCGGTACAATAGTGGGAATAGATGTGAAAACAGACCTTGCTGTGATTAAAATAGATGCAAAAAACCTGAAAGTAGCATCATTTGCGGATTCGGATAAGATAAAAGTCGGACAGCAGGCTTTTGCAATAGGAAATCCTGGCGGTTCTGCCTTTTCAAATTCTATGACACAGGGGTCTGTATCGGCTGTAAACCGTGTACTTGATTCCGGATATATCAAATATATCCAGACAGATGCGGCAATAAATCCCGGAAATTCGGGCGGAGCTTTAATAAATGAACAGGGACAGGTAATAGGTATAAATACAGCAAAGCTTGCGGCTGTTGAATTTGAGGGCATGGGTTTTGCGATACCCAGCAATACAGTCATAGATATAGTAAACAAGCTTATAAAATACGGTTATATAAATGACCGTGGAACTCTGGGAATAGAGGGAAAAAGCTGTACTTTGTATATGTCAAAGGCTAACGGAATACCTCAGGGTATGATGATAACAAGAATAAGGTCGGAAAGTCCGCTTGCTTCTACTGATGTAAAAAAGAATGATATAATAATAGCCATAAATGGAGAGATCATAAAATCCTCTGTAGATATGATAGATGAACTTAAAAAATATAAGCCGGATGATACAATAAAGCTTAAAATATATCATCCTTCTTCATCAGGCAGTGATAAAGCCCGTACTTTCGAGGTAAGCGTCAAGCTTATTGAGGATAGTGACAATCAAGACTAAGTTTAGCTGATTTGACCAATAATGCACAAATAAATTAGTTACTTTACAAGAAAAAATATCATATTTGAAAAAACTATTGAATTATTAAGGTTGTTGTGGTAATATTAATGCATAGAGCATGTTTTCTTCATCTTTTATCAACTCTTTGTTGTTTTTTCATTATCCCTTCCTTTTTGCACAAAGCACGGTCGAATCGGCTGTGCTTTGTGCATTTATACATAAAAAATGCACCTTGCAAATACTGTGCAAGGTGCATATATTATTTTATCTCACTTCTCCTGAAAACAAGGAATCCGACAGTACAGGTAACAATGATATATGCCAAAGCCGTAAGAATGGTTATGTATGTTTCACCTCTTAATACAGACGGTTCAACAGTAATAAAACTCTCCATAAGCAAATACCTTGAAAGAGTTGATGCATTTTCGTTTACAGTAGCTATAACATTAAGCAGAGAGGATATAAGCATAGGGCCTGCAATAGCTGCTGCCGCCGAAAATCCTGTACGATGGAATAATACCGTAAGAAGCATAAAAAATGATGCCATAGCTATCAAAAGCAGGATATAACATATCATAACAACTATTATATCCCCTGCACCTGCCGTTCCATTATTTTTAACAACGAAAGCAGCAGTTATCGTTCCCGAGCCTACATAAGCCAAAGCAACAAGAAATACATCAATTATTCCTGCCAAAAGCTTTGTAAAATATACCTTCCACCTTTTACAGCCACGTGAAACAGGATTTTTAAGAGTACCCATATTATATTCACTGCTTAAAAAGGCACATCCGCAGCAGCATGATATAAGCCATATACCGCCATCGGAAAAGAATATATTTACATATGACCACAGATTATTCTGAGGGATAGAATCAAGAGCTGTATCTAAAAGTTCGGTGTTCATCCCATACTGACGCATAAGGGCATAGGACATTGCAATCTTATCTCCCCTTTGCTCCCAGAAATAATTGTAAATCAAAGTCATGGTTATGCCAAGTGCTACAGCAATTATCATGCATACTATCAGACTCTTGCTTTTGGATAAAAGTTTCAGCTGAGTTTTGATAAGACCGCCCAAAGTTACCCCTCCATTTTTCTGATAAAATAATTTTCCGCATCACTGTCTGATGTATTTATTTCAGATACGGTAACGGACTCCGTATAAAGTGCATTGGTAAGCTCACCTATATTTTTTATTTCTGCCGAAACTGCAATAATACCGTTTTTCCTGACCTCTGTTTTATCGGTGCTAAGTACCCTACGGATTATTTTTTCTGCCTTGTCGGGAGAATCTGTTTTTATTAAAGTGGTAAGTCCGCATTTCTTTTTAAGTTCTTCTGCTGTTATTTCTTCTATAAGCTTTCCCTTAGCAATTATGGCATAACGTGTTGAGATCTTTTCAAGCTCTCCGAGTATATGGCTTGAAATGAAAACTGTCTTGTTTTTTTCATTTTTAAGTCTGAGTAAAAGCTCTCTTATTTCAACTATACCTGTTGGGTCAAGTCCGTTTATAGGCTCGTCGAGTATAAGAAGTTCGGGATCTCCGACAAGTGCCATACCGATACCTAAACGCTGTTTCATTCCTAAGGAAAAATTACCTGCTTTTTTTCTTCCGGTATCCGAAAGACCCACTATTTCGAGTATTTCCTCTGCCTGTTTTTTATCCTCACCTAAAATATCACAGCACATTTTCAGATTTTCCAAAGCAGACATATTCGTATAGAGTGCGGGACTTTCAATAAGGCTTCCTACTTTTCTTCTTGCAAACTCCAGCTTTTCTCCCGAAAACAGTTCAACACTTCCACTGTCTGCCTTTGCAAGTCCCATTATAATGCGTATAAAGGTAGTTTTCCCTGCTCCGTTTTTCCCTACAAAGCCGTATATATCACCCTTTTTTACCTCAAGGCTTACACCATCCAATACGGTTTGACGACCATATGATTTGGTAAGTTCATTTGTTTTAAGAACAGTTTCCACTAATATCCCACCTTTGATATTTGAATTTATAATATTATTTGAGTAAATGGCAGCTCGTGAAAGATTCCTCACTTCGTTCGGAATGACATTCGGGGGGCTGATGTGTTATTTTGAGAAGTGTAACAAACCTGTCATTCTGAGGAACGAAGTGACGAAGAATCTTCTAAGGATAGTCAATTCACTCAAAGTGACAAGTTTAAAGAATAGGAAGAAGTATTTTATAAATTATCTTCTTCTATTTCTACGATTATACGTGAATTTCTAAGATATATTATGCGAAAAGCTTCCCCTCTTGCCGCTTCTGATTGCATATTGCAAAGTTCATCTATTGTCATTGCCCTGCCGTATACATATTCTCCGTCTGCAGCTTTGAATTTGTACATAGCTGTAAACTGATAATTATTCCCGTCAAGCTCAAATATGGGAATAATCTTTTCGGTTACATAATCTCTTTCTTCAATATCCCTTTGAGCTGTTTGCTGTCTGTCACGAGGATGACCCTTTATCATTCTTTTAGCTGTTTCTCTTGTCATTTTCTCTCCATATTATACTATCTGTAATATATATTATTTATATACCTAAAGTAATGTTATACTTTTTGTATAATAAACTTTCAGTATATTTTTGTTTTCCTTAGCATTTCCTTATCCTCAGCACTTACCCTGTAAGAATCGCAAAGCTTTTGTATTGTACGATTGTGAGTAGCCTTGTCAAATACTCTTTCAGTAATATACGGAAGTGTCTTGTCCGGATATTTTATAAAACATTCAGCCATTGTCCATGCTGCCGCCATAGATGCATAATAAGCCGTTGTATCAACATTTTTAAGTGCTTCAAGTGTACTGTCTATATAATCGTCATTTATGTAATAATCAAGCAGCATTATCACTCCGAAACGTATATAAAATTCCTTGTCTGAATTAAGGTAAGGCTGTATGAAATCCCATATTACTGCAAGGTCATTTTTCTTTATTTTAAGCGTAGGACAAAAGCTGTCACATACCGCCCAATTATCTATTACCGGAACAAAATTTTTTATAAGATCCATTTTTCTTTTTATATCCGTTTTAAGATAACCTATGACCATACCACGAAGCATTTTTTCTTCGTAATAAATATCATCTCCGCAAAGGGCAGTTTCCCCCTGTTCTTTTGCAAGCTTTTTTGCAAAGTCTCTTAAAACAGGTACTCGAATACCTATCATATTACCTGCTTTTGGTACGATTTTCCCTGCGAAATCCGCTAATTTACTGTCACCTTTTGAAAGAAGCTCATTTCTTACCGTTTCATTCATATGATCACCTGTACATTATGTATAATTATACTATTTGTATTTTGATGTTATATCAATAATATCTTGCCCGTATCTGCGGAGTTTTTCCTCGCTCAGTCCCTTTATTTTTCTTAATTCCGACATATTTTTTGGTTTTGCCTTTGCTATCTCCTGCAATACAGAATAACTTGCAATGGCATATACGGGCAGTCCGCTGCGAATTGAAAGGATCTTAATATGCGATCTGAGTTTTTCGTAAAGTTCCTTATCATAATCAACAGTTGTTTTTTGTACCTGAATAAGAGATATTTTTCTGCAAACACTGCAATTATTGCATTTTTTGGGTGCTTTTTCCCCGAAATATTCTAAAATCTGTTTGCGGAGACATATTTTATCAGAAAAAGCATAACGATACATTTTTGAAAGCTTGGAAAGCTGTACAGAAATATATTTTCTTCTGTCTTCGGGTGACATTTCATCATCCTCACGGGGACGGAGTATAAAGGAATTTTTTATAAGCATATATCCTTTGTTATCGTAAAGCAGAATACAGTCCGCCGGCTGACCATCTCTCCCTGCTCTTCCTGCTTGCTGATAATAATCCTCGATAGTTGGAGGCATACCGTAATTTATTACATATCGTATATCCGGCTTATCAATACCCATTCCGAATGCATTTGTAGCTATTATAACTTTTACTCTGTCAAAGGTAAAATCCTCCTGTATCTGTTTTCTTGTCTGATTGTCTATTCCGGCATGATATATGCATGAACGTATGTCTTCTTCAGCCAAAGCTTCATATACTGCCTGTGTTTGACCTCTTGTAACACAATATACTATGCCGCTTTCTTCCTTATGACCTTTGATATAGCTTATCAGAAAATTAAGCCCCTTATCATGCTCAAAATCCCTCTCACCATTATCCATACATACAGCCGAAAAATACAGCTCGGGTCTGTCAAATCCCGAACTATACTGAAAATAATTCCTAAGACAAAGCATTTTTGAAATATCATAGCGTACTTTGCCGTCAGCTGTAGCCGTAAATGCCGCAATAACCGGACGAAATGGAAGTTTATTTACAAATTCTGATATTTTTCTGTAACCCGGACGGAATTCATGTCCCCACATTGATATACAATGTGCTTCATCAACCGCTACCATGGAAATATCCGCATGAACCGCAAATTCAATAAAGTTCTCCGACATCAGTCTTTCAGGTGCAACGTAGATTATCTTGTACCAACCCTGAGCCGCTCTTTCCGTAGCAAGTCTTATCTGTGCAGGTGTAAGGGAACTGTTCAGATATGCAGCAGGCACACCCGAAGCTTTGAGTATCCTCACCTGATCCTGCATAAGAGAGATAAGAGGTGATACAACAAGAGTTATACCTCTGAGCATAAGTGCAGGTATCTGATAGCAAAGGGATTTCCCTGCACCCGTTGGCATGACTGCCAGAACATCCCGACCACCAAGAATAGAATCTATTATTTCCTGTTGTCCCTTACGGAAGCTGTTATAACCGAAATATTTTTTCAAAACGGCATATTTATCAATCAATTTCCGAAATCACTCCGAATTCTTCAATATTTTCCCTTTGATAAAGCTCCTCGTTTATAATTTCTCCGAAAACAGAAAAGTTATTATCTTTGATAAGCTGTCTTTTTTTATTTGCAGCAAGCTTTTTTATACGGTATTCAAGCTTACAGGCAAGGGAACGACTTTCACTTTTCCATACAGCCTCAAGCTTTTCAGGCTTATGCGAACGTGTATATTTAGCACAAAGCCTGCCACCTTTCCAATGTTCAGCCATTCTCTTTTTTACATCAGAAGTCATTCCTGTATAAAGACTGCCGTCTTCACAAAGAATGATATAAGTATAATACATCTATTTATTTCCCATTTGCAGATGTTCTTTGAGTATCTCGGCATATAACTCTGCTCCGCACCATACGGCATTTGTGGGAGTAACTACAGCCTTTAATACATCTCTTCCGAAACCTGCTTTTCGCATTGCCGAAAGGAGTTTATCCACATCACTGCTGATAAACCCGCCCATAACAACCAGTTTCCCAAAGTTTTCCGTATTTGTTTCTCTTTTTCCGCTGTCATCAATAATTCCGCACAGATAGCCTACAGGCAGAAATATATCATCATCGGCAACTGTACGAATATTAAAATGCAGAGGCAGCAAAGCTCTTTTTATGGCTGCCTGCTCGTTTTTATCAAAATTATATAATAATACAGTCTTTTTCATAGATTCCTCACTGGTCGCTGTCGAGTTTCAGAACTGCCATAAATGCCTCCTGCGGTACTTCGACAGAACCTAACTGACGCATACGTTTTTTACCTTCTTTTTGTTTTTCAAGAAGTTTTTTCTTACGGGTAATGTCACCGCCGTAGCATTTTGCAAGAACATCTTTTCGCATAGCCTTAACAGTTTCCCTTGCGATTATTTTGCCTCCGATACAAGCCTGAATCGGTATTTCAAACA
This sequence comes from uncultured Eubacteriales bacterium, assembly GCA_900315465.1. Taxonomy (GTDB): domain Bacteria; phylum Bacillota; class Clostridia; order Oscillospirales; family Acutalibacteraceae; genus UBA1213. Next base: position 24,166 of record OMZF01000144.1, on the reverse strand, counting down.
GCTGACGCGGAATTTTCTCCTTAAGCTTTTCAGCCATTTTTCTTGCTCTGGGATATGCCTTGTCTGCATGGATTATGAACGAAAGTGCATCAACCACTTCACCGTTAAGCATTATATCCAACTTTACGAGCTTAGACTGTGCATAGCCTGAAAGTTCATAGTCAAACGATGCATAACCTCTTGTACGGGATTTAAGCGTATCGAAAAAGTCATATATTATCTCGGCAAGGGGCAGATCATAATGAATATCAACTCTGTCGGAATCGATATATTTCATATCCCTGAAAGTACCTCTCCTGTCCTGACAAAGCTCCATTATATTCCCGACATATTCATTCGGGGCATATATATGTGCCTCGGTCATGGGTTCTTCTGCCATAGTTATTGTACCGGGGTCGGGATAATTGGTGGGATTGTCTATCATTTCAACAGTACCGTCATTTTTTGTTATACGGTATATTACGCTTGGTGCAGTTGTTATCAGGTCAAGATTATATTCACGCTCAAGTCTTTCCTGAATTATTTCCATATGCAGAAGTCCTAAAAATCCGCAGCGAAAACCGAATCCGAGAGCAACTGATGTTTCAGGCTCAAATGAAAGTGATGCATCATTAAGCTCAAGCTTTTCCAAAGCCTCACGAAGATCGCCGTACTTTGCACCATCAGCAGGATATATGCCGCAGAATACCATAGGCTGTACAGCTCTGTAACCCGGAAGCGGCTCAGAGGCAGGGTTTGAAGCAAGTGTTACTGTATCGCCTACACGGGCATCTCCGACAGTTTTTATCGAAGCCGCTATGTATCCTACTTCGCCGGCGTAAAGTGTGTCTGTGGGTTCTAAACTTGTTGCACGCATGAATCCGAGTTCAACTACATTAAATTCAGAGCCGCTTGCCATAAAGCGTATAGTATCTCCCACATGAAGCTGTCCCTCTTTAACACGCACATATACTATTACACCCTTATAGCTGTCATAATATGAATCGAATATAAGAGCCTGAAGTGGTTTTTCAGTATCGCCTTGGGGTGGGGGGATCTGTTTTACTATCTGTTCCATTACATCGTGTATATTTATCCCCATTTTAGCAGAAATGCATGGAGCGTCATCAGCCGGAAGACCGATAACATCCTCTATTTCCTTTTTGACACGTTCGGGATCGGCACTTATAAGGTCTATCTTATTTATAACAGGCACTATTTCAAGTCCTGCATCAAGAGCTAAATATGTATTAGCGAGTGTTTGTGCCTCTATACCCTGAGACGCATCCACAACAAGCACAGCACCCTCACACGCTGCAAGGGAACGTGATACTTCATAATTAAAGTCAACATGACCGGGTGTATCTATAAGGTTAAATATATACTGTTTACCGTCATCAGCGTTATAAAGAAGTGTAACAGCGTGAGCCTTTATTGTTATACCTCTTTCCCTTTCAAGTTCCATATCATCAAGAAGCTGATCCTGCATTTCACGTATAGCCACTGATTTAGTCTGTTCAAGTATTCTGTCGGCAAGAGTAGATTTGCCGTGGTCTATATGTGCTATTATACTGAAATTCCTTATTTTATCTCTGTCAAAAGCCATTTTCTCACCTACAATAATAAAAATAGTTATACATCTACATTATAACACCCACTTATCAAATTTGCAATTAGCAATTCAGACCGTGCAAAAACCCACTTGTATATTCCATAATGATGTTGACAACAGGATATATCGGTAGTATAATGTCTTTGTTAAAATTAAAAACCTATTACAAAAATGGGCTTTAACGGGGAGTTGATAAACGTGAAAAGAAAAAATAAAAACCTTAAATATCTTACTATGTCGGCTGTCTTTGCCGCTATGATATGCGTTGTTACGGCATTTGTTCATATCCCTACACATCAGGGCTATATCCATGTTGGTGACGGGATCATATTTATAGCATCTTCTGTATTACCTGCTCCTTATTCTATGTGTGCGGCTGCAATAGGTGCGGGAATGTCCGATTACCTGTCTGGTTTTGCTGTGTGGGTTTTACCGACTATGATTATAAAAAGCATGATGTCCGCAGTCTTTACCACAAGCTGCAGCAAGATCGTATGCAAAAGAAATCTTTTAGCTTTGATACCAGCCTCGGCTATATGTGTGGTGGGATATTATCTTTTTGGTGTTATTATAAGTGTATTAAGCGGTTCGGTTTTGTCGGCTGCATTACTCGCCGCTTTAGCTGATGTTCCTGCTAATCTTATTCAGGTGACAGCAAGTGCAGGGCTTTTTGCTGCTCTCGGTACTGCTATGGATAAATCAGGCTTCAGAAGAATATATGAGTAAAATGTCGGAATTTTCAGAAATGAAATCTAAAATCACAAATCAGATTTTGAGAGTATTTTAAAGAAAAAACTTGAAAATAAGAGATTTACAATGCTAAATTAAAAACGTTGAAAAAATCCCTTGACTTAATTCTTAACGTATGCTATTATCTATTAGTGACTTGAGGGCATTCAAAAATTGTGTCCGAAAAACAGAAATTTGGAAATTCAGGGAGGATAAACACTATGTCAAATACTTTCATGGCAAAAGCTGGCGAAGTTGAACGTCAGTGGTATGTAATTGACGCAACAGGTAAGACAATGGGTCGTCTTGCTGTTCAGGTTGCTGACCTGCTCAGAGGTAAGAATAAGCCCACTTTTACACCTCACGTTGATTGCGGAGATTTCGTAATTGTAACAAATGTAGAGAAAATGGTTCTCACAGGCAAAAAGCTCGAACAGAAATATTATTACCATCACACAGGCTATATCGGTCACATGAAGTCTGTAAGATATGATAATCTTATGGCTAACAGACCCGAGCTTGCTCTTCAGCTTGCTGTAAAGGGTATGATCCCCGATAACACTATTGGTCGTAAGGCTTTGACCAGACTCCATGTTTATAAGGGTGCAGAACATAAGCATGCGGCTCAGAAGCCCGTTGTTATTGAGTAATTGAGAGGGGAGGCATTTTATTATGTACGATAAGACATCATATTTTTATGGCACAGGCAGAAGAAAAAGCTCTGTTGCAAGAGTAAGACTTTATAAGGGTACCGGTAAGGTAACTATCAATGACAGAGATATTGACGATTATTTCGGTCTCGAAACACTTAAACTCATCGTTCGTCAGCCCCTCGTTCTCACAGGTACAGAGGAACAGTTCGATGTTGTTTGCCGTGTAAGCGGCGGCGGCGTTACAGGTCAGGCTGGTGCTATCCGTCACGGTATCTCCAGAGCTCTTCTCAGCTTTGATACAGAAAATCTTCGTCCGAAGCTTAAGAGAGCAGGATTCCTTACTCGTGACCCGAGAATGAAGGAAAGAAAGAAGTACGGTCTCAAAGCAGCTCGTCGTGCTCCTCAGTTCTCAAAGAGATAATCACAGCCTTACGGCGGTTATCGGAAATACAGTTTTTATGCGTGTTTTATCGCTTTGAGTTTCACTGGAATGCGGTGGTTTCGGGACGGTAACTAACACGTAACTAACAAATTTTAAGCCATTCATCAATTTGATGAGTGGCTTAATTTGCATAGGAGGATGAAAATGAAGTGTCCTGTATGCGGTAAGTATGAGTTTGAAGAATATGATGACTATGATATCTGCCCTGTTTGTAATTGGGAAAATGATGGTTTGCAATATAATGACCATAACTATGCCGGTGGAGCAAATGATCTGAGTGTAAATGAAGCGAGGATAGAATACTATGTAATGAACCATCCCCAAACGGCAAAACAGGCTGCAATAGCGAAAGAAGAATATGAAAATAAACTGATTGCTATTTATAAGAAATATGCAGGAATAGACCGTACAGAAGAAGAAAAAGCCGAGCATGAAAGAAATGATTTTGTCAGTTGTCGGCAGAAGTATGTTGACAGGCTGAGTGAGTTGATGATGGGAATTATTTATTAACTTTTAATAGATACATTTGGGAGGTTAAATATATGGGTACGGAAAAAGCTATAGAGAACATTTATGGAGAAAGAGAAAAATTTATTATTATCGGACTAACAGGCAGAACCGGTTCCGGATGCACAACTGTGTCCAATATACTGAAAACAGAAAACTTTGAAGAGTTAAGTTTGCATGAACCCAAAACCACCGATTGTGAATCGAATGAAGAACGTAAATATCACATTATATACAATTACGCCAAAAAGCACTGGAATCCTTTTTTCAGAATTAGTATGACGGATATTATATTTTCTTTTGTATTACAGTATTCTTTTGAGGAATTTTTTGAATATATGAGCAGAGTGGATGCTGAGGGTATTACTCACACAGAAGAGGGAGTAAAATATTATGTTTTGCATTCATACCAAAAAGAATATGATAATATAATGACTATCCCTGAACCGTCAGATGATGACGGGATGCTTTTGAATGACGATACTGATACAGAATTCAGTCCTGATATAGTGAATGATTTCGGACGTTTCCGCTATGTATTTGATGACGAGGAAACAGCAAAAGCAGTTATTTCAAGTGAACTGCTTGCAAGAATATATCCTTACCTTTTTATCCTGAGCAAAGAGGAACTCGAAGAGTGGAAATATTTTGTGGATGCGTTTGAAAAATAAATAATCTATGATTGTATTATTAGGCTTAGTGCGTTGATGACCGAATATTTTTATAATATGAAATCCGCTGAGAGAAAAAATTCATACTCGGCGGATTTTCTCACTTTATTCTATAAAAACAACAATATAAACTAAAAATACAATTAAATTTCTGATAATTTCTACATTAACATTTCATACAATTATTTTTTATGTTAAATAGGGCTTTTGGATGTTATTTATAATAGAATTATATGTATAATAAAGGTATGTAAAAAAGAATTACTAAAAGGAAATGTTTGCTTGTTGTGTGAAATAAAACCTTGTTGACAAAAAGGGCGTCAATGTTTATACTATACTATGTGGGTAAATTTTTATTTCAGGTTAAAATGCCTTTTATTAAAGGAAAGAGATCGATAGGCAGGTTGGGAAAATGAGTAAGGAAAACGTCAAACTGTGCTTTGCGGGGTCAAGCGGAGGTCATTATGAGCAGATAATGATGCTTAAACCTCTGATGGAAAAGTATGACAGCTTTATTATAACAGAAAAAACACACTATAATGTAAATGTAAAAGATCATAAAATATATTTTCTTCATCAGGTCAACCGAAGAGAGTTTATGGTAGGCTTTAAAATGATAGCAAATGCCTGCAGATCATTGAGTATATTTTTGAAAGAAAAGCCCGATGTTGTTATATGTACAGGAGCTCTTGCAATGATACCGATGTGCCTTATAGCAAAGATGGGGAAAAAAAAGCTTATATATATAGAAAGCTTTGCAAAAGTTACCAGCCCAACAAAAACCGGAAAGTTTATGTATAAATATGCTGATAAATTCTATGTTCAGTGGGAATCTATGCTGGAAGTTTATCCGGATGCTGTATTTATGGGTGGAATATATTGAGGTTGATATGATATTTGTTACTTTAGGCTCACAGAATTTTCAGTTTAACCGTTTGCTGAAAGCGATAGATGAACTGGTGTCACAGGGAAAATGCAATGATGAAATATTCGCTCAGACCGGTTACAGCGATTATGAACCGCAGAATTATAAGTATAAGAAGTTTCTTGATAGAGAGGAATTTTCAGATATGCAGGAAAAAGCTGATATAGTCATTACCCACGGCGGTACAGGTGCTATTATCGGTGCTTTGAAAAAGGGTAAAAAGGTGATAGCTGTACCTCGTCTTTGTGTGTACGGTGAACACGTTGATGACCACCAGCTTCAGCTTGTGGGACAGTTTGAAGAATTAAATCTCATTTATCAATGCAGGGATTGTTCAAAGCTTGATGAAGCAATAAAATATGTAAGAAATCATGATTATGAAAAATATCAGAGCAATACAGAAAATTTTATCAGGGGTATAGATGAATTTATTACCCAAACCTTTTCATAAGGGAGAATACAGATGAGTAAAAAGCTTAGAGTTTATTTTGCTAAGGTTCCGAATATGGGCGATATGCTAAACAGAGATATAATAACCAAATGTTTCGGTTATGAAGTGGTAAGGAATACGTACCTCACAGGAACTGTCAGCGGTATAGGCAGCGGTCTGGGTAATTATACCTATGAAGAGCAGAAATGGAAAAACGTACTTAAAGCAATATCAGGAGTGTTTTTTCCGGAAGTATATATCTGGGGAACAGGTTTTGTGAGATATAAGGATAAGGATACGGAGTTTTATAAGAAAAAAACACATATATGTGCTTTGCGTGGGGAACTAAGCCGTAAAAGAGTTGAAAAAATGCTCGGTCATGAACTTGCTGTGCCTTTGGGAGATGCAGGTATTCTTGCGGAAAAGCTTCTTGAAAAGCGTCCTGAAAAGCAGTATCGTGTGGGTATTATAGCACATTATAAAGAACAGGATGCACCTATCTTTGAAAAGCTTCTTGACCGTTTCGATGATTCTACATTCATTAATGTAAGAGGAACGCCTTATGATGTTACCCGTAAAATAGCGGAATGTGAACTTGTAATATCAAGCAGTCTTCATGGTCTTATTATTGCAGACAGTCTCGGTATTCCGAATCATCATATAACTGTTACTGATAATCTTCTCGGCGACGGCTTTAAATTTGACGATTATTATTCAGGTTATGGTCTGAAACATGATTTTACCGATATGAATACACAGGATATTTATTCTCTTGACGATATAAGACAAAGGTATATGATAGATCATGCGGTGGTAGAACAAAAACAAAAGAAAATGCTTGAATGTTTTCCGTTTCCTCCGGTATGATTTATGAAAAGGATCAATTAATATATGAAAGTATTGATTTTACTTAACAGAAAATTTCCCTATAAATCAGGTGAAGCTTTTCTTGAAAATGAAATTGAGGAGATCAGCGGAAATTTCGATAAGGTACTGATTTATCCCAGCGATGTATATGATGCTGATAAACTCACCAGAAATATAAGATCAAAAAATGTCGAAGTACGGATTGTTGAGCACTCGTCTCTTAAATCACGAAAATTCGGATATTGCATAGGTGCAGTGAAATATTTCTTCAAAAGCAAGGAATCAGGTTTCGGAAGAAAGGCTGTTGACGGATATTTTCTTGATGGTGTGGAAAAACAGTTCAGAAAAATAAGCCGTGACCTTTCATCGTTTGATTTCAAAAGCGGTGATGAAATATTTCTTTACAGCTATTGGCTTTTTATAAATGCAGGTGTTGTCTGTCGGCTTAAAAAATTTTTTGAGGAAAAGGGAATAAGCGTAAGGGCTTTTTCGAGGGCACACCGATTTGACATATATGAGGAAAAAGCAAGATATTCATTCCTGCCGCAAAGAAAAGAGCTTTTGCAGAATCTTGATAGAATATATCCATGTTCGGATAACGGAACAGAGTATCTTAAAAATAAATATCCTCAGTTCAGTAAAAAAATAGAAACATCCTATCTCGGCACATATGACCGTGGGGTAGGGAAATGCAGTGATGACGGTATTTTTCGTATAGTTTCCTGTTCGAGAATCAGTGAAGTGAAACGAGTTCATCTTATAATTGAAGCACTCGTGCTTCTGAAGGATGAAGGGCTTAAACTTTGCTGGACTCACCTTGGCGGCGGAGATCTGTATGATGATATAAAAAAAAGGGCTGAGTCATTATCATGGATGGAAGTACATCTTGACGGTGCAGTTCCGAATACGCAGGTGTATGACCATTATCTGAATTTTCCGGAAGATGTGTTTATAAATGTAAGTTCTTCTGAAGGATTGCCTGTTTCAATAATGGAAGCAACAAGCTTCGGGATACCTGTTATTGCTACAGATGTCGGTGGTACAAGTGAGATAGTGAAGAATAATGTCAGCGGATATATTCTTCCCGAAAAATTCAGTCCCCGTGAGCTTGCTGACCGTATACTTGAACTTGCCCGTGAAGATAAAGATGAATATAATAAACTTCGTACTTCTACAAGGGCAATGTGGGAAAAATATTATCAGGCTCCGCTTAATTATGCGGAATTTGTTAAGGCTATAAATAATATAGATGGAGCAAATTAATGAAAATAAAAGTATCTTTCAACGTGATACTGTGTATTTTATTTGTGGGATTTATTTTTCAGTCTCCGATAGCACAGCACACGACAGGTATTGTGAGAACGATTGCAAATAATTTAGATGAAATGTTTGCTGTTGCGGTTTTTGCGTATTCTGTTGTGAAATTACGTTTCAATAAAACTCAGGCAAATTTCATAGCATTTCAGGCAGTTTTTTTATTGATAGGACTGCTTGGTACTGTTATATATAATATACAGACTACAAGGGCAGTTTTTCAGGATGTTGTAAACTGTTCAAAGTTTGCTGCTACTATTGTAGGTATTATAACTATTTATCGCTCTGATGATTGTGAAAAGATTTTTTCTATGCTTAAAAAAGTGACAATGGTTCTTACAGGACTGCTGTTTATTATGGCGGTTGTTGATTATATATTCCGTCCGTCATTTTTTGAACATACTTTCAGCTATTACACACTTCAGCTTTTCTATTATCATCCAGCTATTATGGCTCAGGTCATGGTGTTATTCCTTGCGATTCTCGGATACGGAGAATCGGATAAACTGAATATAGCGGCACGGATTCTTTGTCTTGTTATGCTTTGTGCTACTTTGAGGGCAAAAGCAATAGCATTTGCTATTATTTATTTGTTTATCTGGAATTATAAATTCCTTACCCATCATCGTGTGCTCAGGGTAATGTCGGTAATAGTTATGATTGCCGGAATTGTTTATATGACAAGGGACAGCTTTAATATGTACTACGGTTCGCTTGACTCCTCTGCAAGAGGAACTATGACAATGGGCGGTTTTGATGTCGCAAACAGATATTTCCCATTAGGTGCGGGTTTTGGCACTTATGGCACATCAGCGGCTGTAAATTATTATTCTCCTCTTTATGTCGAGCTTGGTTTCAAAAAGGTCTACGGTCTGGGTTATGCGAATACAAATTATGCGACCGATACATTCTGGCCTGCTATTTTCGGTGAATTCGGATATATTGGTGTATTAGTATTTATCGGCTTCGTATGGAATATGATTGTTCCGTGTTACCATATGATAAAACACAACTCTTCGGTTGTTGTTCTGTATACATCAATACTTGCATACCTTCTTGTATGTACAACATCAGGTACGGGTTTCTTCAATCCTATTGCCGTACCGTATGCTGTCATTATGGGTATATGTCTTTGTAAATTCTCAAATGAAAAACAAAGTAAAAAGGTTGAAGAAAAATCTTTTTTTGCCGGATATAAAAGAGAAACTTAAGGAGTTTTGGGATGGATACTATTGTTTTATTTGACCCCGGTATACGCTCACTTAACAAGGGCGATGAGGTTATAAGTAATTCTGCTTTCAGAGAGCTTGAAAAAGCCGGTATATTAAAAGATGCATTCATACTGAAAGCAGCGAGTCATGCACCTGTTGTTACATGGTATCAGAACGGTAATAAAAATCCACATACTAAGATATACGATGGAGCCACATATAAATTTATATGCGGTTCCAATCTTATGTGGAAGAATATGATGAAACCGCTTACTTCACTTAATATAAATCCATTTAACTGCCGCCCCTACAGAAACAGTATACTTATGGGTGTAGGCGTGGGTCAGGCAAAAAGCAAAACTAATATTTATACAAAAAATCTTTATAAAAAAATTCTTTCAAAGGATTATATACATAGTGCAAGAGATGGTGCGGCAGTTGAATTTATCGAAAGTCTTGGGTATAAGGCTATAGATACGGGCTGTCCTACAATGTGGGGATTCACACCTGAATTCTGTGCAGATATACCTCATGATAAAGCTGAAAATGTTGTTTTCACGCTTACAGATTACGGAAAGGATAAGCAGCAGGATCAGAAATTTATTGATATTCTGAACGAGAATTATAAAAAAGTCAGTTTCTGGATACAGGGTATTTCAGACTGGGATTATTTCAGGAGTTTTGCACATATTGATAATATAAGTGTTATACCTCCGTCACTTGAGGCATATTCAAAGGTTCTGTCCCGACCTGATACAGAATATGTCGGAACACGTCTCCATGCCGGAATGTTTGCTATGCAGCACAAGAAAAGAACTATAATACTTGCCATAGACAATCGTGTAAGGGATATGAATGCTGCCTATGACCTTCATGTTGTAGAGCGTGATAACATAGAAGAACTAAGCGACCTTATAAATTCGTCTTTTGAAACTGATGTGAAGCTGAAACAGCAGAATATAGACAAATGGCTGTCTCAGTTCAAGAAGGGGAACGTATGAGCAGAGAAAAGGAATTTGTGAAAAACAGTGCAATACTGTCAATAGGAACTATACTTCCAAAACTGACCTCTATAATTACCCTCCCTATAGTTACCGAAAAGCTTTCTAATGCTGAATACGGTACATTTGACCTTATAACAATACTTGTGGCACTTTTTCTGCCTGTTGCCACACTGCAGATGCAGGCAGCAGGCTTTCGCTATCTTGTGGGAGTGAGAGGGGATAAAGAGGAACAGACAAGTATTATTTCAAACATCACCTTTTTTACCGTACCGATATGTGTGGCGGCACTGGTGGTGTTGTACTTTTTTATGAACAGCATTTCTCCTATGACGAGGATGCTTATACTTTCGTATTTTCTTGTGGATACACTTCTGCTTACAGGTCGTCAGATCGCAAGGGGTCTGGCAATGAATTCCGTATACTCGATAAGTGCTTTGCTTAACTCTATACTTGAAATGGTACTTACGGCTGTTCTTCTGCTGAAATTCAATATGGAACTTGACGGAGTTCTTATCGCACTTCTTTTCTCTCAGAGTACTTCACTTATATATCTTCTTCTGAAAACAAGAATGATACAATATATGAAATTTAAGGCTTTTTCTTTTAAACAGATAAAATCCCTTATTTCATATTCATGGCCTATGGTGCCTAATTCTCTTTCATCATGGGTTATGCGAGTTTCAGACCGTCTGATACTGTGGAGGTTCATGGGGGTCGAGGCGAATTCAATATATGCTGTTGCTAATAAACTTCCTAATATGTTCAGCATAGTCCAGAATACATTTTCACTTGCATGGCAGGAAAATGCCTCACTTAGTGTTGAGGACGAAGATTCAGGCGAATACTACGGCAAAATGTTTACCAATGTCTTTAATATCCTTGTTGGTATGATGGGACTTCTTATAGCATTCACTCCCATAATTTTTATAATACTTATTCGTGGGGATTACGGTGAATCCTATAATCATATGCCTATTCTTTATATAGGGGTGCTTTTTTCTGCTGTTTCGTCATATATAGGCGGAGTTTACGTGGCACATATGAAATCAAAGGCAATAGGTATAACTACTATGATAGCCGCACTTATGAATTTCCTGATAAATATAATTTTTGTTCATTTCATAGGAATATATGCCGCTTCAATATCTACTGCCGTAAGCTATTTATGGCTTGCATTTTTCAGAATGCGTGATATTCAGAAAATACAAAAAATAAAGTTTGAATATAAAAAAATACTTGTTTTGACAGGAATACTTATTATTATGTCAGCAGCCTGCTTTGTGCGTATAATTTACATTGATATAGTAAATATGGTTTTTTCAGTCGCTATGGCTGTTTATCTGAATAAGAACCTGATCATGCCTTCTATCAGAAAAATAAAGTCAAAATTCAAAGGAAAATCAAAATAATATATAAAAAAACAAAGCTTTACAATTTCCGACATGATATTGTAAAGCTTTTAAACTTTTGTGGTATTGAAGAATTATTTGATCTGTCTGTAAAGGAGGGGTTGTGTCCTGTACATCTTAATGATGTAGCGGAGGATTTTATGGTGTCAGTATGACTTTTAGTGAATATCTGACAAAGAAATGACGGTAAGTTTTACTGCATTTTTGTAAATATATGCTGAAATTCAGGTTTTTTTGTAATAAAATAATAACAGGGTATTTTCAGAAAAACCAAAGAGGCGTGATATTTATGAAATGCAGACTGTTTGCCGTAATATCGGCAATAGTATTTCTTATGGCAGGTATGCTGACATTTTTTGACAGGAATGTTTCAGGCTCAAATGAACCTGTAGAATATTATAGTGACGGTAAGGGATGCTTTTACATATTTACTGATAACAAATATCTTAGTGTCATATCGGAAAAGGGAAAGATCAAGGATATTTCTGTTGAAGGACTTGAAATTAATTTTGTTGTATCAGGCAGGGGATATGTATATACGGTAACTTCCAAAAACGGTAATAGCATAATTTTTCCGTTGAGCGAAAAGGGAACGGAAACCAGTGTTATTCTTGAAAAATTCGGTATATATAAAAATTGTCTTGAAACAGACTGTAAGCAAAGATTTTATGCTGTGGATGGCCAAAATAATAATATTGTTACAGTTTTTGATAAACAAGGGGATATGCTGAAAAATGTAACTGCTTCAAAAACTGTAAGCACTCTGTTTTATTCGGAAACCTATGATAAAGTTTACGGTATTACATCAGGAGGGATTCTGGATATAGAAAATGAAAAAGAAATAAGCTGTAAAGTTCCCCAGGGTAATATGACGACTTGCGGAAATATCTGTACCGACAGCAAGGGGAATGTATATCGTTTTGATGAAGAAAAGGGATTTGTGTATCAATACAGCAGTGATTATGAAAGCATATGTGCATCATCTGACGGAATTTATGCGAAAAACGGGAGGAATATCTTTATTCTTAATGAAACAGGAAAGCCTGAGGGATATTTTGAGACAAATACATATATTGACGGTTTAATATCGAGTGGGAAACATACAGGCTATTATGTGAACGGAAATATATTCATCATCAAAAAGTCGGATATTCAAAAAATGAAAGAACAATCGGAAAATGAAGATAAGGATAACAAAGAATCAAAAATACTTACAAGCAGTACGGATAAAACTGTGAGCAAAAGTTCTGTTGAGATACCTGAATATGAATTAAATACAAAAAATGAAGAAAATTCTTATGTAAGTGCAAATAATGGTCTGATCAGTATAGACAGGGGAAAACTGGAGCTTTCGGGCAACTATTTGTTTCTGAAGGAAAATATGACACTTGCAGAAATCAAAAAATGCATGGACTACGGAGATGCTTCCTTAAGGGCAGTAAATCATAACGGCAAAGAAATAACTTCCGGAAATGTGGGAACAGGCTGGAAAATTTATATTCCGGCGGACAGCACATCTTTTATAGAAACGGTACTGAAAGGAGATGTCACCGGAGAGGGTTCGGTAAACAGCAGGGATGTGACAGGAATAGGTGATTTTATTCTTGAAAAAACAGAGCTTTCACCGGCAGAAACCTTTGCCGCTGATATTGATGATAACGGAGTTATTGATATCAGGGATATGTTCATGCTTTATAAAAGCATATGAAATTGCAAAGATATTTTCTGTGAGTGGTGGATATATGAAAAAACTCAGTTATATAATATATATTTTCCTTCAGTGTACATGGGAATTTTTTCAGACTTTTGCAGGGCTGATATATTTTATCATTTCTTTTAAATATCCCCATGCATTTTATCATGGTTCTGTTGTGACCTATCGTGATAAAATAGGCGGGGTGTCACTGGGGATGTTTATCTTTGTGGGGGAATACGGAGATAAAAATAAGGTCGCTGTACATGAATTCGGTCATACGATACAATCGCTTATTTTAGGCCCGTTTTATCTGCCGGTCATAGGAGTAATTTCGGGCTGTTGGTGTTCGCTGCCGTATTTTAAGAAACTCAGGAGGGAGAAAAATGTTTCTTATAATTCCTGTTTTACAGAAAGCTGGGCAAATGATCTGGGGAAAAAATTTCTATCTCAGCCATCAACAAAAGATGAATGATTCAAGTTTTTGGCGGGGACAATACATTTTTTAATACCTCACCGAGAAGGTATCCCGAATATCTTACTTCCTCTACAGTGTTAGAGTCAGCCCCTATTTCTATAAGAAGTGAGCCGGTGTTTGCATTCATATTATACATGAAATCCGCAAAATACAAAGGACGCATCATTCCGGGATACATTTCCTGTGCCTGTTTCTGTATTTTCAGAGCAAGGCGAAGGTTATATTCCCAATCCTTAAATTCTTCACAGCCGTCATAATTATATCCTGCAAGCAGCATTATCTGTGCTGCTTTTTTATTGTTTACGGTACAAACAGGCTTACATCTTTCTGTATCTGTACCTATCCCGTCACGATGTATGTCAAGCACAACCTTTATTGTAGGATATTTTTTAAGATATTTTTGTATTGTAGCCATACTTCTGTCATATGCACCGCTGTAGGTCGAATCATGTATCGTTGTGTCATGTATGGTGACTATTCCGGCAGAATTCAGCTGTTTTGATATTTCCTCTCCTACTGCACATACGTTTTTGGTTTTATCATCTGTTCTCGGATAAAAGCTTTCAAAGAAATATCCTGTATCATAAGTCAGAAAGCTTTCACCTGTGTGAGTGTGATATATAAGAACCTGCGGTTCATTCGTATTTTCCATAGTAAAGCCAAGTTTACCTTTTAATTCTTCTGCAATATCGAGGTCATATGAGGAAGAGTTTTTTATTTCAATATTTCCGAAGGATTCATTCCCTTTTGTTATGCTGATCTCTGTAACAGGATATTGCTCCTCACCGGAGTGTTCAGCATTATATTGCTTTAGTTCTTCTTCCGTTGGTTCAGACGCTTCAAAAGTATAGGGCTTATCAGTGTTTTTTTCGGATACCGGAATGGTTTTCTTTTCGGGATCTGGAATATTATCTGTGACGGCAGGAATTGAAATTTCATCGGGTTTTGATATAATGGATTCTTCGGATATTTTGTTGTAACTTTGAGCTGCTGCCGGAAGTGTACCCTCTGCGGCAAGTATCGTAAGAGGAACAGAGGGAGTCACTCCGGATATTCTGAGCCCTGTACAGATCACAGCAGATGTAAGCAGAATCGCTGTTGTACAAATAAAGCCCGACTTTCTTATCAGTTCTTTATTTATCCTCATAATATTATCCTCCCGCACATATTTACAGCTTTTGTTTTTTATATAAATATATGCTGATGCTGCAAGGTTTATGAAGATAGCATTGAAAGCACCTCGAAACTGTAATTTTTTTGAATTGCACAATTGACCGCCATTCCGATAAGTCTTGAAGAGCGGGCTATAAGAAGATCTATTTCCTTTGGTGTGACGATAAGACTATCCGAATATCCGGATTTTTTTGTTTTGTCGGTCTCAGAAAATTTTGAAGCAAGAGGGGTTATATCGGCTACAGTCGGCATACCTATCCCGATAACAGGTATGCCTATGGTTGATTTGTTGAGTGACGGACGTTTATTTCCTATTCCTGACCCCGGCTCAATACCACTGCTGCTTATTTGTATAGTTTTTCCAAGATGTGACGGACTTGCACAGCAAAGTGCATCTATCGCAATAACTGCACTCGGTTCAAGGCTTTTTGTAAGAGAAAGAATAATTTCCGATACATCTATACCTGTCTGTCCGAGTACACCGGGAGATAATACCGCAACACTTCTGAGCTTATCAAGCCCCGATGATTTTGCGATCTCTTTGCTTATATGTCTTGTAGCTATGACACATTCCGCAGTAGCGGGCCCTAATGCATCAGGTGTGATATTTGTATTTCCAATGCCTATTACAAGAATCGTTCCCTTTTCGGGTATCAGCGGAGAAATAAGCTTTGATATTTCTTTTATCTGAACGGATGCATCCCTGAAATTATCTGTCATGGGCAGACCTTCAACTGTAATGTATTCTCCCTTTGGTTTTCTTAGTTTATTGGCTGCTTTTTCACTTTTTACAGTCATGCGGCTGATGTTCATATCATGCATTTTTTCAGACGAAAAATATACTCCTTCTATATTATCAAAACAATGCTGGTTTGACTCAATGGCGAGGTCTGTTCTGAAATTCACTATATTCACGCCTTCCGTAAGAAAAAATAAGTCATACATTTAGTATTTGCCCTCTGTAATCGCTTTTATTCGGATCAATAAAGAATAATCAAACAAAAAGTTCATGATTATTATGACGAAATACGGCAAAAATACTTGTTGACAGTTAATAATGATAGAAGTATAATTAAAGTTACAATATCGAATAATTGTAGTCGGAGGAGAATATGAAAAGGATAACGGCAATTATACTTACTGCATCAGTGATCGTAAGTACGGCAGTATTGACGGCTTGTAATAATGAAAACAGTAAGACTGAAAATTCAAAAACAGCTGCATCCTCTCAGGTGAGTGAAACAGTATCTGTTCAGGAATCAAAAGAGGAGATAAAGGACATAAGTGCAGTAGAGGCTAAAGAGGATATTTCAGCATCTGCTCTGAATGAAATAAATGCCTTTATTGCAAAATATAAGAATGTGCCTGATTTTTCCTCTTCGTCAGATGTTATAAGTGCAAGGAAAATAGCAAGCGATAAAACTATTACACTTATATCTGATAATTCTAATTATTCGTTTACATCTCTTGTTACAGGACAGTTTATAAGTGCGGCAAAATCAGCAGGGTTTAAAAGTGTGGTTGCAAATGAATCCAACGGTACACCCTCTTTCTTTAATGACGAACTTGAAAAATCTATTCAGGAAAGCAATATTGTTCTGATGTACGGAGATATAGATAAAGACCCTATAGCTTCTGCAATAGAAAAAACTCAGGCTAACGGTATCAGAGTTCTTTCAGCAGGAAATGTCGGAAAGGATCAGAAGGATCACTATGTTGATTATACTATTCCGATAAATTATCAGCTTGCAGGAAAGCTTCTTGCAGATTGGGTAATAAGTGCAAATAAGGCAAAGGTCAATGCACTTGCGATAAATAATTCCGATTCCGTTCTTTCAAGCTCTATATACAAGGGCTTTGCCGATGAATTTCAGAAATATGTTACATCAGGCTACTGTAATGTACTCAGCGGTTCGACACTTGAAGTAAATAACGGTCTTTCTGCTAAGATAAAACAGGCTATTGACAAAGATCCCAATATAAATTACATAGTAGTTCTTGATGATTCAATGATAGGTGATGCTGTAAGCGGTGTTGACCAGTCGGGAAAGAAAATCAAGATCGTTTCTACAGGCGGAAGTACGGCGGCTTTTGATGCGGCACAGAACGGCAGTATAGAAATGCTCGTTGCACAAAGCTATGAATGGACGGCATATGCTATGGTCGATTATGCACTTCGTGTCCTTAACGGTTCGGCACTTCCTCAGGAGCAGGATGTACCTGTGAGAGTTATAACTTCAAAATCTATAAGCGAAGATCTTGCAAATAATACTTATTCCGGTATAGACGGCTTCTATGAAATATGCTTCGGTGCAAATTTTGTTACGGGTTACAGCGGTCTTTGGAATCTTTGATGAAAAATTATCCTCTCTTCCGAATATCGGCAGAGAGGATTTTATATTTTTGTTTTGTACAGTAGTTTCAAAAACATGATAAATCCGCCATATTGTCGATTGACTATTATTTCACAAATGTATATAATTTAGTGTAGTTTATTTTAGTATTGGAGTGTGACAAATGGAAAAAATCAAAAAGATTAAGGAAAAGGGTAACTTGATGAAGGGTCTTGCGACTGCAATAGTAAAATACCGTTTCTTCATAATGGCAATATTCCTTGCGGCTGCGATTTTCTGCGTCATGTCAATTTCCAAGGTAAAGGTAAACGAGGATATTACCGCCTTTCTGCCCGATGATACCGAAACACGTCAGGGGCTTACCATAATGGAGGATGAATTTATCACCTATGGTATGGCTGATATAATGGTATCAAATATTACCTATGAGAAAGCACAGCAGCTTGCAGATCATATGGCTGAAAATGAACACGTTACCGGTGTTACTCTTGACGATTCAAAAGCACATTTTGTTGATTCTGCAGCACTTATGTCTGTTTCATTCGATGGAACAGAAAGTGATCAGAAGGTAATAGATGCACTCAGTGACATAAAAAAAGACCTTGAAGGCTATGATGTTTATATTTCCTCAGGTATAGGAGAAAACTATTCGGCACAGGTCGCATCTGAAATGGGCGGAGTATTGCTTCTGACAGCAAGTGTAATTGTTCTGGTGCTGCTTTTTACATCAAGAAGTTATTTTGAAGTGGCTATTTTCGGGGTAGTATTTGCTTTTGCTGCTGTTCTGAATATGGGTACGAATTACCTGCTTGGAGAAATTTCATCTATAACAAATTCTATTGCTGTAATTTTGCAGCTTGCACTGGCTATAGACTATTCTATCATTCTTATACACAGGTATCAGGACGAGGTTCTGAGACTCGGAAATGAAAAGGAAGCACTTATTGAGGCTCTTTCAAAGGGTATTATTGAAATATCTTCATCAAGCCTTACAACAATTTCCGGACTGATGGCACTTACTCTTATGCAGTTCCGTCTGGGTTATGACCTTGGTGTTGTGCTTACAAAGGGCATCATTTTCAGTATTCTTTCTGTTTTGCTGCTTATGCCGGGTCTTATACTCCTTTTTCCGAAGCTTCTCAAAAAAACCGCACACAGAAACCTTGTTCCCGATATAGAGTGGTGGGGCAGGATACTTACAAAATCAAAATATTGCTTTGTGTGGCTGTTTGTTATAATGATTCCTCTTTCGATTTATTTTTCATCCAAGGCAAATTATGCTTTTGCAGACAGCACCATAAACGAACTTATCTATTCGGAAAGCCGTGCTACAATGCATAAGATAACAGATACATTTGATAATTCAACTCAGATAGCTCTTATAGTTCCCAATGGAAATTATGAAGCCGAAAAGTCCATAATCAAGGAAATATCCAAAATGGATAATATCAAGACTATAACAGGTCTTGCAAATACGGAATCTGAGGAGGGTCATGTTCTTACGGATAAATATACGCCGAGAATGTTCTCCGAACTTCTTGATATAGATCTTGAGGAAGCGAATATTCTTTATCAGGCTTACGGTGTGGAGCATCAGCAGTATCAGGGTATTTTTAAAAGTGTGAATGATTACGAGATACCGCTTATAGATATGTTCCTTTACCTTTTTGAAAAGACGGATCAGGGTATCATAAACCTTGATGAAAATAAATCCGAACAGCTTTCTGAACTTCGTTCAAAGCTTAAAATGGGTATGGATCAGCTTCAGGGAGAAAATTATGACCGTATCATTATATCTGCCACAGTTCCAGTTGAGGGCGAAAACAGTGTAAAGCTCGTAGATGATATAAGAAATGCGGCTAAAAAATATTATCCCGACACAGATAAAAAACTTCTTGTAATAGGTGAAATAACAAGTGCAAGAGATCTGGCTGATACCTTTAACAGTGACAGTACAAAAATAAATGTTCTTACAATATTGTTTGTGCTTGTGATACTTCTTCTTACCTTCCGCAGTGTTGCAGGTTCAGTATTACTTGTATTTGTAATTCAGGGAAGTATATGGATGAATTTTTCATTCCCGTATCTCACAAACGTGACAAGTTCATTTGTTACAAATATGATAGTGTCGGCTATTCAGATGGGTGCGACTATAGACTATGCCATAGTTATTATGAATCATTATCAGGAACTCAGGAATAAATTTGATAAAAAGAAAGCAATGTCCCTTGCAGTAAACGAAAGCTTCCCGACAGTGCTTACATCGGGTACTATTCTTACAATGGCAGGTTTTCTTATTGCACTCAGGGTCAGTGATGTATATATAGGTCATATAGGTTTGGCAGTAGGCAGGGGGGCATTGATCTCAGTCATACTTGTACTTACTGTTCTGCCGCAGATAATAGTTCTGCTTGATAAGCTTATAGAAAAAACCAAATTTAAGATAAGTCTGGGAGGTGACGATAAATGAAAAAGCATATCTCATTGATTTTATCTGCTGTTATCGGTTTTTCATCCGTATCATTTTTCGCACCTGTTGTAAGAGCTTATGATAATACTTTTACTATCTCGACAGTGGAAGAGCTTATAGATTTTTCAAAAAAATGCACTTTGGACAGTTTCAGTGAAGGTCTTACAGTTGAACTTCAGAATGATATTGATGTAAAACATACCGATTTTGTATGTATACCATGCTTTGCAGGGACATTTAATGGTAACGGTCATACAATAAAGGGGCTGAATATAGTCAAAAAAGATTCTTCGATGGGTTTTATGCGATATACCACTGAGAAAGCAAGAATAAAAAATCTTAAAATTCAGGGAAATGTTCAGCCTGATTCATTGGTTGCCGGAGGTATTGTCGGAACAAACAGAGGTACTCTTGAAAATTGTACTTTTGAGGGCAATATCGGATGCAGGGAAGATGCAGGAGGTATTGCGGGAAAAAATACCGGTCTTCTTACGGACTGTAATTTCTCCGGTTCTGTAAAAGCACAGCACCGTTCAGGAGGTATATGCGGTTATAACGAAGGAGTTATTGAAGGCTGTACCAACAGCGGTAAGGTCAATAACGAAGAAATAACGGTTGAAAGCACTTCGGTAAGAAGTTTCAGTATCAGGGATTTTGATGTATCGGATGTATCAGAGGATTCATTTTATGATATTTCGGATATAGGGGGAATTGCAGGTCTCTCCGAAGGAGTTATAATTTCGTGTGAAAACAGCGGATACATCGGCTTTGACAGAACAGGCTACAATGTCGGCGGTATTGTCGGCAGACAAAGCGGAAAAATCGAAAACTGTACAAATAACGGAGAAGTAACAGGCAAAAAAGATGTGGGAGGAATTGCAGGACAGCTCCAGCCGTATTCTTCATGGGATTTTTCTCAAAGTAAGCTTACAGTTCTCAGAACATCTATTGATGATATAGATGCAAAGCTTACAAAGCTTGAACAGGATGCACACAGTTCATCAAAGAATATTGAAAATGAAGTGTCAGCTATA
This sequence comes from uncultured Eubacteriales bacterium, assembly GCA_900315465.1. Taxonomy (GTDB): domain Bacteria; phylum Bacillota; class Clostridia; order Oscillospirales; family Acutalibacteraceae; genus UBA1213. Next base: position 3,211 of record OMZF01000144.1, on the reverse strand, counting down.
CGGAGTTATCTGAATGCGGCAAAGACGGATACAAATATTGCAGTAAACCAGATACAGAATAATACGGCAGAACTGAAAAAAACATCCGATCTGCTTGTTGCTCAGATAAAGGAATCGGTTAAAAAGCATGATCATAAAAAGACAAGAGAGCTTATAACACAATTAAAGGAAATATTCGGCAAGGATAATACAGTAATTGATCTTAATGAAGTATTTGATATAATTGCAGAGATAAGAACAGAAGAAAAAGAACATCTTGAAAATGAACATATTGATCCCGAAAGTGAAAATCTTATAGAAGAACTTGAGGAGATAATTGCAGATACATCCTACTCAAAGCCGGATACTGAAAGTATTTTTAAAGATATCAAGGGTGTATCAGACAGTGCATCAAGTCTGAAAAATCTTTTAAGTTCGGATTCGGCAATAATAAGACAGGATGCACTTGATCTTAAAAACAGTATAACATCTCTTTCAGATTCACTTACTACTACAGCCGAAGATCTTTCTCAGATAAAAACCGATTATCGCAAAGATGTTTCCGAAACTGATAATTATAAAAAAGGTATCATCAGCGGATGTATAAACAATGGTAATGTGGATGCCGAAACAAATGCAGGAGGTATTACAGGAGTAACAGCTTTTGAAGTTGAATTTGATGCAGAGGATAAATTACAGATTTCCGATTATCTGCTTACTGATGCAAATTATCTTATATTTGCTGTGATAAAAGATAGCACAAGTTCCGGTGAGGTCAGTGCTAAAAAGCAGTATGCAGGGGGGATTGCAGGAAGCTCCGAGTTTGGGCTTATCACAGACTGTATCGCATCTGGTACGATAAATGTTTCGACAGGAGAGTATTGTGCAGGTATTATCGGTAAAAATGGAGGCACTGTCAAAAATTCCTGTTCACGAACGGTTATGTACGGTGTAAGTTATGTAGGAGGTATTGTTGGTAACGGCGGAAAAGTAGACAGCTGCAAAGCCTTTTCCTATATTGAAAAAGGAGAAGAAAATGTCGGTATCATTTCGGGCGGTGCAGATGTGGATGTAAATAACTGTTATTTCGTTGAAAATGGAGTAGGCGGTATAGACGGTGTAAGCTACAAAGGAAAGGCAGAGCCGCTCAGTTATCAGGAAATGATAAAGCTTAAAAATATTCCCGATATTTTCAAGAAGATAACCGTTACATTTTCAGCAAACGGCAAGACGGTAAGTGTCATTGAAGTTCCGTATGGTGGGAAAATAGATAAACTGCCCGATGTTCCGATGGATGGAGTAAAATATTGGAAATGGGATAAATTTCAGAATGACAGCATACTCTACAGTCAGACGGTAGGGGGCAGTTACAAAAATCCCAGAACGACTATTTCTACAGCAGAAGATATTCCTCTTTTCCTTGCAGAAGGCAATTTCTATGAAGGACAGCAGCTTAAAGCAGAAGAATTCAGTATAGATACGGAAAAAGAACCCTATGACGGTGGAAAGCTTCTTTCGGCTGTAAAAATCTCTGTAAACGATTACATCGGTACTTTCAAGGTAAGAATGAAAGCTGATGACGGTGGGGAACTCTTTCTTATAAAAGATGGCAAAGAGCCGACTGTGACCGAATATGTAAAAGACGGAAGTTATATTGTATTTGATGCAGACAATAACAGCAGTATCGTATATATCAAAAAGAAAACAATAAATGTCAATCCGATATTTCTTATTTCGGCAGGTGCTGCACTTGTTTTGTTATTTATAATTGTCATGGTCATTCGTTCCGTCAAAAAGAAAAAAGCAGTTTCCGATGAAGAAAAAGAATAATAATTATGTATAAAAAATTGACTGTTGTACTTTTGGGATAGGGTACAACAGTCAGTTTATTAGGTATATATGCTTTTGAAAATCTATGTAGTCAGTAAAAAATTTGAAATAGTCTTGACAGCAGATACTGCACATGATATTTTTATAATATCAGCATATCAAAACAGGTGATCAATATGAAAAAGCTCTTATTTCAAAAGCTTTGATAAAATATTTTGCAGGGCTGCTTATTATAATGATTCTGGTGTTTTTGCCTGCCGGCTCGCTTAAATTTATAAACGGCTGGTTATTTATCGGACTTCTTTTTATACCTATGTTTATAATGGGAATAGTGATGCTTTTTAAAAATCCCGCACTCCTTGAAAAACGACTTAATACAAAGGAAAAGGAAAAAGAGCAGAGGGGAGTGGTAGCTGTAAGCGGAATAATGTTTCTGTCAGGATTTATCATTGCAGGATTGGATCACAGATTTGGCTGGTTATCACTTCATCCGATTGTTATTATAATAGCTTCTGCGGTATTTTTGTTGTCGTATGCCATGTATGCCGAAGTGCTTCGGGAAAATACCTACCTTTCGAGAACCATTGAGGTACAGAAAAGTCAGAAGGTCATAGATACAGGTTTGTATGGTATAGTGCGTCATCCGATGTATTCGGCTACGATACTTATGTTTTTGTCAATTCCTCTTGTATTGGGTTCTTTGTTTTCGTTTCTGATTTTTCTTATATATCCGTTTGCAATAGCATTCAGAATAAAAAATGAAGAAACTGTACTTGAAAACGGGCTTGAAGGATATGCCGAATATAAGAAAAAAGTTAAATACAGGCTTATACCATTCATTTGGTAAAAGAATTAATCTGCCACCGGGTAGAAGATGCATAAAGCATCCGTTTACACATCGTAAGGTCTTAGAAGATGTGTATGCGGGTGCTTTTTTCAGGAGATTATCATGAATAAAATAATAAGATATTTTTCAAAAACGGAAATTGTATTATGGAGTGTATCAGTAATTTCAATTATCATATCATTTTTTGTATTTGACAGAGAAAATTATCTCACTCTGTCTGCTTCGATCATCGGAGTTACTTCTCTTATACTTAGTGCGAAGGGAAATCCTTGGGGACAATTATTAATGGTGATTTTCAGTTTGCTGTATGGGCTAATATCATTCAATTTTTCTTATTACGGTGAAATGTTCACTTATCTGGGAATGACAATGCCTATGGCTGTATTTGCGTTAATTTCATGGCTTGAAAATCCATATAATGGTAACAGATCTGAAGTTAAAGTAAACAGCATACATAATAGGGAAATTATTTTAACCTAAACGGGCAAGAAGTCCCCCGGGTCTCACCTGTCGGTTCGGTCGGTGCTTCTGCCTTCGGCAGAGGTGTCCACCGGA
>OMZF01000150.1 GCA_900315465.1 uncultured Eubacteriales bacterium | reverse complement strand
TTATGAACAGCAGCCTGTTCAGCAGGAATATCAGCCTTATGAACAGCAGCCTGTTCAGCAGGAATATCAGCCTTATGAACAGCAGCCCGTTCAACAGGAATATCAGCCTTATGAACAACAGCCCGTTCAACAGGAATATCAGGCTTATGAACAGCAGCCTGCTAAACCTCAGCTTAATAAAACAGCTTACGAACAAAAGCCTGCCCCCACTAATGATGATATTGAAGAAGAACCACAAGTTCCAAAAGCTAAACCTATAGAAAATCATCCTTCTTTTGATCCGACAAAATTTGTTTTTGAAAAGAAAGAGGAGACTGAAGAAGACGAAGAACAAAAAAAGGAGAATCCAACAACGCTCAAAGGCTGGATAGAAAAATTTCAGGATACGAAGGATTATACTCATAATTACGATCAGAATGATTTTGCTGCACACAGAAAACATTGTATTCTTGCAGCTTTAGGTATAACCTTCTGGGTTCCATATGCTTTTTGCAGCAATTCCCTGTCATCACGTTTTTATGCTAATCAGGGATTACTTACACTTATTGTTGAGATAATTTTCGGCTCAATATATGCTCTTTTTGCCAATATCATCAGCATAGCTTTCGTTGAAAATACATTTGACGGCTATCGTCTTAGTATTGCAGGTTGGATAGTCGGAATAATTGTGACAGCATTGTGTTTTGCAATTCCTGTATTTATAATCTATACGAATATAAAAAATATAAAAGCCGGTAAAGTTAAGGATATACCCTTCATCGGTCAGATAAGACTTATCCGCTGATTTTTTAATATAAAAGGTCATTGATTTCAAATTAAATTGATGACCTTATTTTTTTGCATAAAAAAAATACTTTAATATTTTTTCACTGAGACATACAACATAAATTTATGAAATAAGCTGTAAAAATCGGCTCTTTTTGTTGACATTAAGAACGTATGGGGTTAAAATTAAAGTTGCGGTATTTTTCCCGCTAAAAGAAAACGTACAGGAGTGAAAGGAAATGAAATTGAAAGCACTATTACCCTCAGCTGCAATTATACTTGCAATACTTGCGGCAGGTTGTCAGAGCGGTGACAAAAAGGAAAATTCTGAAGCATCAGCAAAAACATCTTCCACTGAATCATCGGCAGTATCTGAAACGAGTGAAGAAAGCAAAACACAGTCTGAAACTGAAGAATCCAAAACCGAAGAAAGCTCCGCTGCAGGAACACCTGTTGATACATCATGGTTCAATGATGCAGAATTCATCGGTGACAGCGTTACACTTAAACTTTCTTACTATGCGGAAAACGGCAGTCTTGGGGATGCCGCATTCCTTTGTGCCGGAAGTTTAGGATATAACAACTCTCTTATGGACATTGACGAAGAAGGAAATGTTCATCCCGTATATGAAGGCACAAAATATACTGTATTTGACGGAACAAAAACTATAGCTCCAAAAAAGCTTATTATAATGCTTGGAATGAATGATATAGGTCTTTATGGTGTTGACGGTGCTGTTGAAGGTATGGAAAAGGTAACAACACGTCTTGCAGAAGAAAACCCCGATACAGTAATCTATATCCAGTCTGTAACACCAATGCTTGAAAATATGCAGCTCACAGACCTTAATAACACAACAATCAAGGAATTTGACGAAAAAATCAAAGTTATATGTGAAGAAAAGGGCTTCAAATACCTTGACGTTTATTCAGCAGTTGATGACGGAAACGGCAATCTGATTTCTGAATACTGTGGTGATCCCGAAGCTATGGGACTTCATTTTTCGGATGAAGGCTGTGCCAAATGGGTTGAATATCTTAAAAACCATGTAAATGACTGAGCATGATACAGGTGTAAAGAATATGAAAAATAAAGCTATTTTTATCACAGTTATTTCTGCTTTGCTTGCAGTTACATTTTGCGGGTGCGGTGCAGAGGATAATAATTCAGCTTCATCAGCACCGGAATCCTCGGTAATTGAAACAACAAAAACTGAAGAAAGCTCTGTTGTTTCAAAACAAGAAAGTAAACAGGAATCAAAGAAAGAAAGTTCTGTTGTTTCAAAACAGGAAAGCAAAAAAGAGTCTGAAAAAGAAAGTTCTGTTGCTTCAAAACAGGAATCCAAAACAGAAAGCTCAACTGTTTCAAAACAGGAAAGTAAACAAGAATCAAAACCGGAAAGTTTCGTTGCTCCGATACAGGAAAGCAGTGAACAAATTGTTGAATCAAGTATTGTACCCGAATCGAGCGTTGCTCCCATACCTGAGCCAAGTCCCGAGCCTGTTCCCGAGCCCAGTCCTGAACCCGTTCAGGAATCAAGCCAAAAGCCGCAGGAAAGTTCGGCTGCACCAAAGCCCAAACCACAGCCGCAGCCAACAGGAACACCTGTTGATGCATCATGGTTTAATGATGCACTTTTTGTAGGCGACAGTGTAACACTTAAACTTTCATATTATGCCGATTATGGTTCACTTGGAAATGCACAGTTCCTTTGTGCCGGAAGTCTGGGATATGGAAATGCACTTTGGGATATTAACAGGGCAGATAATGTTCACCCTGTATATAACGGAACAAAATATACCGTACCGGATGGTGTAAAAATGATACAGCCGAATAAAATATTCATTATGCTTGGTATGAATGATATAGGTCTTTACGGGGTGGATCAGTCAATAGAGAATATGAAAATTCTCACCTCAAATGTAGAAGCTGCCTGCCCTTCGGCTGTCATATATATAGAATCCGTCACTCCTATGCTTGTTGATTCACAGCTTCGTGACCTGAACAACACTACCATAGCTCAGTTTGACGCAAAGCTTAAAACAGTATGTGCCGAAAGGGGCTATCATTACCTTGATATAGCGTCGGCAGTAGAAGACGGTAACGGTAATCTTATATATGAATATTGCAGTGACGCAACAGCAATGGGACTGCATTTTTCCGATGCCGGCTGCAATCAGTGGGTAACTTATCTCAAAAACCATGTAAACGATCAGTGAAAGGATGATTTTCAATGAAAAAAATTTTTATTGCAATAACAGTATGCTCTCTCGCACTTGCACTTTGTGCCTGTGGAAATGATTCCGAAAATAAATCTTCCTCAGCAACAAGTGAAACTTCTACAGTTTCATCATCTGCAGAAAGCTCAACAGAAACCTCCCCGTCAGACACATCTGCGACAGAAGAAACATCGGAACTCAAAGCCGCTTTTGAAAAAGTAAAAAAGGAAGTTACTCTGCCCGAAGATATGAGCGACTTCACAGAGGCAAGGGTTAAGCGTGTTTTCGGTATAACAGATGAAAATATGACTGATTTTGCAGGTGCAGTATGCACAAACGGCGTAAGACAGGATCAAATCATCTACTTTAAGGCTAAAGATGAAGAAAATGCAAAATTCATCGCTCAGAAGCTTCAGGATAACTGGCAAGCCACATACAACGTAATACAGAATTACGATCCTGATCAGATGACGATTATCGAAAATGCAAAGGTAGAAACAGACGGACTTTATGTATCACTTGTTATGTCTGCCGATGCTGATAAGATAAAAGAAATATTTAAGGAAAACCTTAATAAATGATAGGAAGGTGAAATTACTTGATATTTTCAAGTTTACTGTTCCTTTATATGTTTTTGCCTATAACCCTTGCACTTTATTATATAACACCTAAAAAATTCCGTAATCTTACATTGTTTATCGTTGACCTTGTGTTTTATGCATGGGGAGAACCAATGCTTGTGATACTTATGCTTGTTTCCATTGCGGTAAACTATACAGCAGGAATAATCATAGGTCTGAAACGTGAGAAAAAAGTTTTTGCAAAAGCTGTATTCATCGCTGCTATAATAATAAATATAGGACTTTTGGGATTTTTTAAATATGCAGGCTTTATAGGTGAAACACTTAATATCGTGCTGCCATTTTTAAATATACCCGTAATTGAGGTAGCACTTCCGATAGGCATTTCATTCTACACATTCCAGACAATGTCCTATACAATAGATGTATACAGGAACACTGTCAAAATGCAGAAAAATATAATAACCTTCGGAACATATGTTTCACTTTTCCCCCAGCTTATTGCCGGCCCGATAGTACGCTATGAAGATGTAGCAGAACAGCTTATGAACCGCAAAGAGTCACTTGCACAGTTTACCGACGGTGTAAAAGTATTTCTTATAGGTCTTTCAAAGAAAATACTTATTGCAAATCAGATGGGCGAACTCTGGGATGCTCTTCGTGAAGGAGGGGCAGATTCGGGTGCAGTCGGTGCATGGGTAGGAATAGTTGCATATACATTTCAGATATATTTTGATTTCAGCGGATATTCCGATATGGCAATAGGTCTGGGAAAAATGTTCGGATTTGAATTCGTAAAGAACTTTGATTATCCGTATATCTCAAAAAGTGTCACAGAATTCTGGAGAAGATGGCATATTTCACTCGGAACATGGTTTCGTGAATATGTTTACATTCCGCTCGGCGGAAACAGAAAAGGTCTTGGCAGACAGCTTATAAATATCGGTGTTGTATGGTTTCTGACCGGACTATGGCACGGTGCAAGCTGGAATTTCATATTATGGGGACTATATTTCGGTATTTTGCTCAGCATAGAAAAAATATTCCTTCTTAAGCTTCTCAAGAAAATACCCGTAACCTTTGCACATATTTATACAATACTGATCTTCGTTTTCGGATGGGTACTGTTCTATTTTGAAGATATGGGAGAAATGGGATCATTTATACTAAGACTCTTCGGTTCTGACGGTTTTGGGATAAGTGCAGACCTTAAAGCTACCGTATTCTCATATATCCCCCTGCTTTTATCCGCTGCCGTATTTTCAACGCCTCTGCCTAAGAAGCTTTATAAACTGATCAAAAGTCCTTTGGCATTATGTGTTTTTGACAATATCGCCTGCATACTTGCAATGACTGTTTGTACAGCGGAGCTTGTGAGCAGTGACTACAACCCCTTTCTTTATTTCAAATTCTGATGGGTAATACAAATTAAGGAAGTATTTTTTATGAAAATCAAAAAAGCTTTAAAGTATCTCCCTTCGTTCATTTTCATTCTGTGCATATTCACCTTTATGATACTGTACTTTGTTCTTCCAAAGGCTGACCATTCACCGCAGGAAAAAAGAAATCTTTCGGCATTTCCCGAAACAAATGCACAGACAATAATTGACGGGAAATTTCAAAGGGAGCTGGACACCTATCTTTCAGACCATATTCCCGGAAGAAATCTTTTTGCGGGAATTGGTTCATTTTATGAATTATTATGCGGTCAGAACGGATCAAAGGGTATTTATCTCGGCTCGGAAGGCTATCTTTTCCCGAAGCCTGCCGAAAATAAGGAAAATCTCCTGAAAAATGCCGGATATATAAGCGAATTTGCTGAGTCGGTGGATATTCCGGTATATATGACGCTTATTCCTTCTTCCGGCTTCATAAACAGTGAATATCTGCCTCTCAACCATGAAGTATATAACGATGACAAGCTGATAAGATCATTTGGTGATACTTTGAGCAAAAAGGTAATATTCAAAGATGTAACTGATGATTTTTCGGCAAACTGGAGTTCAAAACAGCTTTATTACAAAACCGATCATCACTGGACTTCGACAGGAGCATATGAATGTTATAAACTCCTTTCAGAGCCAATGGGATATACTCCTGTGGATAAAAAGGATTTCACCAAAGAAATAATAAAGGATTTTTACGGTACATCTTACTCAAAAAGTGCATTGTGGACTGTTTCACCTGATAATATAGAACTCTGGAGTAATATAAATCAGCCTGAAGATTCTGTAAAGGTTGAAATAACAGATGGAAATGACAGCAAAACTTCGGACAGTTATTTTTTCACCGAAAGACTGAGTGAAGATGACAAATATCCTGTATTCCTTGACGGTAATCACAGTATAGTGACGGTTACAAACAAAGCAGCAAAAGGCGGAACTCTTATAGTAGTAAAGGATTCATATGCACATACTATAGTTCCTTTCCTTTCACAGAATTACAGCAAAATAATAATGGTTGACCTGAGATATTATAAAAAAGATGTTTCGGCAATAGCTCAAAAAGAAAATGCCGAAGCTGTACTTGTGCTTTATTCTCTTGACAACCTTTCCGCTGATAATAACCTTGCTTACTTATTCTAAGCAAAAAAATCGGAGTTACCAATGTTTTTATGCATTGGTAACTCCTTTTTGTTAACTATAAAAGAGCAAATTTATAATTGTTCGTGATTATGCACAATAATCTTGTCATCCGGATCATTCCCAATATGTTATCCTGGGCGTAAGCGAAGGATCTTTTCCACTAAAGCAGCATTATCGAAAAGATTCTTCGTCGCTTACGCTCCTCAGAATGACAGGTTGTTTGTGCAATTTGTCAGATTTGCTCATTCATAGTTGTTAAGCTATAATTTTATTTTACGGCAATTCTCTTTGCAACTATCGTTCCATCAGCATCCTTTACACTTACAAGAACTTCATATTCATCTGCATTCGCTTTAAGTTCAAATACACCCAGATTTACCGAACCGTATTTTGTTCCTAAGAGAGTCCATTTTGAATCAGTCTTTTTCTTATACTGCATTGTATAGGTATATGGAGCTGTACCTCCGTTGGCAACGGCAGTAATATTACAGTTGCTGCCTGAAACACTGACAGTTGAATTATTTGTAAGTGCCTTGCCTGCCACTGTTACTTTAAATGCCTTTGATGCTACTGTTCCGTTAGCATCCTTTACAAGAACTCTTGCTTCATATTCACCGCTGTCAGCGGGTGTAAATGAAGCAGTTGCTGCGGTAGAATTACGCTTGCCTACAGTAGTCCATGATGAAGCACCGGGCTTTTTGATTTCATAAGTGTATAAATAAGGAGCAACTCCTCCCTCTGCTTTTGCACTCATTGTTATCTTCTGACCTGCCGATACAGCATCTGCACTTATTGTTGAGTTGTTGGAAAGAAGTGAGCCTGTTGCATTGATCTCAAATACCGAAGATTTGACTGTGCCTTCACTGTCTTTTACAAGCACACGTGCATTATATACACCGTTAATCTTTGCAGTAAAGGTCTGAGATGCAGCAAGACCATATTTCTCACCAAGTGTTACCCATGAGTTTGATCCCGGTTTCTGATACTGATATGTGTAGAAATAAGGTGCTTTGCCTCCTTGAGCACCGCCTGTAAGCGTTACCTTTGTGCCTACATTTACTTCTGTTGCACTTACTGTTGAATTACTTACAAGCTTATCGTTTACTGTAAGAGTAAATCTTTTTGCAGCTGTTTTTTCTGTTGCATCCTTTACGCTTATAAGTATATCATAAGTGCCTGCTGTTTTTGGTGTGAAAGAAGCTGTGGAACTGTCTCCGAATTTTGTGCCGGCTGTTTTCCAAGAAGATGTTGTGGAAAGCTTATACATGAATGCGTATTTATATGGCTCTGTTCCTCCTATTGCCTCAGCTTTGAGTTCTACTGCTTTTCCTACAACAGAAGTTTCATTTTCAAGGACTGAAAGATTTGTAAGCGGACGATCTTTGCTTGTGTAGTTCAGATAGTCACCGTATACAAAATGATTGAACTGTGTATCACTTTTTACTTTGTACCGTGTGAGATCATCAGGATTTACATCTGTAGGAGTGAGAGCATAATATGTTTTATCTCCTGCTATAAATGTATCATCATCGCTAAAGCTGAATGCTGTCATACCCTCACCTGAAAGATATAATGTTGTGTATCTTTTTCCGTTATCATCCACCCAGATGCTGTAACCGTTTAACTGACTATAATAGGGCATTGATTCCGGAATTTCGTCCATTACATATTCATAGGGAGAATCAGCAAAATCGCCTGCACGGATAGATGTGCTGAAATCAGGATCAAGAATATATTTACCGTAATTTTCGTTATATGTTATCTTGTTTAGTGAGTAATTCACGTCAGGCTGGTATGAAAAATAGTAATCGCTGTCTATACCATATATCAGATCAGGCTGAGCCGGATCCTTAACAAGATAATATGAATAATAACTGCTTGAATCATCTGCAACGGGAATATGCACGTTAATAAGATCACCGTTATCATCGGTCACAGGAACAAAGCCATTTTGTGCAAATTCATCTTCATTCAGATAGTAAGCCGAATCATCAGAAGGACGGGTGTATTTATTATTTTCTTCGTCATACCCCAAAAGATACATACTATATCTTTCACGATGTTCTTCCTCTGTTTTACCGTAGATGTAGCGGCTTATAGAATAAATTCCATCTGGATCTTCCTTGTTTGTGAGCTGATAGCCTGTATAATACCAGTTTTCATTTATATATCTTTCATCATAGAAAGCTACTTTCTTCTGAGATTCAAATGTGTTTATCTTATATGGTGAAGCTTCAAATTCTTCTTCATTCATTTCTTCACTCTTAAAGCTTTTGTCCTCCATAAGACAATCAAAACGCTCTACATAATAATATTTCCTGACTTTGAAATAAATTTTTTCATCAGGTGACAGATCTTCATTTTTGTAATTTGTCGATACAGCATATATACCATCGGGATCTTCTTCGTTTTCAGCAGGATAAAGATCGTAGGCAACACCTGATTTTGACAGATAAACAGCCTCTTGCTCGGGAGAAGGATAATCATATATAAATCCTGTATCAACATCAATTTTCTGACCGTTCTGAACAGCAAGAACGCTTGAATCGGGTATACTTGAACCGTACCAGGCAATTACCACAGATTCAGGCTGTTCTCCCTCATCTTCTTCATAATAACTTTCGTTTCTGACGCCATACATTTCTATGCTTACATCTTTACCCAGAGTGAGCTTTTCGGGAGATTCCTCACCGCTGAACAATATTGCAGGACGTTTATATTCAAAATTATTATTATTCAGCACAAGATGACCTGTACCTCCGATAGTAAGACCGCTGTATCCGTGATTTTTATAATCATCATAAATATTAATACCTGCAAGCTCACATTCTCCCTGTATTATCAGCTTGAAATCATCACCCATAGCTGAAATACAAAGCCTTTTCAAAGGCTCTTTCACATTACTCAGTGTGAGGGTATTTGTATCTTTGTCATACGAAACGCCTTCATATCCGTAAAGATGTGCTGCATCCTCTTCTATCGGTTCATTAAAAACATCACCATCTTTATAGATCTCATGCTGAACAACATAGCCCATACCCTGTTCTTCATCAAATTCCCATTTGAAATAGCCTTCTTCTTCCAGACAAATAAGCTCTACATACGCATAATTTCTGTCGCCCCATTCATTCTCATAACCTTGCATAGGCCCGCTTATTGCGTAAGTGCTTATTGATGCTGTTGCTGCCGCACCAGTGAGCAAAGCTGCACAAAGTGCTGTTGATAGAATTTTTCTGAGTAGTTTTTTCCTTTTCATCAAAATACCTCCTTAATTATATTTGCAGACTTGCAGCAAGTACAAATGTACAGTTTCATTATATCATACAGAATTATTATTTTCAATAATTATACAGAAATTAGTATAAATATTACAAAAATTCCCTTTTACATACAAAACAGGCAACACCTGAATCAAAGGTGCTGCCTGTTTTGGGTATATTTATCAGTAAGAGGAATAAGCATTATAATAATTTTGCCACAAGAATACCATCTTTATGAAGTATTTTATTTTCAGTATCATAAAGATTTGAATAACATACTTTTATGTTATCAGGTATATCAACATCATTTTCGGCTGCATTCAGCCAGACTTTCACCTTACTATCTTTTATGTAGCTTATAAGCCTTGGTTCATCTTCATTTATAATAAACTGCATTTCACTTTCAGATAAGGCAGGGTATTTTTCCCTCAGCTTTATAAGCGAAGATACCTTTTGACTGAATTCTTTATACATTCCCGAATCTATCTCATCCCATGGCATACAGCGGCGGTTGAACGGTGCATAAAGACCATTCATAGCAATTTCTGTGCCGTAATATATGCATGGTGTACCCGGCAGAGTTATGAGTGCTGTCAGCTTTTGCAAAAGTACATCCTTATTCTTACAGCTTTCGATAGCTCTTGATGTATCATGTGTATCAAGAAAATTAAACATCGCCCTTGCCGACTGTTCGGGATAAAGTGAACGGCAATAATTCATATAGTACATAAAATCAGTCGAATTCATTTCAGGGTATTTCCAGAAATCATTTATACAGTTACTTAAAGGATAGTTCATAACTGCATCATATTCTCTGCCTGTGACCCAGCCGAGAGAATCATTCCATATTTCTCCCAAAAGATAAATGTCCGGAGAAATCGCTTTAAGTGAATTATAAAGACTTCTGAGGAATGTATGGGAAACTTCATCACCCACATCAAAACGTATTCCGTCAATCCCCCAGTTTCTGACCCATGAAGAAGTAATATCCGTAAAATAATCGATCACTTCAGGATTATTCGTATTGAATTTCGGCATACCCGCCCAGAAACTGAATGAATAAAATCTGCCGTCTGCTGTAGAATAATCCTCTTTGTCTATATTATCTCCGTTTACAAAAAACCAGTCATAATACGGAGAATTTCTGCCGTTTTTCTGCACATCTTTCCATGGGGCGAACTGATTGCCGCAATGATTGAATACTGCATCAAGCATTACACGCATACCCATACTATGTGCTGTTTCCACTAACTTCACCATATCCTCGTCAGTACCGAAACCGGGGTCTATCAAGGTATAGTTTATAGTGTTATATTTATGACTTGAGGGTGAATGAAATACAGGGGTCATATAAATTCCACCCACCCCCAGGTCTTTTAAATATGGCAGACGCTCGGTTATACCTCTCAGATTTCCTCCATAGAGGTCTTCAATGTGTGGGTCTGCCATGTTTCCCCATTCTTTGTAACGTCCGTTATTTTCAAAGTTTTTATCACGACTGAACCTTTCGGGCATTATCTGATACCATACTGTTTTTTCCACCCATGAAGGCGGTGTTATCACATCGGAGGGATTGAGCCAGGGAAATTTAAAATACTGCTTTGATCTTTCCGAAGACTCTGATGTTTTGCAAAGCCTGTTTTCGTAAAGATAATAATTTTCCCCTTCACATTCAAGTTCAAAATAATATTGTAATCTCTTATATTGAGGTTTAAGTTTTATTTTCCAGATAAAATGGTCGGTAAGTTCGAGCCATTTTTCCATTTTCTGTTTTATTCCGTACCATTCTCTTTTACGGTTAAGTTCATGGATGAACGGGTCTTCACTTATGATATATGCTTTGTCAATATCCTTGCCTGTGCGAAGCTTTACGATGACCGTATCATTATCCGCAGCATAGGTATATTCAGAGTTCGACCTGTGGATCACTGCTGACCTGTTCATTATTTTTCCCTCCGTTCTGATTCACAACAGCTTTGCTTTGCCATTTTTTGCTTCTCCAGCGGATGACCATAAGTATGCCTCTTATACATTCATCTGCCGTTATTCCTGCCCATAATCCGTATATTCCCATATTCAGTCTTACAGCAAGAATATAAGTTCCGAGTACACTTATCAGCCACATTGAAAATATAGCACATATGGTCGGAAAATAAACATCTCCTGCACCTCTGAGCTGTGCAATTACCACTATATTCGTAGTTCTGCCAAGCTCCAGCAAAAGATTTACAACTATGACTGTTGAACCGAGTGCTATTACGTTTTCATCATCAGTAAAGATACCGAGAAGCTGACTTCTGAAGAATATCCCGACAGAACACATTGCAAGTGTACAGCCAAGAGCATAATGATATGCTTTTAAACCATCCCTGTATGCCTTATCCATTTCACCTGCACCTACATTATGACCTGTTATTATCTGTGAAGCCTGACCTATAGCTACAGCAAAAATATAAAAAAACATTGATATATCCTGAACATAGGTTTTTGTTATAAGTTCAGTATCTGTGAGGTATGTAAGCACTATTGAGGTAATAACCACCTGTGAAAGATTATACAGAAATGTTTCCATTGCTGACGGAAGACCTATTTTTATAATATCTGCAATATCTTTCAAAGGCAAAGGAAAAATAAGTTTGAATATTGAGAGCTTTTCTATTTTTGTGAAAAGTACAGCTGACATTACAGCAGCACCCACAAAACGACTGAAAACTGTCGCCCATGCTGCACCTGCAACTCCTAGTGCCGGTACACCGAAAAGTCCTTGTACAAGGATATAATCAAGTCCTGC
Organism: uncultured Eubacteriales bacterium; assembly: GCA_900315465.1. Classification (GTDB taxonomy): domain Bacteria; phylum Bacillota; class Clostridia; order Oscillospirales; family Acutalibacteraceae; genus UBA1213. Next base: position 4,027 of record OMZF01000150.1, on the reverse strand, counting down.
ATTAAGAATGTTTATTCCCACCGTAACATACATCGTGAGTCTTGTATATCCGTGATTTCTTATTATCACAGATACAGCATTCATAAATGCCTGAAGAAATATCGTACTTCCGACTATGCTGAGATACTGTGATGAAAATTTAAGCACATCACCGTCTGCACCCATTCCGCTTAATATAACACCACTCAGGAATGTGAACACTACACTGATAATAATTCCGGATATTATATTAAGAACGATTGAAAGTGCTGCTATACGGGATGCATCTGTTTTTTTATCTGCACCGAGATATTGTGAGATAAGAACGGCACTTGCACCCGATATGACAGTAAAAACAAGTGTAACTACTGATACCGCCTGACCTGCCGTATTTACTGCCGAAGCCGCAAGATCATTATAGCCGCTGAGTATGAATACATCAACAAAACCGAGAAGCATAAAAAGTGCTGTTTCGATGAATATGGGCCATGCAAGATCAAATAATTTCATTTTCTTCAACTTCAGCACCTCCCCGACAAAAATAAGTATTCTTGCAGGAAATACAAGTACTCTTTATAATAACTATAAAACCAATATGTAAAATATTTTATTTCCATTATATATTGTATTATAGAATGATATGAGTTATAATACAATTATAAAACGATTATTTTTTAACACAAACCGCTTATTAATGGCATAATTGACACAAAGAGAAAAATCTCCTGCATATATCGGTAAGAAATAAGTTTGATTTATAACAATGTTTGATTTCCGTCTGGCTGAATTTGTTTTAATGGGGGTTTTATTTATGGTTGGGATGCACGAAGAAAAACAGCACGGCAGACTTTCATTTCCATATGCGATATACACTTGCAGAATTCCTGAGGTATTAAAAAGTTTTCCGCTCCATTGGCATGATGAAATGGAAATAATATATATTTCCGAGGGCAGTATGGTTGTTTCGGTACAAAACAGCGAAACCATTCTCAAAGAAGGAGAAATGATATTCATTCGTCCTCAGCTGATACATTCTATCCGCCCCGACGGTGATAATAAAGCCCTTTATTATAATATTCTCTTTCGTTTCAACCTCCTTGAAAATAACACCAAAACATATTGTGCCGAAAAATATCTTTATCCGTTATATAGCGGCGAACTTTTTTCTCCCGAACATATAGCTCTTGATCACGAACTTTGCCCCATACTTACTCCCCATATAAAAACATTGGTAGAAAATAAACATTATGAAGGTAAAGGAGAAGAACTGCTTATAAAATCCGAGCTTTTTGCAATAATGTACCATCTTTACAAATACAGCCGTCCCGGAGATGAACAGGATATTTACAGACTGAAACTAAGTGATAAATTAAAAACAGCCATAAGCTTTGCTGAGGAACATTATAATGAAAATATTTCTGTTTCACAAGCAGCAGAGTTATGTAATTTCTCCGAAAGCCATTTTTCAAAAATGTTCCGCAGTCTTACAGGAACTTCATTTATCCAATATCTGAAAAATTATCGTCTTGAAATGGCAGCGGAAAAACTATCATCCGAAAATAAAAATGTTTCGGAAACAGCCATTGAATGCGGATTCAATAATATTTCATACTTTACCCGTGCATTTTTTCATAAGTACGGAGTAACACCGAGCCAATATATTTCGTCATACAAAAAAATTAATTTAAACATTCGATGAACTTTTTGCAATTCATCGGATGTTATTTTTTTGTAATATCTTATTGTAAAACATTCTTGTTTATAGTAAAATGATACTGTTATCAAAATAAAAGGAACGAGGTATGATATATGAAAATTATTGATATTCTTAATACAAGAAACATGACACTGTCATTTGAAGTATTCCCTCCAAAAAAAGAAACCGGATTTGAAAGTGTTAAATCAGCTACCGAACAAATCGCAAGCTTCAATCCGTCATTTATGAGTGTTACCTACGGTGCAGGCGGCGGAACAAGCCGCTATACTCTGGATATAGCTAAAAACATAAAAGACCGTTTCGGTGTTCCTACCCTTGCACATCTTACCTGTGTTTCATCAAGCCGTGAAACTGTGCATAATCAGATAACAGCTATTAAAGAGGCAGGAATCAAAAACGTAATGGCACTCAGAGGCGATCTTACTCCCGAACTCGAAAAAACAGATCGTTCAAAGTGGGATTATCAGTATGCTGTACAGCTTATCCGTGAACTTAAAGAAAATGACGGGGATTTTTGTATCGGTGCTGCCTGCTATCCAGAAATACATCCTGAAAGTGCAAATCAAAAGGAAGATATTATTCATCTGAAAGAAAAAGTTGATGCCGGTGCAGATTTTCTTACTACTCAGATGGTATTTGACAATAATCTTTTCTTCAATTTCATGTATAAACTACGTGAGGCAGGTGTAACCGTACCCGTAATTCCGGGAATTATGCCGATAACAAATGCTGTTCAGGTTGAAAAGGCAATAAAACTTTCAGGGTCTTTCATGCCTCAGAAATTCAAAAGCATAGTTGATTATTTCGGACAGGATCCTACATCCATGAAACAGGCAGGAATTATATATGCTACATCTCAGATAATCGACCTTTACGCAAACGGTATAACAAATGTACACGTTTATTCAATGAATAAGCCTGATGTAGCCAAAGCTATAATGGATAATCTTTCCGACATTCTCGGAAAAGATTTTAACAGATGATAAAAACGGGATGAAGCCGCTGTCCGCTTCATCCCATATTTTTTCAGAAAAAATCATATTTCCCGTTAGCTTTTTCTAAGGGCTGTATTCCTGAATACATAACAGGTACATAATCAGGTTTTATTTTTTCTATATACTCTTTTGCATTTATTTTATCTCCGACATAATATTCATAATTTCTCATGTCACACATATGCAGTTCACTTGTCTGAAGTGACATAAAAGGCCCTAACGTACAGGCAAAAGAATCACGGATAAGAAGTATTTTTTACCGTCTTTATTAGGCTCTCGAAAAAAGCATTCCATCACTCCAATCGTTAATCTATATACACTAAACAACCGACTTCCTTTTTATTGGAAGTCGGTTGTTTGAATAATCAGAACTTCGGATCAAAAGACGGCATCATGCTAAGTTTAAAAAGATTGCGTTCATGCATGATATCGATACGTTTTTTCTTTTCCTGATCCTCGATAACTCCTTCACGGATATATCGGTCAAGTTCGGCATAGGTAAACCCTAAATTATCTTCATCAGTCTTTCCGCAAAGTCCGTCTATCGGTACTTTATCGACCAGAACATCAGGAAGTCCCAAAAGTCTGCCTATTTCTTTCATTTCACGCACAACAAGGTGTGAACACGGACTGAAATCCCCTGCTGCATCACCGTAGCGTGTGGAATAACCCACCCAGTCTTCCGAAAGATTACAGGTATTCGCAACTCTGCCGTTATTGCTCTGGGATACAGCATAAAGTGTTGTCATACGAATACGGGCAGGAAGATTTGTAAGGCTCTGCTGCTGAAGTTCAAAAGGAATATTCTTTATAACACCATCAACAGCATCTTTGATATTTACGATATAGTGTTTTATTCCCAGAGTATCCACAAGAAGCTTTGCCATATCTATATCATGCTGTTCGCCGCATGGCATAAGCACTCCGATAACCCTGTCCTTTCCCAGAGCCTCAACACAAAGTGCCGCAACTATTGAACTGTCCTTTCCTCCGGAAATACCTACAACCGCATTGCAGCCCTTGCCGTTTTCCTCAAAGAAATCTCTTATCCACTGCACACATTCATTCTTTACTTTTTCAGCATCAAACATATCGTTTTCCTCCTTATATTCATATTTCAGATTATAAACTAATTATAACATATCCTGATACAAGAAAAAATAATTATTTTTTTATTTTTTTCAAAAAAACACTTGACATTTATATTTCCATGCGTTATAATAAGTATCGTCTTGAGGGACAGGAAATAAATATGCGAGTGTGCTGGAATAGGCAGACAGGCACGTTTGAGGGGCGTGTGTTTCACGACGTATGGGTTCAAGTCCCATCACTCGCA
>OMZF01000152.1 GCA_900315465.1 uncultured Eubacteriales bacterium | reverse complement strand
ACACGGGGATAGCTCGTTGATACTGTATGGGCTACCATACTTGAGCGAGAAGCCCCCACCTCTATAGGTGGGGGAGTATGTCACTTTACTTATCCTTAAAATAATATATTATCAGGGAGGAGCATATGGAACAGACAAATAATAATGAACAAAAAAGATTTAAGATACCCTGGGGACTTCTTTTTAATATAACTGTTATCGCACTTACATTTTTCCTTATTTTTTATTTCATTTTTTCAGACGGTGGATTTGTTGACCTTATACAAAGCGGTATGCATATAAGCATTGTGTGGCTTTTGACTGCCGTTTTTGTCCATTTGCTGAATATTGCACTTGATATGACTGTAATATACCTCTTTGTTAAGGAAAATGACAAAAATATGACTGTCAAAAAGGCTCTTATCGCTTCAATGACAGGTCAGTTTTTCTGTGCTGTTACTCCGAGTGCATCAGGCGGTCAGCCTATGCAGGTGTTTACAATGACAAGAATGGGTATATCGGGTGCTGTTGCTACATCCGCTCTTATTCAGAAATTCCTTGTATGGCAGTTCACCATGTCAGTATATTGCATAATTGCTGTTGTTGCGAGATTTTCTTTCTTTTCTCAGCATCTTGATGCATATATGTGGGTGTTTTCAATAATCGGATTTCTCGCTCAGATATTTATGATTGTCGTACTGCTTCTTGCTTCATTTAATAAAAAGCTTACGACCAAAGTTGTAAATGGTTTTATAAATCTTCTCGCAAAGCTGCACATAGTTAAAGATCCCGAAGAAAAAAAGAAAGGTATCTCAGACACTCTTTCTTCTTTCCATGAAAGCAACAAGGAGCTTAACAAAAACAAAAAACTTCTTGTTAAGGTCTATGCTATTACAGCTGTACAAATGACTGCATATTTTCTTGTACCGTTCTGTATTGCCATGTCGTTCGGCATAAATTGTAATATGTTCGATATGCTTTGTGCTCAGGCGTATGTAAATATGGTTTCAAGTCTTGTTCCCCTCCCCGGAGGTTCGGGTGCTGCGGAATACTGTTTCAGTGTGTTCTTTGGCTCATACTTTACACCTGAGACCATTAAATCCGCTATTCTCCTTTGGAGAACTATAACCTATTACGGAACTATCGCTATCTCTGCACCTTTCGCTTGGCTCAGAAAGAAACAGGCTATAGAATATAAAGAGCCTTTAGCAGATGAACTTTAAAAAAGGCAGGTTTCGACAGATGTCAGATCCTATAATTACGGTAATCGTACCCATACACAATGTAGAAGCCTATATTGAGGCTTGTCTCGAATCCATACGTTCTCAGACATTCAGAGATTTTGAAGTTATTATGGTAAATGATGCTACACCGGATAACAGTGCTGTTGTTGCTGAAAAATATGTCCGTGAGGATAAACGTTTCCGTTTGCTGAATAACGAAACCTGTATCGGTCTTTCAAAAACAAGAAACCGTGCTATTGAACAGGCAAAAGGAAAGTACATTGCTTTTATTGACAGTGACGACAGATATGCCGAACAGTTTCTTGAAAGAATGTATAATGCAATAACAGAATATGATGCCGATGTTGCAGTATGCGACTTTGCTTTATACTATCTTAACACAAAGAAAACAAAACGTTCAGGAAGTCATTTTGTTAACAATAAAGTGTACAGCACACTTCCTGCACTTAAGGAATTGCTGAGTGACAGGAATTTCCGCTTTTACGTATGGAATAAGCTCTGGAAAACCTCTCTTTTCAAAGATAATGATATAAGAATGATACCTATGTATTACGAAGATGTGGTCGTCTGTTCACAGCTTTTCTGTCATGTTAATAAGGTCGTTTCAATAAATTACTGCGGATATTATTATACACGTGCTTTTTCAAAATACAAAGAAGTATCTATGTCGGGCACAAGAATAAATGATTACATAAATACCATTCCTATCACTCGTTCATATCTTTGCAGTCATGGTATGTACAAGCCATGTAAAGTTTCCTTCAATATACATATATTTCATGTCTATTTTTCAGTACCTCTGCTATGCTTTCAGGCAAGGGCACAGCTCCGTCAGAGTGTTATAAGAAATTCTGTTTCGGGAATGAACAGAGTTGTACGCTGTGTTCACAGACCTGTTGAAGAACTTAAAGATATGATAAAAGTAGACAGTGTGAAATAATACGAGGTGAAAAAAACTTATGACTCCGCTTGTTTCAGTCATCATCCCCGTTTATAATGTGGAAAAATATATAGAAAAATGCCTTACTACTATAAAAGAACAGACATTCAAAGATTTTGAGGCTCTTATAATAAATGACGGTACTCCGGACAACAGTATGAAAATAGCAGAAAAATTCGTTGCCGAAGATGAAAGGTTTATTATTTATAATAAGCCAAACGGCGGTCTTTCGGATGCACGTAATTATGGGTTGGAAAGAGCAAAAGGTGAATTTGTGGTATTTATTGACAGCGATGACTATGTAGATAAAGATTATCTCAAAGTTCTGTACAATGGCTGTAAGGATAACAATGCGGATATGGCATACTGCCGCTTCAAGCACCATTACCCTCGTGCCGGAATAGATGTTTTTTCACTTAATCCCCGAAAAGGTGTATACGAACGTGATAAGGCACTGAATATGCTTATCCGTGATAATCTTATGCACAGCTATGCATGGAATAAAATGTACAGAAGAACTCTTTTTACGGATAATAACATAAGATACCCCAAAATGTACTTTGAAGATGTAGCAACAAGCATAAGACTCCTTTTTAATGCAAACAGAATAGCCGTAAGCGACAAATATCTTTATTTCTATGTAAGACACCCCGGAAGTATTATGTCAACAATGAATGCAAAGAAAATCGATGACCTTATACTTTCTGTACTCATAAACAGGAACTATATTCAATTTCATGGTGAATATGAGAAATTTGAAAAACCTCTGAAAGCCGTAGCCAAAAAAATGCAGCTTGTAAATATCTATTCGATACTTCGTCAGCATATCCTTTGCATGAATTTCAAAAACTGTCTTACAAATCTTAAAATAAACAACAAAATGTATGAATATCTGACTTCAAAGGATTATGATGCGGTCGAAGGATCACCCATTCTCCCCTATTCCATCATACAGGCTGAAAAAAAGAAAAAGTAATAAACAAAAAGGTGACCGTTTCTGTATATGATGTTACGAGAATAAAGGAAGACAGCCGAGGCTATCTTATACGTATCGGCAGAAAGGACTATTATGTTTTGGGCAATTTCAATACCGCATCCGGTAAATACGAAAACATCAGCTTTATCCTGCCTGCATACTTCCCGAATGCTGCATTTGTGAAAGGAATGTTTTGATAAACACCAATTACGCCTCACACTGAGAAATCGCTGCAATGCTTTAATTTTGTCATAAAAAAGGGCTGTGAAGAATTGATGATTGTTTCATCGTTTCTTCACAGCCTCTGTTTTTTATTTTGCTGTTGCAACATTTGTACCTTTTTTTGGATACATTGAAAATGCAATATTGGTGCTGTGGTCAGCTATACGCTCAAGGTTTGTGAGAAGCTCCATGAACAGTGTTCCTACCGTAGCATTACAGGTACCTTCACTGAGTCTTTCGATATGATTGTCTTTGTATTCAGCGGTCTTATCATCTATTTCCTGCTCTGTTTTGCTCACCAGATCTATCATCTTATAATCACGATGACTGTTGCTGAACATTGCAAGTGAATCATCAATTATAGCATTGACAAGTTTCTCCATATCCTTGACTTCTTCCATAGCATCCTCACTCAGATCCATTTCCTTGCGGATAAGATTCTGTGCAAGCTCGCATATGTTTTCAGCATGGTCACCTATTCTCTCCATATCACTTACCACATGATAATACGAACCGACTTTCAGACGGTCACTGTCCTCAAGATTAAGACCATTAAGCTTTACAAGATAATTGGTTATAGCCATATTAAGATAATCTATTACTTCTTCATTGGCTTCGACCTCAGCAATAAGCTTTTCGTCATGCTCTTTAAATGCTGTCATAGATTTTTCAAAATTCCTTTTTGCAAGCTTACCCATTCTTTCAATTTCCTTTGTTATCTGGGAAACTGCAAATGGAGGCGTTTTCAGCATACGTTCATCAACATATTTGAGACGGCTTGCTTCCATTTCTGCCTCTTCGTCACCCGGAATGATGATACAGGCAAGTTTTATTATAAGTCCCTCAACAGGCAACAGAACAAGTGTAGCCACTATACTCGATATTATATGTACAAGGGAGATCTGGAAAGCCACATTTTCAGTAACATGGGCTATAAAACCGTCTTTTGTGCTGAAATTCGTAAGAAGTGAAACCGCTGCAAAAAGTACAGTTCCGATAGTGGTAAATAGCACATAAGAAAGTGCCGTTCTTTTAGCTGCCTTAGTTGCACCTATCGAAGAAATAACACAAGTTACACAAGCTCCTATATGAATACCGTATACCATATATACAGCATCCGGCAAAGCCAAAGCACCTGCTGTTCCGAGAGCCTGAAGCACACCTACAGCTGCTGAAGAACTTTGTATGAGTGCCGCAAAAGCAACACCGAACAAAACACCTACAAGAGGATTGCTCACAGATGTAATTATTCCTGCAAACGCCTCGGATGAAGCAAGGGGCTTGAGGTTTGAACTCATCGTTGTCATTCCGAAAAAAAGTATTCCGAATCCTGCAATTATCTGACCCACATACTTGGTGTTATTCTTTTTGCTGAGAACAACCATAAAAGCCCCGATAAAGATTGCAAGAGGGGCATAATCCGATATTTGTATCGACAAAAGCACACTTGTTACGGTAGTACCTATTGTCGCACCCATAATAACACCCATTGCCTGACTAAGAGTCATAATAGATGCATTTACAAAACCCACACACATTACCGATACAGCTGTCGAACTCTGAATTATCGCTGTTACAACAATGCCCACTATAGCACCTAAAAACCGGTTAGTGGTAAGTTTTTCGAGCAGCGTGCGAAGATTTGCACCTGCCGCAAGTTCCAGTCCTTCGCCCATAAGTCTCATACCGTAAAGAAACAGTCCGAGTCCTCCCAGAGCAAGAATGACCTGCATCATCACATCATAATCGAAGGTCATAACGTGGTCCTCCATTTTCTTTCCTCTGCCGCCTGTCCTCTCAAACATTCAAATCCTTTTACAACAAAATACTGCGGCACAGCTTTTTATATTTTTTCTATTACTGTACAATTCAATAATATTACATACTTCGACTTTTAATATTCTTTAATAGAATATTATTTTTTTTCTATTTTTAACACAAAATACATTCATCATCATAACTATTTTTATATTTAAAGGCAAAAACTATTTTTTCTGAGTAAGTGAAGGTTCAACATACAAAGTTTTCTGATCTGTATATATCACTCTGCCGGGTCTTGCACCCTGAGGTTTTGAAACATATCTCACCTTTGTATAATCAACCGCTGTCTTTCCCGAATCTCTTGCCTTACTGTGATAAGCCGCAAGCGATGCCGCATAAAGTAAAGTTTCTTCATCAGGCTGTTTTTTGTCACATACTATTATGGTATGCGAACCCGGAATATCCTTTACATGAAGCCATATATCATTTTTATCTGCTGTTTTCAGAGTAAGCTTGTCATTCTGTACATTGTTTCTGCCCACAAGTATTTTAAATCCGCTTTCTGAATAAAATGTATGAGGCTCAAGCGGTTTCTCTGCTGCTCTCTTTTTGCCGGAAGAACGTATATATCCCTGCTCTGTCAGTTCGTTACGTATCTCCGAAAGTTCTTTCATACTTTCCGCACGACTCAGGCTATCAAGAACAGATGAAACATAATCAAGTTCAAGTTCTGCCTTTTCAATCTGCACTTTCAGTACCTGTTCCGCAGTTTTTGCCTTTCTGTATGACTTATAATATTTTTGTGCATTTGCTGAAGGAGTAAGTGACGGGTCAAGCTTTATCCTTACAACAGACTGTGATTCATCGTAATAATTCTGTATATCACAATATTCATTGCCCTTTTTGATCCTATAAAGATTTGCCTGCAATAAATCTCCAAATATTCTGAGCTGTTCCCTGTCTGCACAGGTTTTTAATTCTTCCTGCTGAATATATATTTTTTTGATAAGTCTTGTTGCAGCATTTGACATAAGCTTTGTCAGGTCTTCAGACCTCGAACGCATAAGCTCCATTGTGTCACGCTTGCTGTAATATTCATCAAGAAGTGAACAAAATGTCTGAGTTTCCTGTCTGCTTCTTCCGCTGCCGTACTGCTGTATATGCTCAAATGTGAAATCAATAGGCTTTTTGCTTTGGTCTGTTATCATACAGGGAATACCACTGCATTCCCTTGTCAGTTTTATATCTCTTTTAAGGAAATATGAAAGCCTTGTACGCTTTTCTTCATCAAGCTTACCGCAAAAAACATCCGTTCCTCTGCCTGTAAGATATTCAAGCTCACGGCATATTATGGGTGACACACCCTGAATAACATTCAGCAGTCCTTTTGAAAGCGACTGTGTTGGCGGAAGATCTTCTAATCTATTTATTATTTCATCCGCTTCACTCGTCAGCATACTGAGCTTAGACTGTGCTGGCGGCTGTTCATAGGGTATTCCCGGAAGAATAAGCCTTTTTGATGACATTGAGGCATCTACCCTTTTCACAGCATCAATTATTATTCCGTTTTCATCTATAAATACAATATTGCTGTACTGTCCCATTATCTCAACCGACAATTTCAGCATCACATTGTCACCAAATTCATTTATTGCTTCAAATTCAAATATAAGCAGTCTTTCAAGATCCGGCTGTATTATCGAACGAAGTCTTGCTCCCGAAAGACGCTTTCTGAGAAGCATACAAAGCATCGGCGGTACTTTCGGGTTTTCTGCCTGAACAGAAGTTATATTAACTCTCGGGCTGTTTGCCCTTGCAGAAAGAAGCAGCTTTTCACTGCCTTCCCTCGAACGCATGGATAATATTATCTGATCTCTCGCCGGCTGATATATCTTATCAACTTTACTTCCGATAATACTTTCCTCAAGCTCCTTTTTTATATGTCTTAAAAATACTCCGTCAAGTGCCATTTTTATTCCTTTCCGTATTCACATAATAATCTGTACCGTCCCCTCCTGTTTCTGACGAAATGAAACAGCAGGACGGAAATTTCTCCGATAGTTTCTTTATAAGCTCTCTGACTATCAGATTTTCGGAACAGTAATGCCCCACATCAAATACCGCAATATTCTTTTCCTTTGCGAACAGTAATTCATGGTGCTTTATTTCTCCTGTTATTAAAGCATCTGTGCCTCTTTTTGCTGCCGAAAAAATACTGCTGCCCCCTGCTCCGCAGGCAACGCATACACTTTTTATCCTGCCTTTCCTGCTCGTAAATCTGATACCTTTACAGCTTAGAGCTTCGCATAATTTCCCACATAATTCTTCTGAACTATTATATTCTTTCTCAAACGTACCGTAAAGACAGCATGAACTGTCTGTTCCCTCTGTAAAACTGACACCCGCCGCTCTTGCAAGAGTATCATTGACTCCTCCCACAGCTATATCAAGATTTGTATGGGCACTTATGACAGTGACTCCTGCTGCCGCTGCTAAAAAAGGAATACTATCGGACAAAAGATTTTTTAAAGGAGAAAAAATTATCGGGTGATGACTTACTATTATTTTTGCTCCTTTTTCAAGTGCTTCAAGTATCGTGGCTGATGTTACATCAAGTGAAACCAGCACCTTTTCAGATGATATTTCCCTTGCACCTACCAAAAGACCGACATTATCAAAATCCATTGCAGTATCAAAAGGTGCAAATAAATCTATATAATCATATATTTCCCCTGCTGTTGTCATTATGCCCCTCCTCTGCAAGCTCAGAAAAATGCTTTATAAGATTTGAAAGAAAAATATACTCTTCTGTTCCTTGTGTAAAGCCTCTGAGCTTTTTCTTTAATTTTTCATTTATCGTGTATATATATCTTTTTGCTTCAACCGAACCGTCACTGCCAAGTGAGCCTATATATGCATATTCATCGTCACATTCTCTCACTTTTCCGTCATATCCGCAAAGCATAACACTATAACTTTTATAACATGATATACAGGCTTTTTCACTTATTATTTCAAAACCTTTACTGCATAAATAACGTCTTAGTGTTTCAGGTCTTGTCATAGGCTGAAGTATTAGCCTTTTTCTTTTATCCTTAAGCCATGGTGTACAGTCTATAAGCTTTACAATAAGTTCTCCGCCCATTCCTGCAATTATTATATCGTCGGCTTCATCCGGTGATATTTTATCAAGTCCGTCTGAAAGCACCGTTTTTATTTTATCACTTAAACTATATAATTCTATGGTATGTACAGCATTATCAAGCGGCCCTTGTCTTACATCAGCCGCAATGGCACTGTTTACTCTGCCACTTTGCACCAGCCATACAGGAAGATATGCGTGGTCTGTGCCAATATCTGCTATTTTTGCTCCGTTTCTCACAAACTCCGCACATAGCGAAAGCCTTTCATCAAGACTTATCATTAATTTTCCCTCCGTATATACAGACATACACAAAGCCGCAGAGAGTTATCCCCTGCGGCTCCGATAATGATCACTTATTATTGATATGATCGTTAAGCTTTTTTACAAGCTCGTCAGCGTCAACACCATGAACCATACAAGCCTGCTCAATTGTTTCTCCTCTTGAAGCAGGACAACCGAGACAGTGCATACCGATAGACAAAAACAGCGGTGCTGTTGTATTATCTATATCAAGAATGTCTCCGATTATAGTATCCTTTGTAATTTCAGCCATTTTACTCATTCCTTTCCCTTATATTATTTCCCTTGCAACGACAAGGTACTCTTTAATTATAATATCCAATCCGACTTTTTTCAATACATTTTTTAAATAATCAAGGTTGTTTTACCGCAAGCCGAAAATCCGCCTCCGCACCAAACGAATGAAATATTATCCCTGTAACATTTTCAGCACTTGCATAATATCTGTTTTCAGTGTAAAGAGGATAAAAAATACCATTATCAACAAGATACTGCTCTGCATCCTTTATCTGATTAACTGAACCGTAATTAAGATTTCTGCGAATTCCCGAAAGAAGTTTATCATATTCCTCTGAATTCAGCCTTGCACAATTATAGCGGCTTTCAGAAGAAAACATTTCAAGTGTTGAAACAGGAGTATTCCCTCCGATAGTAAGAGGTGCTATTACTACTTCAAAATGTCCCGATTCAATTCTGTCTTTCAGCTCCGACAAAGGTACAGTTTTTTTATTGAAATATCCGTTTGTAAGAGAATTCCACTTTTCTATTATATTATTTACAATAGACTGCGTATCTTCGTCATCCGAGCATAATATTGTAATATTGGTAACAACTTCACAATTTGTTTCTTTCATTCCCTTGTTCAGCAGTACAGAAGTTTTATCTTCATAAACAGGACTGATATTTCCCACAATACTTCTGTATGATATATTATCAAGTTCTGCACTTTCCGGAATAATATTTTCTGTTACCGTACAATGTGATGGTATTTCTTTAAGTATTTTTTCACGTTCAATTGAACTTAACAATGCACATCTGATTTTCTTGTTTCCAAGCACTTCATCACGGGTATTAAATGAGATCCCCCACACAGTATCACCAAAACCTGTCAGGTGCATTCCAAGTGACTGAGAACGCTCAACATCGGCAGAAGTTACTGATGCACAATCAAATTTTCCTTTCTCAATAGCTGATACAACATCAGCAGGTTCTTCTTCTATACTAAGATTTACTCCTGCCGGAATAACAGATTTTTCACCTGTATAATTTCTGTTATTTCTAAGGTATAAATAGCTGTCGTGCTCCCACCCGTTTTCACGTATATAAAAAGCTCCGTTACAGAGTATTTTATCTGCTTCTCTGCCGTACTGTCCGGATGTTTTTTCAAAAAATTCCTTTTGACACGGCATTGCCGGAGGAGTAGTCAGAAGCTGTAAAAAATCGGAACTCGGATATTCAAGCTGAATAACTATAGTCTTTTCATCAGTAACATATATTCCTAATTCTTCAACAGCCATTTCGCCCTTATTTACAGCTTCCGCATTTTTTATGCAATAAAGTGTGTCTGCTGTATCGGACATTGTAGAGGGAACAAACGTACGCTGAAATCCGTATACAAAATCCTCTGCCTTGAGAGATGTACCGTCATTCCATTTAAGACCGTCCCTGAGATGAAATGTATAACGCATTTTATCAGTGCTTATATCCCAGGACTGTGCAGCACCGGGAATTATATCATCATTCTTATCAAGACGCACAAGTCCCTCAAAAATATTCATTATTATCAGCCTTGCCGCAGAATCATTTGCTATCTGCGGATCAAGTGTCACCGGCTCGGAATCTATTCTGTAGTATATTATCTGATCTTCCGGGCCTTCCTTTTCACGCCTGCATCCGCATAAGCACAAAATCACTGCCAATGCTGTAATCAAACTTAACAATCTGACTTTTCTTCTCAAAAACTCAGCTCCATCCATTTAATTGTATGATCCTATTTAATGATATTCTTTTAATATTACAAAGTCAACAACAAATCTGATACAAAACAATTACAACTGTGTCTTTTACGCAAAAATAAAAAATAAAGCAAAAAATGTATTAAAAAATGTAAAAAACTGTTTAAATTTAATAAAAAATATGCTATAATAAGTCAAAGCTTAATTTTAAAAGGGAGGTTTTCTTTATGATCGTAACAATTGCCCGCCAATTCGGCAGCGGAGGAAGAAAAATCGGTAAACTGCTTTCGGAAAAACTTGATATTGCCTATTATGACAAAAATCTCCTCACACTTGTTGCTAAGGAAAGCGGTCTTGATCCTGATGTAGTAGAGGGGCTTGATGAAAAGGCTACAAACAGCTTTTTATATTCACTTTCTATCGGTGCTGCAGCTACACTGGACAACGGTTTCAGAATAGAACCTCAGATGCCGCTGAATGATAAGCTTTTTATTGCACAGCATGATGTTATACGCCAGATCTCCGCTGACCCCTGTGTTATAGTCGGAAGATGTGCCGATTATATCCTCAGAAAACGTGAGGATTGTGTAAAACTCTTTATTTATGCTGATATAGAAAAAAGAGTTGAATATGCTGTAAGCGAATATAATGTTAATCCAAAAAAAGCACAGTCGGTTGTTTCAAGAACAGATAAGACAAGGGCTAATTACTATAATTATTATTCCACAAGAAAATGGGGAGACCCGAATAATTATGACCTTTGTATAGACAGCGGAAAACTCGGTATCGAGGGAAGCGTTGAGCTTATAATATTCTATCTGCGGCAAAGAGGTATGCTTTGATATATGAAAAAGAATTTTTTGAGGGGCTTTTTTATTGTCTTACTACTTACTTTATGCCTTTGCGGATGTACCAAAAATACAACTGAAGAAAGCTATATGCCCGAATTCAGTTTTCTGCCTCAGGACAGTGAGCGTGATGATTCTGTAACAACGCTTTTGGAAAATTATTTTTCTGCAGTAACAGAACATGACCATACTGCCGTCATGATGTGTACAACCGAGGATTTCAAGTGGAATTATGATGAAACAGGATTTCTTGATTATTCCCGTGATATATGCGGTACAAATATAAAAGAAATACGAACATCTGAAATGACTCAAAGTGAAAATGCATATACTTTACCTGTAGAGTTTGAACTTGAATATAGTGATGTTCATACATTTGATAACGGAGAAGAAGCTCCTGCCGGTTTCTATACATTCAACTGTAGTTTTACTCTTATTAAAGACGATGACGGATACCGCATTAAATCAATGTCTGATACACCAATGGGATGATACGGAGGATTCACTTATGAAAGATTATACCTTTCTCGGAAAATCGAACGGAAAGAAATTCTGTATAAAAGGAATCGATGTTTTTTCGTATAAATGGAGAACTACGGGCAAATGTGATATTGTACTTGAACCAAAAACAAAACGTCCTTTCAGTTTTTCAATGTACGAAATTGAGACAGACAGCCGTAAGATTTCTTTTTTAGCAGGTAAATTTGATGATGACTGGGCTTTTTATATGGAAGCTGATGAAGATGATTTTATTTTTTAACGGAGGATCAATAAATGAACAAAGACCAGATGAAAATATCAAATATTCTCGACCTTTCAAAAACCATAGCATCTGAACTTTTTGACGGACTTGAATACCCATGGGAAGCACTCCCGAAAATATCCGAATTCATTATGAAAATCGGTCCGACACTTCCAAAGGATATTTATGAACAAAGAGGTGATGATGTCTGGGTGGCAAAGGATGCGAATATAATGGAGTCGGCATATCTGCACGGCCCGCTTATAATCTGCCCCGGTGCTGAAATCAGGCATTGTGCATTCATAAGAGGCAGTGCCATAGTAGGAGCCGGCTCAGTCATCGGAAACTCCAGTGAGCTTAAAAATTGTGTTATTTTTGATAATGCACAGGTTCCGCACTATAATTATATAGGCGATTCTATTTTAGGTCATCGTTCTCACCTCGGTGCAGGTGCGAAAACCTCAAATCTTAAATCAGATAAATCTCTTGTTACTGTAAAATGTGCAGATGAAAAGGTTGAAACCGGACTTAAAAAATTCGGTGCTATTGTCGGAGATTATGTAGAGGTAGGATGTAATGCTATTCTTAACCCAGGTACTGTTATAGGCAGAAATACCAATGTATATCCTCTTTCTATGGTTCGTGGTTTCATTCCGTCAAACAGCATTTTCAAACAATCGGGAACGCTCGTCACTAAAGAATAAATTTAAAATCAAAAAACGTAAATTGCCGTCGGTAAAATAATAAAATATTTTTATCGGCGGCTTTTTTGTATGTAATTGTACGAAAAAAATTTCCTGTTCTGCATTATCAGTCTTGATTGTGGCTTGTATTCTGTGTTATAATTCTATTGGCTCAATACTCTTTTGGTACTGTGCCTTTTTGTTTTAATTATTACAAATCAAGGAGATACTGCTATGAAATTTTCTGAAATGAAATATGAACGCCCTGATTATGACTGCTGTATCAAAAGGGCTGAGGAAATAAAAAAGGCTTTTTCAGAGGCTGATGATGCCGAAATAGCTGAAAAAGCCCTGCTTGAATGGGATGAATTTACATCTCACATCGACACTATGATGAGTCTTGCATATACCAGAAATTCTATAAATACTACTGATGAATTCTATGAAAAAGAGGTTGAATATATTGATGAATCCTCTCCCCTTTTTGTTGACATGGAGCAAAGCTTTACAAAACTGCTGGTAAATACACCTTTCAGAAAAGAGCTTGAAAAAAAATACGGCAGTCTGCTTTTTAAAAATGCCGAAATATCACTCAAATCTTTCTCGCCTGAAATAATCCCAGAAACACAAAGTACAAATAAACTTGAAACAGCATATCAAAAACTTCTCGCAAGTGCCCAGATAGATTTTGAGGGTGAAAAAAGAAATATTTCCCAGATGTATCCGTTCAAACAGTCCGCTGATGATACAATAAGACATAATGCATGGATAGCTGAGGGAAATTTTTATAAGTCAAACGGCGAAGAACTTGACAGGATATATGACGAAATGGTAAAGCTCAGAACAAAAATGGCTCAAAAACTGGGTTATGAAAATTTTGTTGAACTCGGCTATCTCCAGATGACAAGAAACTGCTATACTCCGTCCGATATTGAAAAATTCAGAAAGGCTGTTGTAAAATATATTGTTCCCATTGCCGAAAGACTTTACAAGGAACAGGCTAAACGTACAGGATTTGATTATCCTCTTAGTTTTTCTGATGCCGCACTTCGTTTCCGTGACGGGAATCCAAAGCCTTCAGGCACTCCCCAAGATATTCTGAACACCGGAAAAGCACTTTATCACGAACTTTCAAATGAAACAGCCGAATTCATTGATACAATGCTCGAAAATGAACTTATGGACGTTTTAAGCAAAAAAAATAAGGCAGGCGGTGGATACTGCACAAATTTTGCAGATTATAAAGTTCCTTTTATCTTTTCAAATTTCAACGGTACTGCTGATGATGTGGAAGTTATAACACATGAAGCGGGTCATGCATTTGCATATTATATGGCAAGAAATATAATCCCGTCATCAAATCAAAGTCCGACTCTCGATGCCTGTGAAATACATTCAATGACTATGGAATTTTTCGGCTGGAGAAAAAGTAAGGAATTCTTCGGTAAGGATTCCGATAAATTCAGATATAATCATCTTTTCAGTGCGATAACATTTATCCCCTACGGTGCTATGGTAGACCATTTTCAGCATATCGTATATCAGAATCCTGATATGTCACCCGATCAGCGTCATGATGTATGGGCAGGTCTTATGGCAGAATATATGCCATGGATAAAACTTGACGGCTCTCCTTTTTATGGTGAAGGCAAGGGTTGGCAAAGACAAATCCATATATATGAAAATCCGTTTTATTACATTGATTATTGTCTTGCACAAACTGTTGCTCTCGAATTCTGGAGTCTTATGCAAAAAGACCATGATACAGCATGGGAACAATATATGAAACTCGTTAAAAAAGCAGGAACTCAAACCCTTACAGATTTAGTAAAAACAGCAGGACTTAAATCCCCCTTTGATGAAGAAGCTCTCAAAGAGGTTGCTGTTTCAGCAGAAAACTGGCTCAACGAAAATTCAATTTGATTTATTTGAATGAGGAATTATAATGCAAAAAGATTTTGTTGTATTTGAAAATGTCTATAAAAGATATAAAATGGGCGAAATAACCATCAATGCGGCAAACGGTGTAAACTTTTCAATAAACGAGGGTGAATTTGCCGTTGTAGTAGGTCTCAGTGGTGCAGGCAAAACAACCGTGCTCAATATCTTAGGAGGGATAGACAGCTGTGACGAAGGCAGGATAGTGGTAGGGGGAAAAGATATAAGCCATCTCGGAAGCAAAGACCTCGCATCATACAGACGCTATGACATAGGTTTTGTATTTCAGTTCTACAATCTTATACCAAATCTTACCGCAAAGGAAAATGTTGAACTCGCTACTCAGATATGCAAGGATCATATGGATGCCTCAGATGCACTTAACAGTGTAGGACTGCATGACAGAAAAAATAATTTTCCCTCTCAGCTTTCGGGCGGTGAACAGCAGCGTGTTTCTATCGCCCGTGCTTTGGCAAAAAAACCTAAACTTCTTTTATGCGATGAACCCACCGGTGCTCTTGATTACAATACAGGCAAAAATATTCTGAAACTCCTGCAAACTAAGTGCAAAGAAGACGGCATGACTGTTGTACTTATAACGCATAACTCCGCTATTACTCCTATGGCTGACCGTGTTATAAATATGAGGAGCGGTAAGGTGATAAGCAATATTGTAAACGAAAATCCCCTACCTATTGAAAAAATAGAATGGTGAATAATACTCCTATCGTGCAAAAGGCAGGTGTTATATGAAAGCACTAACTAAAAATATTTTCAGAGAAATTAAAAATACAAAATCAAGATTTTTTTCAATTCTTGCCATAATAGCAC
This sequence comes from uncultured Eubacteriales bacterium, assembly GCA_900315465.1. Classification (GTDB taxonomy): domain Bacteria; phylum Bacillota; class Clostridia; order Oscillospirales; family Acutalibacteraceae; genus UBA1213. The sequence continues at coordinate 15,882 of OMZF01000152.1, read as the reverse complement.
TCAGCACCGGTTTCTTTTCGGGAGTAAAAGCTTCAAGTCCGAGTATGATAGAAACAGGACGTTCATATATTACAGATAAAAATCTTATGGACATACGTCTTGTATCTACTGTGGGGTTTGATGATGATGATATAAAAGCCATAAAAGAAATGGAAGATACCGTTGATGTTATGCCCGGATATTCCGCTGACCTGATAAGAACAGAAAATAATATTGACTCCGTTATTAAGGTACTCTCTCTGCCGGAAAAAACTGATACCAATAATAAACTTATAAACGAAACTATTCTTATAGACGGCAGATTTCCCGAAAATGACGGAGAATGTGTTATTGAGGACTATTTTGCCCGTACAAAAGGTTTCGGTATAGGCAAAGAAATTATTTTCAATGAGAAAATTCAGGGGAATAACACTACTGATATAATAAAACAGCTTAATTATAAAATTGTGGGTATCGTAAACACTCCCTTGTTTTTCACATATCAGCGTGGAAGTACCACTGTAGGCGACGGAACTATATCTTTTTTTATAATGCTGCCGTCAGATCAGTTTGTTACAGAGAGATACACTAATGTATATGTAACAACAAAAGCCTCTGATCCGGATATAGACCCTCTTACAGATGAATACAAAGATATTATAAAATCTCAAAAGGACGATTACAAACTTCTTGCAGATGAAAGAATAAAAGTATTTAACGAAACTACACTTGCTGATGCAAAAAAAGAACTTGCCGATGCCGAAAAGGAATTTAAGGAAAAAAAGCAGGAGGCAGAGGAAAAACTTGCTGACGGAGAAAAAAAGCTTCATGACGGCGAACAGGAAATGGCAGATAAACTGAGCGAAGGCTATAAAAAAATAGCCGATGCCGAAAAAGAACTTAATGACGGCAAAGAACAGCTTGCTGACGGTCAGAAAAAATATGCCGACGGTATAGAGGAAGCAAAAAATAAACTTGCCGATGCACAGACTCAGTATAATGACGGTCTTACTAAGTATACAAAAGGCAAGCTTGAATATGACACAGAAATATCCAAGGCACAGGCACAGCTTGATAAAGCCCAATCCGAATTTGATATACAATATTCACTGTTTTTCGGTACTACAAAACCTGATGCCGAAAATAAACTTAATTTGATGAAAACCGCCATTGATATATGCAACGAGGCTATCGACAAGGCGGAAAAACGCATAAATGAACTTGAAACCGCAATAGAAAAATATACCGAACCGCCAGAAGAAATTGATGAACTTCATGCACTTATTGATGAATACAGAGAAAAAATAAACGAATATCAAAAGCAGTATAACAGCGGTATACAACAGCTGAGTGACGGTGAACAAAAGCTTAATGAAGCAAAAGCACAGCTTGACGAAGCACACAATACTTTTGAACAAAAGAAAGCGGAAGGTCTGGCAAAATTAACTGATGCACAGATACAGCTTGACACTGCAAAAAGTCAGCTTGATATAGGAAAACTTGAATATGAGACCGCTCTCACCACAGGTATGCTTGAAATGCAGGCTGCTCAGACAAAAATAAGCGAAGGCGAAAAAGAACTTGAAAAAGGTAAAGCTGAACTTGAAAATCAAAAAGCAGAAGGTCTGAAACAACTTAAAGAAGCCAGAGAAAAACTTGCTACAGGAAAAGCTGAAGCAAAGGAAAAACTCGGTGATGCTGAAAATAAACTTAATGATGCAAAAGATAAAATAGAATCCCTTAATGATGCAGACTGGTATATTTTTGAAAGAGATGATAACCCCGGATATTCCGGACTTGTTGAGGATGCACAGCGTGTAGATAATGTTGCAGCGGTATTCCCTGTATTTTTTCTCCTTATCGCCGCTCTTGTATGCCTTACCACAATGTCGAGAATGGTCGAGGAAAGACGAACCGAAATCGGCACTCTTAAAGCACTCGGCTATAGTAATTTCAAAATAGTTTCAAAATATCTTGTATATTCTGCTGTTGCCTCAGTTATAGGAAGTGCTGTCGGTGCTGTTGCAGGTATATTCACTTTGCCCTTTATCATTCTTGATACATATTCTATGATGTATTGTCTGCCGGCTTCAAAATTAGTTATTGATACTTCAAGCCTTGCTTTATCAGCCGGCACAGGTATTCTTTGTACCTGTACTGTATCAGTAATAACCTGTCTTGGAGAACTGAGACAAAAACCCGCAAGCCTTATGCGTCCGAAAGCACCTAAACCCGGAAAACGTATTCTGCTTGAATATATTACTCCACTGTGGAATAATATGAATTTTACTTCAAAAGTAACTTTCCGCAATATTTTCAGATACAAGGCAAGATTTTTAATGACGGTCATAGGTGTGGCAGGCTGTACCGCACTTATCATTGGCGGTCTCGGACTAAAAGATTCATTATCGGTAATAGCTCCTCTGCAATATGAAGAAATCACTATCTTTGACCAGATATATGCACTAAAAAACGAGGGTACTTCTCAGCAGCAGGCATATCTTATGTCACAGTTCCATGCAGATAAAAGATTTTCCGAAACTGCCCTTGTAAGTCAGAACTGGACAACCGTTTCATATAATAATGACAATAATAAAATAAATTTAAGATATATCATAGCCGAAAAACATGATGAATCCGAAAAATTCTTTATTTTGCGTGACCGTATAACACATGAAAAAGTTGCTCTTGATGACAGCGGAATTATCATAAACGAGCGTCTTTCTCAGGTAACGGGAATAACAAAGGGCGAAATGCTGAATATGACAATAAACGATGTTCCATATTCATTCAAAGTTTCGGGAATAACCGAAAATTATGCCGGAAATTATATTTATATGACCCCCTCATTCTATGAAGAAAACACAGGCAAAAAGCTGAAATATAATCTGGTCTATACACAGCTTACCGAAGAAGGCAAAAAAGATGAAAGAGATATTGCTAATGACTGGATGAAAAAAGATGAAATACTCACCGTATCACTTATCCATGAACAGCTTGAAGGCATACTTTCCACACTCGATTCACTTGATGTGATAGTGCTTGTGCTTGTAATATGTGCGGCAATGCTTGCTGTAGTAGTTCTGTACAACCTTACGAATATAAATATTTCGGAGCGTGTGCGTGAAATAGCCACCATAAAAGTCCTCGGTTTCTATAATATGGAAACAGCAAATTATATCTATCGTGAAAATATTATACTCACTCTTACAGGTGCATTAATAGGATTGCCCTTAGGAAACGTATTTGTTTCATTTGTAGTTGAAGCTATACAGATGGATATGGTTATGTTCCCGAAATATGTAACTCCGATAAGCTTTTTCTACGGCTTCGCACTTACAATACTGTTCTCGCTTTTTGTTAACTTTATAATGTTCTTTCGCATGAAAAAAATAAGTATGGTAGAGTCTTTAAAATCTATCGAATAACAAAAATGCATCGGCACAAAACCGATGCATTTTTTATTTTGTGTCATTCTAAGGAACGTAAACAACAAATAATCTTTTTAAGATCCTTCGCTCAGGATGACAAAACAAAAAAATTAGTGTCGTTAACTATAATTGCACATTGCTAATTGTATCAGAGGTAATGTGCACGAAGCTCCTCACCCGACATTGTGCTGAGATATGCCGGAGGAATATCAAGAACTGTCTTTGCTCCTTTTACTCCCTCGTCATACATACGCTTTACAGCTCTTGCATATGCAATAAGTACGCTTGTTGTAAATTCGGGGTTAGAATCAAGCTTCAAACTGTATTCGATGATATGATTGTTTTCCTTGTTTATGCCTGTCTTACCGCTGCGGAATACAATACCTCCGTGAGCCATTCCGGCATGATTTTTAAGAAGTTCTTCCTCAGAAATGAAATGTACTGTTGTGTCATAATCTGCAAAGTAGTTGGGCATTTCCTTTATTTCTTTTTCTACAGCCGCCGCATCAGCACCTTCCTGGAGAACTACATAGCATTCTCTGAGATGTTTCTGACGTGTGGTAAGAGTAGGGTTTTCTCCGTTTCTTACAGAATCAAGGGCAGACTGAACAGGTACTGTGTACTGCTTTGCATTCTTAACACCCTTTACACGTCTTATAGCATCCGAATGTCCCTGACTTACGCCCTTACCCCAGAATGTGTAGTCATTACCATCGGGAAGAATTGCATTTGCATATACACGGTTAAGTGAGAACAGACCCGGATCCCAGCCTACTGAGATCATTGCGACCTTTCCACCCTCTTTTGCTGCTGCATCAACATTTGCAAAATGTTCGGGTATTCTTGCGTGTGTATCAAAGCTGTCTATTACATTGAAAAGCTTTGCATATTCGGGTGTCTGGACAGGAAGATCTGTTGCACTTCCTCCGCAGAGAACAAGTACGTCAATTTTATCTGTCCATTTTTCTATTTCTCTTACGCTTACAACAGGTACTCCTTCGGTAAGTATGCTCACACTTTGGGGATCTCTTCTTGTAAAAACAGCTGCAAGCTCCATATCTGGTGCTGACATTACAGCTACTTCAGTACCTCTGCCAAGATTGCCGTAGCCAAGAATTCCTATCCTTGTTTTCATAATTATATTACTCCTTCACTTATTACATTTATGTAAAGCAGACCATCTGCAAAACACATAATAATTATAATATCATTATTTGTATTCGTCAAGAAGTTGATTATAGCTTTTTACAAATTTATCTGCCGTATTTCTTATCCTGTCGAGATATTTTTCATTTGAAATGTCATATACAGCCACAGTATACATTCCCGCAGACTTCGCACTTTCCAGTCCCTCGATAATATCTTCATAAACAATACAATTTTCGGGTCTCACTCCCAGCTTCTCCGCTGTATAAAGATATATCGCAGGGTTACTTTTATTAAGTCCTACCTCGGATGTATAACATATACAGTCAAATATCCCGTCAAGACCGTTATTTTCAAGACAAGGCAAAAGAAGATACGGATTATTTGAAGTTGCCATACCCAAAAGATAACCTTTATTTTTCAGAAGTTTCAGATACTGTGCAGCACCGTCTTTGAAACGCACATTGTTTGCATATTCATAATGTGCCATATCAAGCCATATCTGCATTATTTCTTCGACACTTTCGCTTAGTCCATAAGTATTTTTTGTATATGCCGCCGCTGTTTCAAAAAACATTCCACGCATTTTATCTGTATATTCCTCTGTTACGGGAATATTTCTCTGTGCAAGGAAATCTTCATCCACCTTTGACCACACATACATCGAATCGGCAAGTGTTCCGTCAAAATCAAATATTGCTGCTTTTTTATCACTTATCATCCGTTATCCTCTGAATTATTTAAGATATGCTCCCACTGCTTTTCTGTATGATATGAAATCCATATCCCACAACTGTGCAAGATCTTTTTCATTTCTTCTGTCGGGTATGTCATAATTATTCTTTATATAATCTCCTATATACATTGTGACTTTATATGCACCCTTTGTATTCAGATGTACTCCTCCGTCACGGGTATCTCTTGTCCAGTCAAGTCCGACCTTTTGTGCATCCTTTTGAAGATTCAGAAGCGGCACTCCAAGACTGTCAGCATATCTCTGCAAAGCATTATAATTTTTTACACTGCCTGTAAGAGTATTCGGTATTATAACTATAGCTAATTTTATATTATTGCTGTCACATACCGATTTTATCTTTTCAACATAATATTTTGTAACAGGACTTATTTTTCCGTTCTTGTACTTTTCATCTGCACCATCCGGAAGCTCCAGTTCCCTGCTTTTATACGGCTGTGAATAAGATATTATCATCTGTCCTTTTGAGGGGGATTTCCATGTATATTCAACAGGTGCAAACCATTCTGATGGAGACATATATTTCCATCTGTTATGGTATCTTACAAGAGGGATATTTGTCTCAAGTTCACTTTCTGTATTTTTTTCCAAAAGCATTTTATCACTATGAGGTGATAAAATAACATCTGCTTCAAGAAATACCAGTTTAGGTTTTTGTGTTTTAAGCAATTCACTAAGATTATGGTTTATTTCACAAATTGCTGATGCTCCCTGTGCGACAACATAGGAAGTAACACCTTGTCTATTCCAGAGCTCAAGCGGAGAAAATGCGGAATACGCCTCACTGTTTCCCATGAAAACAACATCAAGGCTGTTTTCGGGTTCTGCATAAAATGCATGGGCATTCTGGTCATAAATACCTTTTTCCTTTGTATTATATTTTGGATAATACATACACTGAAACATATACAGCAATACACCCAGTATACCGAAAAAACATATCAGTTTTATTATTCTGAGAAGATAACTCTTTATTTTTGACTTCTTCATTTTCATCACCTAAAACTGTGCATAGATATTATCGACTGATTTGTAATCTGCACCGTATGCACCAAGTATTATAACAGCTAATATAAGTCCCATAAGTACAGACCACTTGATATATATTTTTGAGTTTGCAATAATACCCGTCACATCTTTTCCTTTTTCTTTGAGTATACCGACTATCAGCATTAAAACAAGTCCTGAATTTATCACTATCATATCCTGCCAGTCTGTTCCGAAAGTAAGGAAATATCCGCTTGTTATTTCATTAAGATCCTGACAGGCTGCTATCCTATATAGCATAGCACCGAAATCCGTTATAGTATTTGCTCTGAAAAGCATCATACCGATACATACCAGAACTATAGTTCTGAATATTGCAAAACCTGTGCATATATGGGATTTGCGGTCAATTTTAAGCTTTGCAGAAATTTTAGCGAAAAGCGGCTCAAAAAACATACCCAAAAGCATTATAAGAAAATAATATAATCCATATACAACATATTTTATATCTGCACCATGCCAGAATCCTGTCCCGAGCCATACTACCATCAAGGCACATCCTGTAGGTACGATTGATGCCCAGTATTTATTCATTTTAGCTGTGCATACTTTTGAAAGCAACATGAATGGTTTTGAAAGCGAAACAGGATAAAATACATATTCCTTGAACCATGTTCCCAGACTGATATGCCATCTTCTCCAGAATTCGCCAACTGATTTTGAAAAGAACGGCTGACGGAAATTCGGGGACAGCTCAACACCGAACAAATATGCTATACCTGTCATAATATCTATACAGCCGGAAAAATCAGTATAAAGCTGTACTGTATAAAGCAATACCGCTATCAATACAGACGTTCCGCCAAAATTATAATAATTATTGAATACGGTTGAAGCCATATATGATGCACGGTCTGAAATGACTGTTTTTTTGCAGAGTCCCCATAAGACAAGAGTTGCAGCTTTTATAAAGCGTTCATCCGAATATCCGTGACCTGCCGTAAGCTGAGGCATAAGATGATCGTAACGTCCGATAGGACCTTCTGTCATTTGCGGAAAAAATGAAAGGAATAATGTGAGCTTTGCAAAATTTGTTTCTGCCTTGTATTTACCTCTGTATGTATCAACGATATATCCTATTGACTGAAGGGTATAATATGATATACCCAAAGGCAGTGCAAAAGAAAGAGGCTGTATTTCCGAATTGAACCCAAATGGTCTTAGTAATGCCCCAAGACAATCAGTAAAAAATCCAGTGTATTTCAGCACGAGTATCATGCCGAGATCCAAAAGTACAGCGATCAATACCACAAGCTTTTTCTGTTTTGTATAATAAGCCTTGAGTTTTTTCTTTTCTTCCTTTGCAAGTTCTTTTTTTTCTTCATTGAATCGTTCCTGAAAGTGTGAAAGCACCTTTCCGGCAAAAAATGTACAAAGAGCTGATGCCAGCAAAAATACTGTCAATATTCCGCTGTTCCATAAATAAAATGCTGTACTTACTGTTAGCAGTATTATCCATCTGAATTTTTTAGGGGTTATAAGATATATTACATAAGCAACCAATGCAAAGCTTAAAAGCTGCAGGTAACTATAAAAATTCAAGCCAAATTTCCTCCTCAGTCGCTGAGTTTCTGAATAAGATCATATATAGCCTTTGCAGAATTGAAATTTTCAGGCACAAGATCAAGAGGCGTTATTTCAATATCATATTCATCTGAAATTGCTGTAACAAGACGGATAATACTCATTGAATCAAGTATTCCGGAATCAACCAGTTCTGTTTCCTTTTCAAAATCAACACCGGGTTTAACCTCTTCAAGAATTTCCAAAAGCTTTTCCATAATTAATTTCTCCTTTAAATTTTAATTTTTATATCAGACAGTGCAATACTCTTTTTTAAGCAAAGCACGGTCTATCTTACCATTGCTGTTATGCGGCAGAGCCGGAAGTTTTTCATATTGCGAAGGCATCATATACTCCGGAACACGTTTTTTTAGTACCGCAAAAATTTCCTCTTTTGATAATTTCCCTTCATAAACCATTATTATCTTATCAGCAGACTTATCGTAAAGACAGGCACAATTTTTTATCCCATCTTCTGCAAGGGCGGCATTTTCTATCTCTCCGAGTTCGATACGGTAGCCCATATGTTTTATCTGAAAATCTTTTCTTCCGCAGTAGATGAGCTCTCCATGTTCATTATATTTTACAATATCACCTGTTTTATATACTATTTCCGGATAAGCACTTTGCAGCGGGTTCTGAACGAATGCTTCAGCCGTTTTTTCGGAATTATTATAATATCCCGATGCTACAAAAGCACCCCCTACATAAAGTTCCCCTTCTTCGCCGTATGCTGCTTCTTTTCCGTCAGCAATAATTGATACAGAACAATTATCACAGGCACAGCCTATAGGAAGTGATTCGCTGTCCTCAAATTTTCTGTTTACTACATAATATGTACAAATATCTGTTGTTTCCGTAGGCCCGAAAAGATTTGCATATTTTACATCCGGAAAATGACTTATCCAGTAATTAAGCTTTTTTACAGGCATTACCTCACCTGCAAAAAGGACTGTATGCAGATATTCGGGTTTTATATACTTGAAAAGATCCATATCCGAAACAATACCGAGTGCAGAAGGAACCCAATATATCGTATTCACCTTATGTTCATTCATATACTGAATAAGCTTTACAGGAAAGGCAAAAAACTTTTTCGGTATTATAGAAAATGTTGCTCCTGTTCTTATCGAGGAATAAAAATCCGTTACAGACATACTGAAATAAAACGGTGTCTGACTGCCGAAAATATTTTCTGAATTTATGCCAAAAGCATCTATAAACCAATCTGTATATGAAAGTACATTGCCATGTGTAACTATTGTGCCTTTCGGAACACCTGTTGAGCCTGATGTAAAAAGACAATAAAGTGCATCCGATGAAGTTATTTCAGATTTTATCTTTTCGAGAAGCGATTTGTCAGCTCTGCTCTCCATAGCTTCGGAGATCGTAATTTTTAGTCCGTTAAAGCCTGTCTGTGAAAGTTTATCGAAAAGTTCATCCTCCGTTATTACAGCAAACGGCTTTACTGTATCAAATATTGAACGTATTCTTTCAACAGGCATAGCAGTATCTATTACTACATAAAAATTACCGCTGTATGCTGTGCCAAGCATAGCCGCTGCACAATATGGTGTTTTTTTGAGATAAAGAGCAACTGCTCTTTTACGAGTACCGCTTTGTGCAAGAGCTGTTCCTATACGTTCACTATAATCTTTGAGCTGACTGAATGTTAATGAAATGTTTTCATCATTTACAGCCATATTATCAGGAAAACTGATTACTGTTTTTTCAAAAGCCTGTATTATTGTTTTCATATAAAATCATTACCTGCCTTATAACAGAATAAAGTATTTATAGACCAGACTTAATTATAACACGATTTTCTGAAATTTAAGCAAATTAAACGCATTTTTTTTGTTTTTTCAGAGCATAAAACTCACTTTTGTCGATTTATGGCAAAAAATATAATAAAAAAGAGATATTTTATATATTTTTCCGTATAAAAAATGCCGGTATCATTTTTTATACATACCGGCAGAAATTCTTTTATTTTATAAGTATTCTTTCAGCTTCTGCTACCTGTTCCTTAGTAGGTGTTGGCACACCATCAAGAGTATATGGAATATTTAATTCTTTCCATTTTATAAGCCCGAGTGTATGATACGGAAGTACCTCTACCCTTTCGACTGTTTTAAGACTGTCAATGAATTCCCTCATACTCAAAAGATCGTCTCTATCATCTGTCACCCCCGGAACAAGTACATGACGTATCCACATTTTCTTTCCGTGATCTGAAAGCCATTTTGCCATTTCAAGAATATTTGAATTATCAACACCTGTTAGATTCTTATGTCCTTCTGATGACATTTGTTTCAGATCTAAAAGTATCAGGTCAGTCACATCCATAAGCTTTTCAAAACCACTTAGCCATTCACTTTCGGTTGTAAAAGGCTGTCCTGCTGTATCAAGTGCCGTATGGATATTTTCCTTTTTTGCAAGACTGAAAAGACTATATACAAATTCCTTCTGCAAAAGAGGTTCTCCTCCGCTTACTGTGATACCTCCGTTATTTTTCCAATAGCTTTTATATCTTTTTGCACGGTAAAAAAGGTCTTTTGCTGTCCATTCTTCACCTTTTCCGCTCCATGTGTCCGGATTATGACAAAAACGGCACCGCATTTTACATCCGCTCAAAAATACAACATATCTCACCCCGGGGCCGTCTACAAGTCCGAATGTTTCCAATGCGTGTACATACCCTTTTATTTCTCCATCCATTTCAAAAGCCTCCGTCTTAAAAAACTTTTCCCTCCGATACATAATGCAGCGAAGGGAAAATGAAAAATATTAAAGTGTCTTATGGCAGGTACGGGCTATTACATCCATCTGCTGTTCTTTTGTAAGGTCAATGAATTTTACAGCATAACCCGATACACGTATAGTAAAGTTCGCATATTCTTCTTTTTCGGGATGCTCCATAGCATCGATAAGCTTTTCTGTACCGAATACATTTACATTCAGGTGATGTGCCCCCTGATCAAAATATCCGTCCATTACCTGAACAAGATTTGCTATGCGTTCCTCGGGCGTATGACCGAGTGCATCGGGGCTGATTGTCTGTGTATTTGAAATACCGTCAAGTGCCCAGTGATAAGGAAGCTTTGCAACAGAATTAAGTGAGGCAAGAAGTCCGTTCTTTTCTGCACCGTAGCTCGGATTTGCACCCGGTGAAAGAGGTGCTCCTGCAAGTCTGCCGTCCGGCATATCGGATGTTGCTTTTCCGTATACAACATTCGAGGTAATTGTAAGAATTGATGTTGTCGGCTCGGAATTTCTGTAGGTATGATGTTTTTTGATTTTATCAAGGAATGTACCGAGCAGCCATACAGCTATATCATCCGCACGGTCATCATCATTTCCGTAGCGTGGGAAATCTCCTTCTGCTTCATAATGAAGCACAAACCCGTCTGTATCACGGATAGTTCTTACATGGGCATATTTTATAGCACTGAGAGAATCCACAACGTGAGAAAATCCTGCAATACCTGTTGCAAATGTACGTCTTACATCTGTATCAATGAGAGCCATTTCTGCTGCTTCATAATAATACTTATCATGCATATAATGGATAAGATTGAGGGCGTTTACATATACTCCTGCAAGCCAGTCCATCATCTTATCAAATTTATCTATTACTTCATAATAATCAAGATATTCCGAAGTGATAGGTCTGAGCATCGGGCCTACCTGATCTCTGCTTTTTGCATCTACACCGCCGTTTATTGCATAAAGCAGACATTTTGCGAGATTTGCTCTTGCTCCGAAAAACTGCATTTCCTTACCTGTCTGAGTAGCTGATACACAGCAGCAGATCGAATAATCATCGCCCCATACGGGTTTCATAACATCATCATTTTCATACTGAACGGAACTTGTTTCAATGGAGATTCTTGAGGAATATCTCTTAAAATTCTCTGGAAGTGCCGATGAATAAAGAACAGTAAGATTCGGCTCGGGAGAAGGCCCCATATTTTCAAGAGTATGCAGGAAGCGGAAATCATTCTTTGTTACCATTGAACGACCGTCAACACCTATACCTCCCACCTCAAGAGTAGCCCATACGGGATCACCTGAGAAAAGCTGATTATATGATGGTATACGTGCAAACTTCACAATACGGAATTTCATCACCATATGGTCGATAAGCTCCTGTGCCTCCTGTTCTGTGAGTATACCTCTGTCAATATCCCTCTGGATATAAATATCAAGGAAGGTTGACACTCTGCCCACAGACATAGCCGCACCGTTTTGTGTTTTTATTGCGGCAAGATAACCGAAATAGAGCCACTGTACAGCCTCACGTGCATTTTTCGCCGGCTTTGAAATATCATATCCGTAAATCTTAGCCATTTCTTTCATACCATTCAAAGCACGTATCTGTTTTGCTATTTCTTCACGAAGTCTGATAACTTCATCTGTCATAGTTCCGTCGCCGCAGTTTGCAAGATCTTTCTTCTTCTGCTCGATAAGAAAATCTATTCCATAAAGTGCAACACGTCTGTAGTCACCCACAATACGTCCTCTGCCATAGGTATCGGGAAGTCCTGTAATAATTTTTGCGTGGCGTACAGCTTTCATTTCAGGAGTATAAGCATCAAATACTGCTTGATTATGTGTTGTTGAATATTCGGAAAAAATTCTGTGCAATTCTCCGTCAGGCTCGTAACCGTTTGTTGTGCATGCCTGCTCTGCCATTTTTATTCCGCCGAACGGCATAAATGCTCTTTTGAGAGGACGGTCTGTCTGTATTCCGACTACCTTTTCAAGTTCCGGATGTTCTGCATCTATATATCCTGCACCATATGCGGTAAGTCCCGAAACAACCTTTGTTTCCATATCAAGAATACCGCCGTTTGCACGTTCTTCTTTCTGGAGAACCTGTACCTTTTCCCAAAGTTTATTTGTTGCATCCGTAGGACCTTCAAGGAATGATTCATCACCATCATACGGACGATAATTCTTCTGAATAAAATCCCTTGTATTTATCTCAAGTTTCCAGAGTCTTCCCTCAAAGCCTTCCCAGGCTTCAAAATTTTTAATATCCATAAACGCCTCTCCTCTCAGCATCAAGTTTTGAAATTAACTCTTTGTTTTATCTCTAATTAAAATATATAGCTGTTTCAGTCTTTTGTCAACCGTTTTGATAACCTTTACCGAATTATCGTGCAAACTATATAAAAATATCCCTTAGCGTATAATGATTATGAATTTATGGACAAGGACATATTTCTAAAAACACAACATATTGTATATGTATATATTCATAAGCAATATCTGTTGTGGTTTGGTATAAAAATCACAACAGTTTTGTTTGGAGAAATATTATCACTCTTTTCAATTGTTAGCAGATGAAAAATACCCTATATATGCCTTTAGTATAAAATCACAGTTTGTATTTATCATGCTTATAAAAAATTAGTCATACACCCGAATAAGAATTCAAATTACTTTTCATTTGCTCTCCCGGTTTGACAAAAGGAAATATCTCTGTTAGAATATATAAGTTATAAAAGGAAGATGTAAAAAGAAAAGTGAGGAAAAGAAATGTCAGATAAAAATATAAGTTTCAGTGAGCTTTCACTGTCCGAAGCACTCCTTCGTGCCGTAAACGATTCGGGATTTGAAGAACCCACAGTGATTCAGCAAAAGGCTATCCCTGCCATGCGAAGCGGAGCGGATATAATCGGACGCTCTCAGACAGGTACAGGAAAAACAGTTGCCTTTGCCATACCTGCAATTGAAATGATTTCGGCACAAAAAGACAAAAACCATGTGCTTGCAATAATCATGCTGCCTACAAGAGAACTTGCAATACAATGCTGCACTGAAATAAAAAAGCTAACAAAATACTGTGAGGGGATACGTCCTGTTGAAGTATACGGCGGAGCACCAATGGACAGACAAATAACCCGTCTGAAAAGAGCAAATATAGTTATAGGTACACCCGGCAGAATAATGGATCATATGCGTAGAAGAACACTCAAGCTCGATCATGTAAAGCTTGCTGTGCTTGATGAAGCTGATGAAATGCTCAGCATGGGTTTCAAAGAGGATATGGAAACTATTCTTCGTGAAACTCCAAAGGACAGGCAGACGGTACTCTTTTCAGCTACAATGCCCCCTTCGATCCTTTCTATCACAGAGGAATTTCAGAAATCTCCTGTAATGGTAGAAGCAGGGGATAAAAAGATCGCACTTGATAATATAACACAGAGTTATGTTAATGTACCTATGGGAAGAAAAACAGATGCACTGTGTCTTTTATTACATTATTATTCCCCATCGCTTTCCATAGTATTCTGCAATACAAAGAAAATGTCCGAGGAGCTTGCTCTCGCACTTTCAAAAAACGGATTCAATGCTGAAGCACTCCACGGTGATCTGAAGCAATCACAGCGTACTACAATAATGGATCGTTTCAGAAATGGTGCTTTGCCGATACTTGTTGCAACTGATGTTGCTGCAAGAGGTATTGATGTGAGTGATGTGGAATATGTTTTCAATTACGATATTCCGCAAAATAATGAATACTATGTTCACCGCATAGGCAGAACGGGAAGAATAGGCAAAAAGGGTGATTCAATAACAATATGCAGCGGACGCAAGCAGGTACTTTCCCTTACCGAAATTGCAAGAATGACAGGAAGTACACTTACCGAAATAAATGTTCCCACAGGTGATGATATAAATTACCGCATAGCAGAAAACAATATTTCCTCAGTTGAACAAACTTTAAGTCAGCCCATTCCCGACAGATACAGAAATATGGTAAATATGCTGCTTTCAAAAGGTTATTCACTTTTTGATATTGCCTGTGCAGCACTCAAAATGAATTTTGCTGAAAAGGAAATAAAAATCAAAGATGTAATATCCGAGAAAAAGCAAAGGAATTTTGATAATGACGAATTCACTAAAATCATTCTTGATATAGGACGTTCCAACAGAGTAGCACCCAATCACCTTGTAGCTTCGATAACCGAAAGAAGTATACTGCATGGCGGTGATATAGGCAAAATCGAAATTTTTGACGATCATTCCATTGTAGCAATTCCTAAAAGCTCGGCAGAGGACGTTATTGACAGTATGTACGGTGCGAAGGTATGCGGAAAACCTGTAAGAACATCAATATATGAAAAGTCAGAACCAAAAAGGTCAAAGCGTGGTCATCATGGTGATATTCGCAGACATGAAAAAGTCAGAAATGACAGAAATAAAAATACGGCCCGTAAGCCAAATAAAAAATCAGCGGGTCGTCACAGAAAATAATATTGGAGGCATATTATGAAAAAATTATTTATTCTCCTTTCGGCAGGCATTTTACTTATTTCGTTCGCAGGCTGCAGCAACAATGACGATGAAAACACGATCAGAAATGAAAGCTCTCAGATCACCGAAACGACCTCCTCCGCTCCATCACAGCCTGAAAACTCGCAAATAAGCATAATACGTCCGGAATCATCAGCAAGCGAGTCAAGTGAAGAAAGCCGCCTCCCTGACGGGATAACAGAAGGTCAGGACGGAATGCTTAACTACATAAACAAAACTGCAAATCTGAAAGTTAATTTTCCAAAGGAATTCAATACATTAAGCACAGAATATAAGCCTGCCGCAGGTATTTATCTTCAGAACTCCGAGGGAACAGCAACACTTCAGATAGAAGCTGTTAAAAACGAAGGAATAACCAAATCCGATCTTACAGAATATCTCAAGAAAAAATATACATCTGCCTCTGTTTCCGAGGATGTCTCAAAAAATATCTTATGCAAGACTACTGTTAAGAATTCAAAAGGACAAACTGTTGCATCCTATCTTAAAGCAGAAGTAACAACTGAAGGATATAATGAAATAATACTTTACTTTCAACCCTCTGAAAAGGATATTTATGAATCTGTATTTGATAAAATAAATTTTTCGTAAAAAATAATGTCACCGGAATGCATTCAGCAGATCGGTGACATT
>OMZF01000155.1 GCA_900315465.1 uncultured Eubacteriales bacterium | reverse complement strand
TTATACAGTCCGTATGTAAAAAACACGGCATATATTTCTCAAGACCCGGCAACGGTATCTGCCATCAGGTACATCTTGAGCGTTTCGGCAAGCCCGGTAAAACTCTTATCGGCTCTGACAGCCATACCCCCACCGGCGGCGGTATAGGTATGCTCGCTATCGGTGCAGGCGGACTTGATGTTGCTGTTGCTATGGGCGGCGGTGCTTACTACATATCAATGCCGAAAATGGTTCGCATAAACCTTTCAGGCAAACTTCAGCCATGGGTCTCCGCAAAAGATATTATACTCGAGGTTCTGCGTATAATGTCCGTTAAAGGAGGAGTGGGCAAAATAATCGAGTACGGCGGAGAAGGAGTAAAAACTCTCACAGTTCCCGAAAGAGCTACTATCACTAATATGGGTGCTGAACTCGGTGCTACGACTTCCATTTTCCCGTCTGATGAAATAACTAAGACTTTTATGGCTGCTCAGGGGCGTGAAGAAGACTGGATCGAGCTTTCTGCTGATGCAGATGCAGTATATGACGAGGTTATCGACATTGACCTTTCAAAGCTTGTTCCTATGGCAGCTTGTCCCCACAGTCCCGATAATGTAAAGACTATCGAAGAAATTGGACCTCAGAAAATAGATCAGGTATGTATCGGTTCATGTACAAACTCTTCATATCTTGACCTTATGCGTGTTGCAGCTATACTCAAGGGCAAAACAGTTGCAGACGGCGTTTCTCTTGCTATTGCTCCCGGTTCAAAACAGGTTTACAATATGCTCGCAAGAAACGGTGCTTTAGCTGATATTATCGAAGCCGGTGCAAGAATACTCGAATGTGCCTGCGGCCCATGTATCGGTATGGGGCAGTCACCTAACAGCAAGGGTATTTCACTGCGTACATTCAACCGTAATTTTGAGGGGCGTTCAGGTACACGTGACGGTCAGATCTACCTTGTAAGCCCTGAAACTGCTGCCGCTTCTGCTCTTACAGGCGTATTCACAGACCCCCGAACCTTAGGCGATGCAGTAAATATCCCTCTTCCCGAAAAATTTGATTTCAACGACAATATGGTTATCGCTCCTGCAACAGAAGCTGAAATGGACAGCATTGAGGTTCTCAGAGGTCCGAATATCAAACCTTATCCCGAAACTGCTCCTCTTGCAGAAAATATTGATGTTCCATGCTCACTTAAAGTCGGTGACAATATCACCACAGACCATATCATGCCCGCAGGTGCAAAAATTCTTCCCCTGCGTTCAAATATCCCGGCTATTTCACAGCACTGTTTCACAGTATGCGACAAGGATTTCCCCGAAAGAGCTAAAAAACTCGGTGCAAGCATTATCGTAGGCGGTGTAAACTACGGTCAGGGTTCTTCTCGTGAACACGCTGCTCTTGCTCCGCTTTATCTTGGTGTAAAAGCTGTTGTGGTAAAATCCTTCGCAAGAATTCACAGGGCTAATCTTATCAATGCAGGTATTCTCCCCCTCACATTCGTAAACGAAGCTGATTATGACAGCATAAACGAGGGTGATGAACTTTCAATTCCGAATGTTCGTCAGCTTATCAGTGACGGCAAAGAACAGCTTACTCTTGTCAACAAAACTAATGGTAAGGAAATCGCTGTAATGTGCGAGCTTTCAGACAGAACAAGGGATATTATCCTTGCAGGCGGTCTGCTCGACTATACAAGAAATAACGGCTGATATGTGAATAATAATAATTTTAATGATAACGGCTTTTATAACGGCTATAACGATAATCCGGACGGTTACAAAGATCCGTTTGCATCTGATAATAATATACCTCAGCAAAAAGAGGTAAAAAGACCTCATGCAGACTATGACCATCTGAGTAACAGTGTCGTTACTATGGAAACTCTCAGAAATTATTATCCCGACGCAAAACTTGCTTCACCCACAGATGCAAGGGAAAGATTGTTAAAAATGGCTGTTCATGCTATAATCCTGACAGTTATCGGTCTGATATTTGCACTTTTCGGTATTTCAAGTGATTCACAGCAGACAAGATTTATGGCTGATGCTGCAAAAGCTGAGGGGTCACTTTCCATGATATTACCTGTAGTGCAGTTTCCGGAAGTGATGTTGGATGAAGACTGTTATTCTGTTATATACAAATACGAGTACAACGGTACTACATACAGAGATTCCCGGATAATGACCGAAAAACAGATGCAGAACATCACTCTTATAACTCCCGAACAGACCGGTGAAAATTCCGATGAAAAGCCGAAAAGCAAATTACAGGTTTATGTCAATAAAGATAACCCGTCTGAATCTATGCTTACAAAAAGCAACGATCTGAGAAACGGCTGGTTTTATTGGGCAGTCTTTGGTGTGGCTGCTGTCGTGCCGGTTATTGTGGGCATAAAGCGTTACTATGACTGTATGTCCTGTAAGACCGCTGTTTACATCAACAGAAAAAATAAAAAGAAATATCAGAATCTTAAAACATGATATTTTTATGAAAGGAAGTTTTTCCCATGGCTAAAATACAGATGACTACCCCCATTGTTGAAATGGACGGAGATGAAATGACCAGAGTTCTCTGGAAAATGATAAAGGATAAGCTTATTCTTCCCTACATCGACCTTAAAAGTGAATATTATGACCTCGGCCTTGAAAACAGAGAAAAAACAAAAGATCAGGTCACCATTGACAGTGCGGAAGCTACCAAAAAATACGGTGTAGCTGTAAAATGTGCTACTATCACTCCCAATGCAGAACGTGTTAAGGAATATAACCTCACTCAGATGTGGAAATCTCCCAACGGTACTATCCGTGCTATCCTTGATGGTACTGTTTTCAGAACACCGATACTTGTCAAGGGTATCACTCCCTACATCTCAAACTGGAAAAAGCCTATCACTATCGCACGTCATGCATACGGCGATGTATATAAAAATACCGAAATGGTCGTTGCTGACGGCTCAAAAGCTGAACTCGTTGTAACAGACAAGGACGGCAACGAAACAAGACAGCTTATCCATAACTTCAACGGTTCAGACGGTATTATTCAGGGACTTCACAACATAGACAAAAGTATCGGAAGTTTTGCAAGAGCCTGCTTCAATTTTGCTCTTGACAAAAAAGAGGATCTCTGGTTTGCTACAAAAGATACCATTTCCAAAAAATATGACCACCGTTTCAAAGATATTTTCAATGAAATATTTGAAAACGAATACAAAGAGAAATTTGAAAAAGCAGGTATCACATATTTCTATACCCTTATTGATGATGCCGTAGCACGTGTGGTACGTTCTGAAGGAGGATATATCTGGGCTTGCAAAAATTATGACGGTGATGTTATGTCCGATATGGTAGCAACTGCTTTCGGTTCACTCGCAATGATGACCTCTGTACTTGTTTCACCTGACGGAATTTATGAATATGAAGCCGCTCACGGTACTGTACAGCGTCATTATTACAAATACCTTAAGGGCGAATCAACCTCCACAAACTCTGTTGCAACTCTCTTTGCATGGTCGGGTGCACTCAGGAAAAGAGGCGAGCTTGACGGCAATTCTGCTCTTTCTGATTATGCCGACAAGCTTGAAAAGGCTACTATCGCAACGATAGAAGACGGTATTATGACAGGCGACCTTTATCTCCTTTCTTCTCTTGAAAACAAAAAGAAGGTTGACAGCGAAACTTTCCTTGACGAAATAAACAAGCGTCTTTCCGAACTTATGGAAGCATAAACCATATTTTCAAATTTTATATTCTTATTCAATTGACTGTTGTACTTACTTTGTGCGGCAGTCAATTTGTACTATAAGGTGAAAAACTGTCATTCTGAACGAAGCGAAGAATCTTTCCGGAACAACTGCTTTATTTAAAAGATCCCTCACTGCGTTCGGGATGACATTAGGGCGGCTTTATTGTGTCATTATAAAAATTTTCTTTTCTTCAATAGCTTATTTAGTGTTTGACGAATAAGTATTTATGTTATATAATTGTTACGGGTATTATTATGCCTTTGATACTTTGTTAAGGATGTGATAGCACTATGATACATCTTCAGAATGTATCCAAAGTATATCCAAACGGTACGGAAGCTCTTAAAAATGTTTCACTTGATATAGAAAAGGGCGAATTTGTTTTTATAGTAGGCCCTTCCGGTGCAGGAAAAAGTACATTCCTTAAACTTCTTATACACGAGGAAAAAGCTACTTTCGGAAAAATAACTGTCAACGGTTTTAATCTTATGAAAATCAGAAATGGTAAAGTACCCTACCTCAGACGAACTATGGGTATTGTATTTCAGGATTTCAGACTTATCGACAAAATGACAGTATATGATAATATCGCTTTTGCTATGCGGGCAATAGGCTCTTCTGAAAAAACTATAAAAAGACGCGTGAAATACGTTATTGACCTTGTGGGTCTTACAGGCAAGGAAAAATGCCGCCCTAATGAACTTTCGGGCGGTGAACAGCAAAGAGTGAGCCTTGCACGTGCTTTGGTAAATAAGCCTGAAATGATAATAGCAGACGAGCCTACAGGTAATATCGACCCGAAAATGTCATTTGAAATAATGAAAAAATTAGTTGAAATAAACCGCAGCGGCACAACTGTTATAGTGGTAACACATGAACATGAACTTGTGCGTGAATTCGGCGGAAGAATAATTATAATAAAAGGCGGTACTATCGAAAAAGATGACAGGATGCCTACTGTATATCATAACTTCGATGACGATAATTCAGGGGAGGCGAAACAATGAAGCTTTCAAGTATGGGCTATCTTATTAAAGAGGGGCTGAGGAATATATGGAATAACCGTATGATGTCACTTGCTTCAATAGTGGTTCTTGTTTCGTGTCTGATAATAACGGGGGCGGCTATGCTGCTTTCTGTGAATGTGTCGAACCTTATTTCAAATATAGGTGACGATAATCAGATAAATGTCTACCTTGATTATGACCTTCCCGATATTGAGGCTATAAAGCTTGGCTCTAAAATATCTAAAATACCTAATGTTGAGGACTGTGAATTCTATTCCAAAGACGAAGGTATAAAGGAATTTGAGGAAAAACTCGGCGATGACATATATCAGAGTATGCAGGGAGACGATAACCCCTTGGGAAATGTATATAAAGTCCGTCTGAGTGACCTCTCCGAATACAAGGAAACAATAGATCAGATCAAAAGTCTTGACGGTGTTATGAGTATCAGTGACCGTGCTGCTATTGCCCGTACACTTACTAAACTCAATCAGTTTGTGACTTTAGTTGGCTCGTGGGTTGTTGCAATACTCGCTGTGGTAACATTGTTCATTATTTCAAACACTATAAAAATGACTATGTACTCACGCCGCTTTGAAATAAGTATAATGAAATCAGTGGGGGCTACGAATGCATTTGTACGTATACCGTTCATTATCGAAGCTATGACGATAGGCCTTATCTCAGGACTGCTTGCTTCATGTGTGCTTATTTCAATATATGACCCCCTGCGTGAAACCGCTTCGGGAATGATAGCACTTATCGGTACTTCCACTATTCCTTTGGAAAAGATCTGGCTTCCCGTACTTCTTACATTCAGTGGTATAGGCATAGTTATAGGTATTCTGGGAGGGTTTATCTCCATTACCAAATATCTCCGAAAGGAAGGAGGAGAAATTCTTGGCTGGTAAGAAAAAATCAAAATTCTTTATATCCGCAATATCTGTCATAACAGCTGTTTCCCTGTGCATTTTTTCGACTGTATATGCCTTTGATGTGACCGAAAATACAAACGAAAGAAAACAGATAACTCAGGAAAACAAGGAGTATCAGAAACAGCTTAAGCTGACAGAAAAGGAACTTAAGGAAAAAGAAGAATACAGTCTTAAACTACAGTCTCAGATAGCAGAGCTTACGGCAAAGATAAAAAGCAGCAACGAAAAAATCGAAAGTCTCAATACTCAGATAGCCGAAAAGCAAAAACAGCTTGATGAAAAACTTGCCGCTATTGAGGACAGACTTGACCTTCTTCGTCAAAGAATACGTGCAATATACACCGCTGGAGATGTATCGACTCTCGAAGTAATACTTCAGGCGAAGGATTTTTCGGACTTCATTGATAAAATGGAACTGGTTCAGAGTATGTCAAACTATGACGAAAACCTTATAAACGGTCTTAAAACCGAGATGAAAGGCATAGGAGAAGAACAAAAACAGCTCAGAGCCGATAAAAACAAAATTGAAGAAGAAAAAAATTCCCTCGTCAAAAATAAGGAAAAAGTAAATACTCTTTCCGAAGAAAACAGTGCCATAATAGAGGAACTTAAAGCCGCAAAGGAAGAAACTGAAAATTCCATTGCTGAAAATGAAAAACGTCAGGAAGAACTTGAAGCGGCACTTCGTGCATATAATGCGGAAATGGCTGAACGTGCAAGGGTTCAGCGTGAACTGCAGAGGCAAAGGGAAGAACAAAGAAGAAAATTGCTTGAAGAAGATAAAAAGAATAATACACAGGTCGATGAAAGTCAGCTTGAAGAATATGACGATGAACCATATATCGATACATCCGGAGATTTTGTATGGCCCTGTCCGGGACATACTTACCTCACCTCAACATTTGATGAATGGAGAGGGGTAAATAATCATGGGGCTTTGGATATTGCTGACGGTGATGTATACGGTGCAGCTGTGGTTGCCTGCTATTACGGTACTGTAATCTATACAAATACCACCTGTGAGCATGACTGGGGTAAATTTTCAAGCTGTGGCTGCGGCGGCGGTTACGGTAATTTCGTAATGATAGACCACGGCGGCGGAAAAGTATCTATTTACGGTCACTTATGTGAAGTTGTTGCCGAACCCGGTCAGGAAGTTGTACCCGGTCAAATCATCGGATATGTAGGTTCTACAGGCTATTCTACAGGCCCGCATCTCCATTTTGAATTACAATACAACGGTGTCCGCTATGACCCCCTTGAAGAATACCGCTGAAAAGCGTGGGGAGTGTGGAGTTATGCGGCTGTTCTGCCTTACTCTGCTATTTTAGTTTGTATGGTATCAGTGGTTAAGATATACTTTTGTAGCAAATTAAATTAATGATACAGATAAACTACGCATAGCGTCAATAGGGTGCAGCGACTCGCTGCCGGAGGGGGCAAACAAAAAATAGCTGTTGTGCTGATAAAAAGCACAACAGCCATTTTTTTATTAAGCGTATTAAATTTTAACAGTAATAATTGCGATCTGCAAATTATATTCTTACTGTCGCTGTGGTGATATTGTTGTCATCTGTTTCGACCTCGATACGCTTGGTTATCATAGATTTAAGACGCTCAACATGGGATATTATACCGATGGTGCAGTTTCCCGAGCTTATCGTCTGCAATGCCTGTACAGCATTATCCAGTACATCGGAACTAAGCGAACCAAAACCTTCATCAATAAACATTGATTCAATATTTATTCCTCCTGCCTGCTGCTGTATCATGTCAGACATTCCCATTGCCATGCACAAGGCTATTATAAATGCCTCTCCGCCCGATACTGTACTTACACTGCGGTATTTTCCGGTAGAACAGTCGAATATGTCAATATCAAGTCCGCCCTGTGCATTACCTTTCTTTAATTTTCCGCTTCGGTAGAGCTTGTATCTACCGTTGAACATCCTCTGGAGTCTGACATTTGCCATTTCAAGTATTGAATCAAGATATGACATAAGCACATATGCCTGAATACTTATTTTTTTGCCCGTAAACATACCGGCAGAGGTATTATAAAGGTCTTCACAATTATTATAGTATTCACAGGCTTTTCTGAATTCTTCTATTTTTCCCGACATGATATTTCTTGCTTCACAATTCCTTGCAAGACGCTTTGTAACTTCTTCGTATATCTTTCTTGATGCTGACTTTTCCGTTTCAAGCTTTGCCTTTTCTGTGAGGAGTGCTTCTTTGTCATAGACAGGAATACTTTCTATTTCCTGACTTATTTGTGTCATACTTCCTTTATATTCAGCCATTTTATTATTATGGTCTGCAAGTGCCTTCTGACAGTCATCATATTCTCTCCTGAGTTTATTTGCCTGTGCTTCAAGAGAATTTATTTCCTGCATTGCTTCAGCTTCAGAGGAATGTTTCAGTTTCTGTTTGCTCTGCTCAATATCTTCGGAAAGATGCTTTGCATTTTCTCTTTCAATACAAAGTCTGTTTTCTACAGCAGATAATTCTGTTTTGATTTTTTCAAGTTCAGCTGTCTTGCTTTCAAGGGTCTTTTCAAGTGTTTTTTTCTCCGCCGACTGCTTTTGCAGGAGCTTTATTTCATCACCGAGTTTTACCGCTTGCTCTCTTTTAGCAGTAAGTTCTTCGTTTATTGCCTTTCCTACTCTGTCATTTGAAATGTCATCATTGATTATTTCCTGTGCATTTTGTCTGACGTTTCCTATCTTGGAATCTGCCTCAACGACCTTTGTTTTATATGCAATCCGGTATTCCTGACTCTGCTTTTCGGATTTTTTCATATCCTTTTCGGCATTATCAAGATCTGTCTTTGTAGGAGCGTCACCTTTTGCGGCAGCAGGTGACGGGTGTGAAAGCGAACCGCATACAGGACAGCTGCATCCCTCTTTCAGCTCTGATGCGAGATAACAGGCAAGGTCACTGTCATATCTTCCTTTTACCTCAATATATTTTTTGGTCTTGCTTTCAACATTTTTGTCTGCCTCTTCATATTTCTTACGCTTACTTTCAGCATCACTCTGTATTGTGAGCCATGATTTGAACTCCTCGCTTATTTGTCTGAGCTTTTTGCCGTACTCAACAACTCTTTCATACTCACTACTCTTTTCGACAAGTTTGACATCAACACCGTCAAGTTCACCTATCCGGAATTTTATTGTCTTTATAGCTTCTTCGGCAGCAGGAATATCCTTTTTGAGTTTTTCTGCCTTTGATTCATCTGCACTGATATTACGGAGAACTTCTGCATACTTTCTTTTGTTTTCTTCTGTCCTCTTATATTCGGGTATTACCGACCTCAGAACAGCAGCATTTCCTCTTATCTCCTCGACCTTTGCAGGATTATCCTTACATAACTCGGCTCTCTGCTTCAGCACAGGCAGCTGACTTTCAAGAACTGCACTTTGTTCTTTGAGCTGACTGAGTTTAGCCTGTTTTTCACTGAGCTGTTTTACAGAATTAAGCTTTTCGGTAAGTTTTCTTTCCTGTTCATCATAAGCCTCTGTCTTGCTTTGCAGTTCTTTGCTTATTTCTTCGTCACTTTTTATAAGTTCATTTACCTGATCTGTAAGACCTTCATAATATTCAGGTGTAGCCGATTTTACTCCTGCCTGCAATTCAAGAGTTTTTCTGATAGGGTCATCCTCTTTGCAGGTAATGATATTCTTTGCGGCATTCATTTCATTTGCGAAAGAATTTTTGCTGTCTTTTGCATTTTCACAAAGTTTTTTAAGTCTGTCAGTAAGCAGAACATAATTTCCGGTGTCAAATACTGCATTAAGTATTTCTCTTCTCTGCTTTGTATCTTCCTTTACGGCAGACATAAATTCTCCCTGTGCTATTACGCATATTCTGCGGAAATTCTTTTTGTCTATACCTATTATCGATATGATCTTGCTTGTAACATCAGTATCATTACAGTATACTGTTCCGTCTTCCTTACATTCAAGTGTTACTGTGGGGTTATGTACCTTATAGTCTTCCGGACTCTGAGCCTCGGTTTTTCCACGCTTGAGCTGTGTAAGAGAATATTTCGGTGAACGTCTTATATGATAATGCTTGCCGTTACATTCAAAATCAACCTCAACATAAGTTTCAAGCGAATCATCAGCCATTTCATTTCTGAGAAGTGCGGCACTTCTGTTATCGTTTCCGCTGACAGTTTCACCGTAAAGTCCGTAACTGAGAGCCTCGAATATTGTACTTTTTCCTGCACCGGTTTTACCTGTAATAAGGTAAAGACCGTTTTCGTTAAGCTTTGTAAAATCTATTTCAAGTTTACTTCTGTACGGCCCGAAAGCACATACTGTAAGTTTAAGCGGTTTCATTTATCGTCCCTCCATATATCTTTGATAACATCGGAAAGTATTTTTTTCTGTTCTTCATTCATTTCACTGTCTCTGTGTGTCATGGCATAAAGCTCTCCGAATATCTCTTCGGGTGATTTTTCCTTTACATCAGCGGCAGATGAAATATTCACATTATCATTACTTGTTTTTGAACGGAAATCATATTCCACATTCATAATCCTCGGATAAAGTTTTCTGAGACTTCCGATAGCATCTTCGACATAGTTATCGTCAAGCAGAGTTACAAATACATAATCCTCGGTTACGATACCGTTTTCATCTGTATCAGCATTCATAAGATCCCCGAATGTACCCACCCTTTTCTGCATATCATGAAGAGGCTTTACATCAACAGTATTTATATCAATGTCACAGTATTTTTCCCCTGTTTTTTTATCTCCGATACTCAGGAAAGTAATACTTTTTGTATGGCCTGCTTCATTTGATGCATATTTAAGCAAAGTACCGCAATATCTCACTCTTCCGTCATTGAATGACTGGGCACGATGGATATGTCCCAAAGCAACATAATCAAACACTTCAAATGCTTCTTTTGCAATGAAATCAACTCCGCCGACAGAAGTTTCGGATTCGGAAAGTGTACTTCCTGCTACAAACTGATGACACAGAAGAATATTTCTCTTTGATGTATCAATATTCATTTTATCAACAAGGTATGAAAATGCATCTGTATAGTCATCAAAATCCTGATCATAAACACGGTTCACATCGCTTATACGGAAAAACGGCAGTGCATAAAAATTAACCTCTCCGAATTCATCAGCAAGAACAATTTTTTCGGGTGCACCGTCAAAAACAGTTCTGTTATAGATGCCGTCTGCTTCTATTATTTCCGAATACTGTGAAAGTCTTTCAGCTGAATCATGGTTTCCGCTTATCATAACGACTTTCTTGTTCATTTTATGAAATTCAGTCATCATATCATCAAAAAGCTTTACCGCCTCAACAGGAGGGTTTGTTCTGTCATATACATCCCCCGAAATAAGTATAACATCAGGGTTTTCCTTTCTGACAAGTTCAAAAATAAGGTCATTAACATATGACTGTTCCTCGATCATCGAAAAACCGTTCACCGATTTTCCGAAATGAGTATCTGACAAATGCAGTATTTTCATTTTACATTTTCCTTTCATAT
>OMZF01000171.1 GCA_900315465.1 uncultured Eubacteriales bacterium | reverse complement strand
GCCGGCTGTCATTCTGAGCGAAGCGAAGAATCTTTATACAAAACTAATTCATTCAAAAGATCCCTCACTTCGTTCGGGATGACAGAGTGACAGCCTTAAGTTAATGACATTGCCGGCACGGCGGTGATATAACCATATTATTCTTTTGAAGAAACTTGATTTCTGTGGTTTTTGCACAGTCTGCATTGCTAATTGAATAAATTTGTGTTATAATAAATCAGCGGACTAAAGAAAATCTGTGTAATTTTTATAATATACACGGATAAATGTCGTTAAAAATCGTAACTGAAAGGAAAATAATGATGAAGTTTGTTTCATGGAACGTGAACGGACTGAGGGCATGTATGCAAAAAGGATTTATTGATGTGGTGAATGATCTTAAACCCGATTTTATGTGCCTTCAGGAAACTAAAATGCAGGAAGGTCAGGCAGAAGTACCTCTTGACGGCTATAATAAATATTTTAACAGTGCAGAGAAAAAGGGCTATTCGGGAACAGCAGTTTTTACTCCCCATACCCCCGAAAGTATAGTTTATAACGGTATGAATATTGATGACCATTCCCACGAGGGCAGAATGATAACTCTTGATATGGGGAAATTCTTCCTTGTGAATGTCTATACACCTAATGCAAAGGAAGGTCTGCTCAGAATAGATTATCGTATGCAGTGGGAAACGGATCTGCTGGAATATCTTATTAAACTCGATAAGGAAAAACCTGTTGTATATTGCGGAGATCTGAATGTCGCACATAATGAAATCGATCTCAAAAATCCTAAATCAAATGTTGGTAATGCAGGATTTTCGGATCAGGAAAGAAACAAAATAGATATTCTTCTCAAAAGCGGTTTTACCGACAGCTTCCGCTATCTTCATCCCGATGATACAGGAAGATACAGCTGGTGGTCATACCGTTTCAATGCCAGAAAGAATAATGCAGGATGGAGAATCGACTATTTTATAGTGTCTGACAGGATAAGAGATAAAATAATAAATGCGGATATTCTTTCGGATATATACGGCAGTGACCATTGTCCCGTATTGCTGGAACTTGATATATAATGTAAGTGAGGGTGATTTATTATGATAAAGGTGAAAAATCTGTCAAAAAGCTATGTAAAAAACAAGGCTCTTGATGATGTCAGTTTTTCTCTTTCAGAGGGAGAGATACTTGGTTTTTTAGGGCCTAACGGTGCAGGAAAATCAACAACCATGAACATCATCACAGGCTATATTTCATCAGACAGCGGAACTGTTGAAATAGATGGTATTGATATTTTAGAAGACCCCTCCGCCGCAAAAAAGAAAATCGGCTATCTTCCCGAACAGCCACCTCTTTATAATGACATGACGGTGCAGAAATATCTTGAATTCATGTTTAAGCTTAAAAAGGTAAAACTGCCTATGAAAGAGCATATTGACAAAATATGCGAAACTGTAAAGATAAGCAGTGTTCAGGAGAGAATAATAAAAAATCTTTCAAAAGGCTATCGTCAGAGAGTGGGACTTGCTCAGGCTTTGCTTGGTGATCCGCCTGTGCTGATACTTGACGAACCTACTGTAGGTCTTGACCCCGAACAGATAATTGAAATACGCAAGCTTATCCGTGATCTCGGAAAAAAGCATACAGTTATACTTTCATCTCACGTTCTTTCGGAGGTTCAGGCTGTATGCGATAAAATAGTTATCATAAACAACGGTAAAATCTCCGCTGAGGGCATGACCTCGGATATGACACATACAGGCAGCTCTACCCAGCGTCTTGAACTTATTGTCGAAGGCAGAAGACAGAATATAATATCTATCCTTACCAAAGTTGACGGTGTGACTGATGTTACCGATCAGGGCGAATGTGAAAAGGGATGCTATGAATTTGCTGTTGACAGCAGCCGTGATGTACGCCGCCTGATATTCAGGGCAATCGCTAAAACGGATTACAGTATTCTTTCAATGAAGCCTGTGGAAGTATCCCTTGAAGATACATATCTTTCAATCATATCAGGCAAAGCAGAGGAGGTTAAAAATAATGTCAGCGATATTTAAAAGGGAATTTATTTCATATTTTACCTCGCCCGTAGGTTATGCGGTACTTGCCGCTTTCACGTTTTTCAGCGGTATTTTTATGTGGGTATATTGTATGTACCCCGGAACATCAAATATGTCAGGCGTATTTCAGAGTATGTTTTTCATAGTTCTGTTCGTGATTCCTCTTATCACAATGCGTCTTTTTGCTGAAGATAAAAAACAAAAAACAGATCAGGCACTTCTGACCGCACCTGTCGGAATACCGTCTATCGTAACAGCAAAATATCTTTCAGCCCTCGCAATGACAGGTCTTTGTCTTAGTGCTTTTATAATCGAGGGTATCACACTTTCATTTATGTCACATCCCGACTGGAGTGTTATAATCGGAAATGTTTTCGGCATGGCACTTCTCGGTTCATCATTTATCGCAATAGGATTATTCATTTCATCTCTTACTGAAAGCGTTATCGTTGCAGGCATAGTTTCATTTGCAGTAAATGTGCTGATAAGCCTTCTTGATACAGTAGCTTCCACTATTCCTGCCGATTTCATCAAAGATATGTTTTCATCTCTTTCATTCCAGAGCAGATACAGTCATTTCGCTTTAGGTCTGTTCTCACTTTCCGATGTATTATATTTTGTAACACTTACCTTCTTCTTCCTCTTCCTTACGGACAGAGTTATCGAAAGAAGAAGATGGGCGTAATAAAGGAGGATGAAAAAATGTCTGAACAGGAAAAAAATATAAACGAGGAAAAAAATCCTTCCGCTTCCAATATGACAAGAAGAAATAAAAGAAGAATAATTTCCATAGCTTCGATATGTCTTGTACTTGCGGCAGTTATACTTGTGAATGTTATAGCATCTGTGCTTACAGACCGCTATGCAGTTTTTACGACTGATATTACATCGGATAATTCATTCGGTCTTTCGGAAGAATCCGTTAAAATTGCTCAGGGCGTAAAAAAGGATGTAACAATAACATTTCTCACCGATAAAGTTAATTACGAGGCATATGATACATACTGCAAACAGGCAACCAATATTGCAGATCAGCTCAAAAAATATTCAGACGGAAAAATAAGCGTTGAATATAAAGACCTGCTTAAAAATCCGAATATCGAAAATGAATATAAATCGGAAACTCTTTCTGTAACAGATGTGCTTGTGACCTGCGGAGAGAAATATAATCTGCTGAAGGTTGAAGATATGTTCAATTTTGAACTGTACGGAGATTATCAGTATATTTCATCATCAAAGGCGGAATCTGCATTTGATACGGCTATAGTCAAGGTAACAAGTGATACTGAAACGAAAATCGGTATCATTACAGATAACACAGAGGACAGCTATTCAACACTTGAATCTACCCTTGCCGCAAATAACTATGCTCTTGTTCCGTTTTCAATAGAGAATGAACAGATACCTGACGATGTAGCAACAGTGATTTGCTATGCTCCTACAAAGGACTACAGCAAGGATGCTACCGACAAACTCCGTAAATTCCTTAAAAATGATGATAAATATGACAGGGGACTTATATTCATCGCATACCGCTTTGAAATTGAATGTCCGAATATAACAGACCTGCTTTATGATTACGGCATGAAGCTTGAGGATGGTCTTGCATTTGAAACACAGACCACAAGCATGATGACCACAGGAGATGCTTACAGGAATATTGCCGCTAACTTCAGCAGCACAAAACCTTATATGAGCAATTATACGGATAAGGATTTTCCGGTACTCGTATCAATGTCAAGGGCTGTTACACTCGTTAATGAAAGCACCACCGAACCGCTGCTTATGTTCTCAAGCGAATCGGGAATATGCCCATATTCCGCAACAGATGACTGGGTATGGCAGGATTATATAACAGGCAATGTTATAGTAATGGCACAGGGTGCTGCCGGAGGAGATAACGGTATATCACGCCTGATTTTCTCAGGCTCAACTGAAATGTGGAACAGCCTTCTTACTCAGGCTGAATTCACAAACAAAAAGTATATACTGAATATACTCAATGACATCAATCATCGTGAAGATACGGGAGTTTACCTTTCAGAAAAGGTTATAACAAAATATGACCTTTCATCTGTGGATTCTCAGACAAAGGTTGTTACAAGCGTTATTATTTATGCCGTACTGCCTGTACTTATTCTTGGTGTGGGAGTTTGTGTGTTTATAGTAAGACGCAGAAAATAACGGAGGCTTCAAATGAAAAAAAGTATTCGTTTTATTATACTTGTTGGTGTTGTGGTACTGGTACTTGGTGTCGGTCTTGCGGTACTTCTTAATATGCCTGCACCGACTGATACTTCCAATACAAAGGACAGCGGTGATCCTATACTGCTTTATGACAAAACAGGAACTGATGCCGAAGAGATAACTATTAAAAACAGCAGCGGAGAATTTACATTTATAGGTTTCAGCTATGAAGATCAGGTGAGCAGGACTTCTGCTGTTTCAAACACAGAAAATTCAGAAAATGTAAGGGTATTCAGCGATGTGTCGGGAATAAAGATGTATATGCATTATACAATGCAGGACTTTGAAGATACGGAGCTTTCAAAGAATATGACAGATCAGCTTGCTTATCAGTGTTCATATCTCACCGCTTTAAAGCTGATAGATAATTCGGGAAGTAAATATGCAGAATACGGTCTTGATGATCCTGTTGCTGTAGTAAAAACAGTATTCGGAGATAATTCCGAAAATACTCTGCTTATCGGCAATACCGCACCTGACGATCAGGGTATATACTGCCGTTTGGGAGAAAACAAAAATGTATATCTTGTACAGCTTACCGATGTGAATATGTTCCTTATAAAGAAACTTCAATTCTTTGACAGAACTCTCACAGCAGAATATGATTCTGACAATGAAGATAATTCAATAATAAAACTTAGTTTGTCAGGAGAATTTTACGATAAGCCTGTTGAAATAGACAAGGAAGAAGACCTCACTGTTTCGGCAGAATATAAGATGCGTTCACCGTACCGTGAAATAAGTGCAAAGAATGAAGTTCAAAGCACAGGAGAATCTGTATATGGACTTACAGGCAGTGAAATTGCAGCAGTGCAGCCGACAGATGAAGACAAAAAACAATTCGGTCTTGATAAACCGTATATAGAAATAAATACACAGGCATCAGACGGAACGACAGTACATATACTTGCCTCAAAGAAAAATGATGACGGAAGCTGTTATGTAATGTGTGACGGCGGAAATATCATCTGCAAGGCTGATTCGGAGCTTATCGAAAAATGGTATGAAAAAGACTATAAAACCTTCCTTTCGGGAGTAGTAGTTGCACCGAATATCAAAACGATGAAAAAATTCACCATTCAGCAAGGCAGCAAAAATTCTGTTTATGACATTAAGACCGAAATGGTCATAAACGACCTTTTTGAAGAAACACTTTCCATTGAAATAACACATGGTGAAAACAAAGTACGATATGAAAACCTTTCCCATTTCCTGAGCAATATTTCAGGGCTTACCCGCAAAACGATGGATGTTGATTCACGTGACGGCTACGATACTGTATGCACCTTCACATTTGAATATGAATCGATAACAGATAAGCTTGAAATATGTAAAAACAAGGACAACAAATATATCGTTATCCTCAATGACATCATTGAGGGAACGGTTGACGGCACTTATGCCGAAAAGCTTTTCGCACAGATTCCCATTATTGATGATACTGATAAAGACATTGAAATAATCAGCAATTAGTATGGATTAAAATTTATTATCCTGAATAAAAAGATGACTGTTACAGTTTGGAGCTGCAACAGTCATTTTTTTAATGATTTCTAT
>OMZF01000157.1 GCA_900315465.1 uncultured Eubacteriales bacterium | reverse complement strand
GGAAGTAATTGGTCAGATATACGTTTGGCACTTGAAAATAAAGATTATGATGCAATAAAAGACAGGAATACTAAGTTCCAGCTTGTAGCACAGGTATTCCTGAAAGACAGACAGCCCGAAGTTGAAAACTGTATAAAGAAAAATATTGATGAAATAATGCCGTACTTTATTGATATTGATAATTATGAAGTGGTTAAGGGTTTGCTTGAATTTGTTACAGAACAAAACATAGTGAAATTTGTAGATAATGCTATTGACCATACTCAGAAAGGAGGCAATATGCAGATACAGTTATTGCTGATGAATTATAAAAATGATAAATTCCCATATGTAGACCCGTTTGATAATATATAATCTGACGAACATAAAAAGAAGTAACCGCCTGTCTCTCAGAAAAGGCGGTTAATTTTGTTGTACATTACAAGGTACGATTTATCAATTGCTGTAAAATAGTTTTTCTTGCAGTAAATAAAAGAATGTGTTATTATAATCAGGTAGGTCATAATAAAAAGGGAGGAGTTGAAAAAATGGCTGATGAACTCGAAAAGCAGAAAGAATATATAAATATGCTTGAAGACCTTCTTTATCTTCGTGCAGGAGAAAAGAAACCTAAAGCATTTGTTCATACTTACGGCTGTCAGCAGAATGTGGCGGACAGTGAAAAGATAAAAGGTATGCTTATTCAGATGGGCTGTGAGCTTACCGAGGAAAAAGAGGATGCTGATATAATACTTTTCAATACCTGTGCGGTGCGTGAACACGCTGAGGACAGAGTGTACGGAAATGTGGGTGCATTAAAGGCACTCAAAAAGAAAAAGCCCTCACTTATCATAGGTCTGTGCGGATGTATGATGGAGCAGGAACAGGTGGTACAGAAGATATATAAAAGTTTCCCGTATGTAAGCCTTGTATTCGGTACTCACGTTATACACAAATTCCCCGAACTTCTGTACAGAACTGTAACAGCAGGAAAAAGGACTGTTGAAAGAGGTTTTGATGACGGTCAGATTTACGAGGGACTGCCAATACACAGAGACGGCAGTTTCAAAGGCTGGCTGCCTATAATGTACGGCTGTGACAATTTCTGCACATATTGTATCGTACCCCATGTGAGAGGGCGTGAAAGAAGCCGCCGCCCCGAAACAGTTCTTGCTGAAGCAAAAGAGATGGTACAGGCAGGGTATAAGGATATTACTCTGCTCGGACAGAATGTCAATTCCTATGGCAAATGGCTTGACGGTGATACGGATTTTGCAGACCTTCTTAAAGGCGTTGCGGATATTGATGGAGATTTCTGGGTGCGTTTTATGACCTCACACCCGAAAGATGCATCCAAAAAGCTTATCGATATAATGGCTGAAAATCCGAAAATATGCAATCATCTGCATTTACCTTTTCAAAGCGGCAGCAGTAATGTATTAAGCAGAATGAACCGCCGCTATACAAGGGAAAAATATCTTGAAATTGCAAATTATGCCAAATCAAAGATACCTGATCTGTCACTGACAAGCGATGTAATAGTAGGCTTCCCCGGCGAAACATACGAGGAATTTCAGGAAACATTATCCCTTATCAGAGAAGTTAAATTCACATCTCTTTTTACATTCATCTATTCTCCAAGAACAGGTACACCGGCGGCAAAATATGATGACCCGATAACCCATGCCGAAAAGGCAAAATGGATGGATGAACTTCTTCGCACACAGGAGAAAATTGCCGCTGAAAGATGTGCAGGAATGGTGGGAAATAAATATCGTGTACTTGTCGAAGAACAGGCAAGGGAAGGTGTGCTTAACGCCCGTACACAAAATAATATCGTTGTTGAAATTAAAGCCGACACAGAACTTATCGGCACATTTCAGAATGTCGAAATAACAGAAGCAAGAAACTGGATACTCAGAGGAAAACTTTTGTAAGTTTGGAGTGTGGAGAGTGGAGTTAGTGGTTAAACTGCTTTACTCTGTCATACTGTAAAAGAGCATTACTGTATTTTTAACCCAAATGGGCAAGAAGTCCCCCACCTCTAAGCGATAGCGCAGGCGGTGGGAGTATGTCACTTAAGAGGAGATTTTCAAAATGGAAAATAAAGATATTATAGAAATTGCAAGAGAGCTTGGCATACAGCTGCAGAAAGAGGATGCATATATCCGTTTAAGTGTTGCACGTCAGGCAGCTGACGAGGATAAGGAGCTTCAGGAGCTTATACAGAAATTCAGTGAACTTCGTGAGCAGATAGCAGACGATGCATCAAAAACAGACGAAGAAAGAGATGCCGAGGCAGCTAAAAAACGTGCGGAAGACCTCAGAAAAACTTATGCGAAGATCATGACCAACGAACATATGATAGCATATAATGACGCAAAAGATGATTTTGATGTGATAATGAACAGAATAACAGCTATAATCCAGAAATCATCCGAGGGTGAAGATCCGTATACAGCGGATTATTCTGCACAGTGCAGCGGAAGCTGTGCTTCATGCGGCGGCTGCGGCTGATAGAGTCAAGTGAGGTAAAAGGAAATGGGAGAGCTGTCACCGCTGATGCAGCAGTATAAGACCATAAAGGCACAGTATAATGATGCGATAGTATTTTTCAGGGTGGGCGATTTTTACGAGATGTTCTTTGATGACGCAAAAACCGCTTCAAAGGAACTTGAACTTACCCTCACAGGTAAAGACTGCGGACTTGAAGAAAGAGCCCCGATGTGCGGAGTGCCCTTTCACAGCTATGAAACATATGCCGCAAGACTTATTGCCAAAGGCTATAAAGTGGCAATATGCGAGCAGACGGAAGATCCGTCAAAAACAAAAAAATTAGTACAAAGAGATGTTATCAGAGTTATCACCCCCGGTACAGTAGTTGAACAAAGTATGCTTGATGAAGGCAGCAATAATTTTATCTGTTCGATATATACCGAAAGTAGTAAGACAGGATTGGCTTTTTGCGATGTATCAACAGGAGAACTTTATGTCACTCTTATAGATTCTGTTGATGTTGAATCAGCCGTAAAGGATGAACTTATTAAATTTTCACCCAAAGAATTACTTATAGGCGGAGATACAGAGCATTTCAGAACCCTTGAGACATTCATAAAGGATAAGCTTTCGGCTTGTATCAATACACCCGACGAGAAAAGTTACAGCTATGCCACAGATGAAGGAGTGATAATGTCACAGTTCGGGCAAAAAAGCCTTGATCGTCTGGGACTTCTGGATATGCCGCAGACCGTTATCGCACTCGGTGCATTGCTTCTGTATCTTCAGGTAACGCAGAAAAGCGGACTTCAGCGTATAAAAAATATTGAAATTTACAGTGAACAGCAGTATGTGCATCTTGATTACAATACACGCCGCAACCTTGAACTTACAGAACCGCTTAACAGTAAAAATCATAAAGCATCTCTTTTAGCGGTACTTGATAACACAAAGACCTCTATGGGAAAAAGACTGATAAAAAGCTATATCGAAAAACCGCTTATAAATCTTGGTGCGATAACCAAAAGACAGAATGCTGTATCAGAGCTTTTTGAAAATGTACAGATGCGTACTGCCCTTCGTGATTCACTTGCAGGAATGTTTGATATGCAGAGGGTAATAACAAGGGTAGTATACGGTTCTGCAAATGCAAGGGAACTTCGTTCACTTTGCTGTGCACTTAAAAAGCTTCCTGATATAAAACAAAGTATAAGTGATGCACAGTCGGGACTTTTGCGTGAAACAAGAGATGATATAGATCTTCTCACAGATGTTGCAGAACTTATTGACAATACAATAGAGGAAGAACCTCCGTTTTCTGTTCGTGAGGGGGGCATGATAAAAGCAGGCTGTTCTGATGAACTTGATGAACTCAGGGATGACATGGAGGGCGGCACTGCACTTATGACCCGCATTGAAAGCGAGGAGCGTAAGAAAACGGGCATACCCAAGCTTAAAATAGGTTATAACCGTGTATTTGGCTATTACATAGAGGTATCGAATACATATAAAAATATGGTTCCCGACAGTTATGTGAGAAAACAGACTCTTACAAACGGTGAAAGGTATATAACCGAGGAACTTAAAAATCTTGAACGCCGTATTCTCGGAGCAAAAGACAGAGCTAATGAACTGGAATATGCGATTTTTGAGAAGATAAGGAAAAGTGCTGCCGATGCGGTGGACAGAATATCAAAAACAGCGTCTGCCGTAGCGGTGCTTGATGTGCTTGCATCGTTTGCACAGGCGGCATTTGATAACAGATACTGCTGTCCGAAACTCAATAATACAGGTGTTATAAACATAAAAGAGGGCAGACATCCTGTTGTTGAAAAGCTTGTGACCGATTCACGTTTTGTACCTAATGATACAACGCTTGACACAGCCGAAAACCGTGTAGCAATAATAACAGGCCCGAATATGTCCGGTAAATCCACATTCATGCGTCAGACAGCACTTATCGTACTCATGGCACAAATGGGTTCATATGTACCTGCCGCAAGTGCGGATATATCAATAGTTGACAGTGTATTCACCAGAATAGGTGCATCGGATGACCTTTCAACAGGACAATCCACCTTCATGGTCGAAATGAATGAAGTAGCATATATTCTTAAAAAAGCTACAAATAAAAGTCTGCTCGTGCTTGATGAAATAGGCAGGGGAACATCAACATATGACGGAATGAGTATTGCAAGGGCGGTACTTGAATATGTTGCAGACACGGGAAAAATCGGTGCAAAAACACTTTTTGCGACACATTACCATGAACTTACTGTCCTTGAGGACAAAGTAAAGGGTGTAAAGAATTATAACATAGCCGCAATGAAACATGGTGATGATATAACCTTCCTGAGAAGAATAATTCCGGGTGCTGCCGATGAATCATACGGTGTAGAGGTAGCAAAGCTTGCAGGTATACCCGACAGTGTGATAGACAGGGCAAAGAAGATATTGAAGGAGCTTGAAAGCGGAAGTACACCAAGACGTACCTCAAAGAAAAAAACAAGCCCCGAACAGGAAGAACAAATAACTTTTACCTCTGTCGATACGCCTATAGAAAAAAGACTGAGAGAATTAGACATAAATTCTCTTACACCAATAGAATCCATGAACATTCTTTTTGAGCTTATCAAAATGCTCGACAAATGAGTGTGGAGAGTGGAGTTTGGAGTTTGGAGTTTGGAGTGTGGAGTGTGGAGTTGAGTGGTTATTCCGTTTCACTCTGCTATTTTGAAAAAACTGTCATTCTGAGGAGCGTAGCGACGAAGAATCTTTCCGGAACAACTACTTTTCTGAAAAAGATCCCTCACTACGTTCGGGATGACAGTCAACTCGTCATTCTGAGAAACTTAGCGTACATGTTATTCTGAGCGAAGCGAAGAATCTTTTTAAAGATCCCTCACTTCGTTCGGGATGACAGAGTATTTTGCTTTTTTCGTTGCATAAAAAAACCGGCAGCGAGCCGCTGCCGCCGTGCCGGAGGAGTTTCCATTTTGCCGTACAGCATAAAGGAGAAATGAAAATGTCAGTAATAAATGTTTTGCCGAAAAATATATCCGAGCTGATAGCGGCAGGAGAAGTTATTGAAAGACCAGCATCTGTAATAAAGGAACTTGTTGAAAACAGTATTGATGCAGGTGCGTCAAATATTACAATAGAAATACAGCATGGCGGAGTTACATATATGCGTGTGACAGATGACGGCTGCGGTATAGAAAGGGAAGATGTGAAAAATGCCTTTCTGCGTCATGCTACAAGTAAGATAACCGTTAAGGATGACCTTGATGCAATAGCTACTCTTGGGTTTCGCGGTGAGGCACTTGCATCTATCTGTGCCGTCTCTAAGGTCGAGATACTTACAAAAAATGAAAATGAACAGGATGGTACTCATTATGTACTGGAAGGCGGAGAGGAAAAAGCATTTGATATAATAGGCTGTCCTAAAGGTACGACTTTTATTGCGAGGGAATTGTTTTATAATGTTCCTGCACGAATGAAATTTCTTAAAAAAGATGTTACAGAGGGAAATGCTATAACAACACTTGTTGAAAGGATGGCACTTTCTCACCCCGAAGTAAGTTTTGCACTTATACGTGACGGCAGGCAGACTCTGCGTACACAGGGTGACGGCAAACTTGAAAATGCTGTTTTTCAGGTTTTCGGAAAGGATTTCTTTTCGTCACTTCTGCCTGTTTCGGGTGAGCTTAACGGCATTAAAGTGAGCGGATATGTGACAAAGCCTGTGTCAAGCACACGTTCCAACCGTACAATGCAGATGTTTTTCATCAACGGAAGATATATACAGTCACGCACAGCAGGGGCGGCTCTTGAACAGGCTTACAGAAATATGATAATGACAGGCAAATATCCGTCATGTGTGCTTATGCTTAATATGAATTGCTCACTTTTGGATGTAAATGTACACCCTGCCAAGCTTGAAGTGAGATTTACTAATGAAGAGCCTGTATTCAACAGTGTATATCATGCGGTACATTCCGCTTTGACAAAATTTGATACACGAAACGAGGTCAAATATCCTGCCGAACTGCTTATGCCAAATCCAAAGGTTCTTATCCCTCCGGTTGACCGTGCGGAGCAAATGAGTATTTCTGCTCCTGTTGTGAGCAGAAGACCTGTTTCCGTTGTCAGTATGAATGACATTAAAGAGGAGGATGACGAGCCTGAAATATATATTCCTCCCACACCAAAAAGAACAGAGCCTCCGAAAAATATTTTAAATGCCGTACCTGTAAAGCGTGAAGACCTTATCGAAAGATTCGGTGACCCCGAACAAAAAAATGAAACTGTACAGCAGACAGAAGAAGTGATTCCTCCGCCCGAAGAATACAAAGATACTGAGACCTCTCAGAAAGAATTACCCCCTGTGCGTTATATAGGTGAGGCTTTCAGCACATATATCATACTTGAATATGACAGCAGCCGTATAATGTTCATAGACAAACACGCTGCACATGAAAGACTTATATATGAACGTCTGCGAAAAGAAAACAGAGGGGCTAATTCTCAATTGCTGCTCACACCCGTATCATTTACAATGGATATTGAAGAATGTCGTGTGATACTTGAAAATAAAGATTTGTTAAGCAGCGTGGGCTTTGATGTGGATAGCTTCGGCGACAGGACTATAATAGTCAGGAGTGCCCCCGTAATGCTTGAAAAAGAGGATATTGCAGAGTCGTTTTCGGAAATAGCGGATTATCTGTGCAAGCATAAAAAACTTATAATATCAGAAAAGATGGATTGGATATATGCAAATACGGCTTGCAGAAGTGCGATAAAGGCAGGAAATAAAAATTCTGATGAAGAGCTTATCGAGCTTGCAAGAATGCTTGAGGAAAATCCCGATATAAGATATTGTCCTCACGGAAGACCTATATACTTTTTTATGTCAAAACACGAGCTTGAAAAACAATTCGGAAGAATACAGTGAAAACGATACTTTTATTCTGAAAATGTGACAATTCTCTTAATTATTTGAAAATTTATACGAAATTATTGATTTTAAGATATTAATTTGGTATAATAAGGTAAGCTTATCCTATTTTAGAGAATTAAGAGGTGCTTACCCATGAATAATATAGATGAAATAACAACAGTACCGGTTGAAGAAGAAGCAGCAGAGGAAATTGCTGTGAGCGAAGTTGAAGAAACAGACGAGGAAGATGTTATAACAGATATAACCGAGTCAAAACTTACTCCCGAAGAACAGATAGAGTTTCTTAAACGCAAGCTTGAGCAGGCGGAAATGGAAGCAACCGACAAAAATATTGCCCTGATAGAAATGACAGCTTCAAGAAATGCACTTTACCGCTCACTGCAGGATGCACAAATGCGTCTTTCCGAGGCGTTCAGCCAGAGAGAAAATGATGTTGAGGCATATCAGAAGGAGCTTGACACAAGACTTGATGAAAAACGCAGACTTCAGGAACAGTGTGATACCCTTTCCATAAAGGCAAAACGCTATGATGAGCTTACCGAAAGCGTAGTAAAAATCAAAATGAAAGCTGAAGAAAGAGCCCACAGTCTGATAGATGAAGCACAGGAAAAGGCTATGGACACAATAATGCTTATTGATGACATAGAAAAAGAAATAAAACTTTTCCGTGAAGACATCAATTTTCTGAGAAGGGATATAAAAATAGGTACTGTTACTCTTGATGACAGACTGGGGAATATTTATCTCCGTTTATGCAAGAATCTTGACAGACTTACAGATATAAAAGAGAATTTTTATCTGAAGAATTCTCTTCCTATGGATGACGAACATTTTGATGACCCGAAGGGCAGTGTACCTGTTATAACCTATCCCGAAATGCCTGTATCAGAATCACAGGATGAATAATACGAAAAAATATGATTTTTATGGGGACACTCTCTTTTCGGGTGTCCCTTTATCAATCAGACGAAATACGAAAATTCCGAGAGACAGGGAGTGATTATATGGGAACTTATCTTAATCCCGGCAACGAGGGTTTTAAACGCATATTAAAAAGTACTTATGTTGACAAGACAGGTATGATAGAAATAATCAACCAACGTATAAATACAGCAGATGACCTTATCTGCATAAGCCGTCCGAGACGTTTCGGAAAATCGTATGCGGCACAGACACTTTGTGCATATTACGATCATACCTGTGATTCCCACAGTTTATTTGACGATAAGGAAATAAGCAGAACGGAAAATTATGAAGCACATATAAATAATTATAATGTGATATATCTTGATATGTCAAATCTTCTCGGGAAAATTGCTCCGGAATCACTCATTTCTTTTATTGAGGAAAGTGTTACCGAAGAGTTACTTTCAGAATACCCGTCATTGAAAAAGGGGTCAACATTTGATCAGACATTGATAAATACTGTCGAATCGGGAAATCCTAAATTTATAATGATAATTGATGAATGGGACGCTCCTATAAGAGAAACTCCAAAGATCACTAAAGAATATCTGCGTTTTTTAAGAATGCTGTTCAAGAGCAGCAATACTACCTCGAAAATATTTGCTGCCGCATATATGACAGGTATCCTGCCTATAAAAAAAGACGGCTCGGAATCAGCAATTTCTGATTTCAGAGAATATACAATAATTTATCCCGGGTCTTTTGCAAGGTATACAGGATTTACCGAAACAGAAGTAAGGCATTTATGCGAAGAATATAATATGGATTTTGAGCAGGCTAAAAACTGGTATGACGGTTATGACCTTACGAAAAGTGAACATATCTATAATCCTTATTCGGTAATGATGGCAATGCAGATGGGAGAATTCAGGTCTTATTGGAGAAAGACTTCAAAAGCTGAATCACTTAAAACTTATGTCGGGATGAATATGGATAATTTGCAGGATAAAATAGTAAGGCTTATCGGCGGAGAAGCTGTTGAAGTTTATACGGATGATTTCGAGAATGATTTTGAAACATTCAATTCAAGTGATGATGTACTGACCCTTATGATACATCTTGGGTATTTAGTTTATGACAGTGAAACATCAAAGGTTCATATTCCGAATGAAGAACTGAGGATAGAATTCAAAAGACTGCTAAACAGACCAAGCAACAAGAGGCTTAGTGAATTGGTACAGGCATCAGAAAAGCTGCTGAAAGATACTCTTGCAGGAAATGAAAAAGAAGTAGCCGAAACTATAATGCGTGTCCGTGAAACAAATTATGCTCCCATGTTTTATAATAATGAACAGTCACTTCGTTATGTTATAAAATTTGCATATATCATATGTATCGATTATTACCTGAAAGTTGAAGAACTGCCCACAGGACGAGGCATAGCAGATGTAGTATTCATTCCTAAAAAAGACACATCACTTCCGGCTATGATAGTTGAACTGAAATGGAACGAAACGGCAGAAAGTGCTGTTGAACAGATAAAATCAAAAAATTATCCGGCTGTTTTAAAAGAATATTCGGGAGAAATACTTCTTGTCGGCATTAACTATAATGAAAAAACAAAGGAACATTCCTGTAAAATAGAAAATATATATATCAATTGACATTAAACCTTTCAAATTGTCATTATGAGGAGCTTAGCGTATCTGTCATTCTGAGCGAAGAATCTTTCCGGAACAACTACTTTTCTGAAGAAGATCCCTCACTTCGTTCGGGATGACATTGGGGCAGATTTGTTGTGGTATTTTAAAAATTGGTTGGCTGTCATTCTGAGGAGCGTAGCGACGAAGAATCT
>OMZF01000159.1 GCA_900315465.1 uncultured Eubacteriales bacterium | reverse complement strand
GTATTATACAGGAAATGGGGCTGTATCTGCGTCATCATTATCTGTATTCTCTGCTCCGCCATAAGAGCACGCTCATGCTCACGGACAAACCGCAGGTGCAGCCATATATAGTAGAACAGGCTTCCGCTGACTACTGTGATCGTCAGATATGATATAACTTCCAGATCAGAAGCAAAAAGATCCATTGCAATCCCGACAAATATCATCAGCATATTGAATACAGGAAATACACTTTCTCTTCTCGGAGAACGCTTCAGCTC
The DNA here is from genome assembly GCA_900315465.1 of uncultured Eubacteriales bacterium. GTDB lineage: Bacteria > Bacillota > Clostridia > Oscillospirales > Acutalibacteraceae > UBA1213. Next base: position 3,187 of record OMZF01000159.1, on the reverse strand, counting down.
GCAGATCGTCAGATACAATAAATATACCAGCATTATCACACTTATGATGTGGCAGGTAAAGCAAAGTGGGCCTCGCAGGAAGTGACCATTTTCTATCCAAAAAGCAACCTTGGAGAAAAACGCAGTAAAATATACTGCCGTATTGATCCCTATAAGTCCCCAGAACAGCTTGTAGCTTCGTTCTTTATTAAGTATATAGAAGAACATTATCAGGATGACCGGGCGAACCCAATAGCCCCAGACCGAGGCTATTGTACGCAGTACATCCATTGTTATAAGGTCACTGATATGATCAAGATAATTCTGAACTACAAGACTGAACACCAGACCGATTATTATCATCATAATTTTTCTGTCATGTTTTTTAATGTACGGGTCAATGACGACCGCAAGTGCCAGTCCGATGATCTGGAGCATGATCGGAGCTAAAACAATGTATTTATCCTGCAAGGTACTGCCTCCTGTTAATTTACAGTTATGTGGTGTTTTATATAATAACATTTCCTGTCCAACAAATGTCCAACAAATCAGGGGAAAAAATATAATTAAAACAGATTCTGTCTTTTGAACAAATATTTAGGGATGCGTTTAGTTATAATTGCTATTTTGACTATTGATGATATATAATCTTACAGCCAAAATTATAGTAAGTTTTACTACACTTCAGGCTTCATACAGACCGGGTATATTACTTTATTGCGATAATTTTTATCTGCTTGAAATGAAAAACCGTAAACTGGATTATGAAAAATAATCCAAACATCTATCACACTATAATATTGTCTATTTTGCTTGCCTTTTTTGCCGGATTACAAAGGTTATTTGCAGTAATTGATAAAATATTTTAAATCGGCGTAAACCGCCCTTTTTTGTTGGACATTTGTTGGACAATGGGTGCTATAATAACTTTTTAGTTGAGTATCCATAGTTTAATTTCTTTGGATACTATCTATTCTGCTTCATATTATTAACAAAGAAAGGAAAAACTAAAATGAAAAATCGTAAAACAAAACTGATTGTCCTGTTTCTTGCAGCGATGATTGCTTGCGTCGGTGCAGGGTGTACTGATAACACCGCCAAAACAGGAAGCTCCTCTGCCTCTGTCACATCTTCTGCAGCTGCTTCTGAGGATGAAAGCAAAAGTGAAGTATCAGAAGAAAGTAATACACAGTCAAAGACCGAAAGCGAAGCAGGTGAATCAAGTGCCGAATCTATTAATGAAACACCCGCAAGTGACAGCATAGACTATATGGCACTGGTTAACAAAACTCACCCTCTTCCCGAGGATTGGGAGGATAAGCTGGAAACTGTACACATGACAAACTCTGTCGGAGATGATGTGGAGGTCGAAAAAAAGGCTTATGATGCATATCTTCGGCTGAAAGAGGAGCTTGAAAAGGAAGATATTCATGTTGATCTGGATTCTGCACGCAGAAGTGTTGCGGATCAGCAGAGAATAATGGACGATTTTACCGAGCAGTACGGCAAGGATTATGCACTGAAAACCGTAGCAGCTCCTGGTTATTCAGAGCATCATACCGGTCTCGCACTTGATCTGTATCTTATCATAGACGGCAAGGATGTTGTCGAAAATGAGGATATGATACAGTATCCTGAAATATGGTCAAAGATACATGCAAAATTAGCTGATCACGGCTTCATTCTCCGTTACCTTGAGGATAAGGAGCATATCACGGGCTATGGCTATGAACCATGGCATATCCGTTATCTTGACAATACAGATACTGCTAAGGAAATTATGTCCCAGGGAATCACACTCGAAGGGTATCTCGGTACTGCAAGTGAGGCAGATGTCAGCATTGATCTTGGCAACTCCGAAATATATACGCAGGATGAGCTGAAGGATGCTGTTATACAGATAAAATGCAAATTTGCATCCTTGGCAGGCTGTGAGCTGAAAAGCATTCGTTACGCCGGAGATGGAGCTGTAAATGATGAAAACCTGAACCGGATGAACGAGATCGACAACGGGGCAGGATATACTCAGGTTGCTGAGTTTATGATGGATTTCCATACACCGAAAAATCCGGAGAGTCTGACGCTGGAAGCTGATCGTGATTATACGGACTATAATTGGTGGCTTGCCCGTACCGCAGACGGCGGCTGGAATATCGTATCATTTGGTTATTGATAACAATACTGAGTATTTCTGATGTAAATGTTTTTTGGAAAGGAAAATCAACATGAGAAAAAGGATCTTAACCCTTATTATGGCATCAATACTTGCCATTTCTGCTGCGGCTTGCAGCAATGCATCAGGTGGTGAAAGCAAGGCTTCGACCGACGCCTCAGCTGCATCAACTACATCTGTCGTTTCTGAAAGCAGTAATGAAGCCGGGGCAGACAGCAGCAATCAGCAGTCAGCTCAGGCGGACAGTAAGACAGATTTATTGGAATACTGGACAGAGGATTCACCTGCTATGAAGTCGATAATGGAATATGTTTCGTCTGTAACAGATGAAAAGTCGGATAAGTTTGTTCCCGAGGCTGAAAGAATTGCTGTATTTGATTCGGACGGCACACTCTACGGTGAGCTTTTTCCAACATATTTTGATCAGTGTGTGATGATACATCGACTTGTTCACGATGATACTTTCAAAGGCAATGAGGAAGACACTGCTTATTGCAAGGCATTGGAGGAATATCTGTTGAATGGCGGCGAAAAGCCCAAATCTCCCCGTTCATCGGGTGATATAATTGCAGAAGCATTCAAGGGATTTACTGCCCAGGAGTACCGTGAGTATGTACGCAAATTTATGTCAGAGCCTGTTGCCGGCTTTGAAAATATGACTTATGCCGACGGATACTACAAGCCGATGATCTCCCTCGTAAAATATCTTACTGAAAATGGCTTCAAGGTCTATATCAACAGCGGTGCAGAGGTCAATATGCTGCGTGAGCTGTCAAAGGATGCTTTGGGTGAGTATATTCCTCCCTATCAAATAATCGGAACAACATACGGTATCACAGCCGAGGGTAAGGGAGATGATGTAAAAGCCCGTGATTATACACCAGCGGCAGATGAAAAGATCATCTTTGATGGTACAGTTGCATTTAAGGATCTCAAGTTGAACAAAGTTGTCAGCATTATCAACAATCTGGGAATATCTCCGCTTTTGTCCTTCGGAAACAGCTCCGGCGACACAGCTATGGCACAGTATGTTAT
>OMZF01000160.1 GCA_900315465.1 uncultured Eubacteriales bacterium | reverse complement strand
ATCGCCCCTCGGAGCAATATTATAAACTATTCATTATTCACTATTCATTATTCATTGAGCCCCTCGGCGTAAGACGAGGGGCGATTCCGTCCTCGGCGGGATTCGAACCCACGGCCTTTCGCTTAGGAGGCGAACGCTCTATCCTGCTGAGCTACGAAGACATTTACAATATTCAGATTTATTTCCTACCCGAATATTGTACTTCATTTTAACTTTTTTGTCAATACCTGATAAACCGCTTTTATACAGAACCAAATCTATTGCAACTGTACACTTTTATTTGCTGACTGAACTGTATTCGTCTACTAAGTGCCAGAGCTGTTCGGGAACGACGGCTTCAACAGATATGCCTTTGTCTGTATATTCCTCACTTCTCAAAGCCCCCTCTTTTCTAAGTACAGCAATAATATTTGCTTTGTCAAATGGCAGTAAAAGATCATAGTGCCTGATTTTTACAGGAAGATTATCCTCAATTTTCTGTAGAAGGTCATCAATGCCTATACCCATCTTAGCACTTATTCTTACACTGTCATTTCCTGATGAAATTTCGTACTGGTCGCCTACAAGGTCACATTTATTGAATACGGTTATTATTGGTCTGCCCTCACAGCCAAGTTCACCCAAAAGTGAATCCGTAACTTTGAGATGAAGTTCATATTCCTCGCTTGACGCATCACATACATTAAGAATAATATCAGCAAGTGCCGCTTCTTCAAGAGTGGATTTGAAAGCCTCTACAAGATGATGCGGAAGTCTTCTCACAAGCCCTACGGTATCTATCATCATTACAGAAACACCGCTTGGCAGTTTCAATGCTCTTGATGTAGGGTCGAGTGTTGCAAAAAGTTTATCCTCCGAAAGCACTCCAGCTTCTGTGAGGGTATTCATAAGTGTTGATTTTCCTGCATTGGTGTAGCCTACTATTGCAACGGTTATTATACCGTCTTTTTTTCTTCTTGTTCTTAGCTGGTCACGTCTGTTGGTGAGATGTTCAAGTTCTTCCTTTAATGATTCTATTCTCCTGCGGATATGACGGCGGTCTGTTTCAAGCTTTGTTTCACCCGGGCCTCTTGTACCCACTCCTCCGCCGAGCCTTGACATCTCCTTGCCCTTACCTGAAAGTCTCGGCATAAGGTACTTAAGTTGTGCAAGCTCTACCTGTAATTTTCCCTCGTTTGTTCTTGCCCTTATCGCAAAAATATCAAGTATAAGCATAGTACGGTCTATTGTGCGTACATCGGTTATTTCTTCTATATTTCGTATCTGTGTGGGACTAAGCTCGGTATCAAATACAATGAAATCTATTTCATTATCCCGACAGAAATCAGTTATTTCATCAAGTCTTCCCGAACCGATACAGGTCGCACCGTCCGGCTTGTCACGTTTCTGCATTACAACGGCAACAGGCTCTGCACCTGCACTTTTTGTAAGCTCCCTTAGTTCTGCCATAGACCCTTCTGCATCATATTCACCTGTATCTATACCAACAAGAAGTGCCCTTTGTATTTTTTCTTCATTCTCGTACATAAGCTTTTTTCCTTTCTAACGGCTGAATAATACATATAATATACCACAAAAAATCGGATAAAACAACAAAAAGCTGTCACACTCCCAATATATAAATTTTCAAGATTTTATGTAGAAAAAACTCTCGGATTATAGTATAATTATAATCCGGAATATCCAAAGGAGTGATGAAATGAAAAAATTTCAGGGAGCATTATTATTGCTTCTTGCATCAATAATATGGGGATCTGCATTTGTAGCACAGACTTCAGCGGCGGATAATATAAATCCGTTTACATTCAATGCATCAAGGAGTATACTTGCGGCATTATTTCTCGGAGTGGTGATAGCAGGCAGAAAGGCTTTTACAAAATCGGATAAAAAGAAAAAAATCCCCCTCAGACGTTCTGTCATCGGAGGAGCTTTATGTGGTGCGGAGCTTTTTATCGCTATGACATTTCAGCAATCGGGTATTGCCGCATATCCTGCTGAGGCGGCTGCTTCGGGACGAGCCGGATTTATTACGGCAATATATGTAATAATGATACCGTGTGTACAGAGAATAACAGGCAAAAAGCTTCGCATACCGGTCATAATAGCGGTATCAGGCTGTATAACAGGAATGTATCTTCTGTGTATGTCAAACGGTCTTTCCGGACTTTATACCGGAGATCTGCTTGTGTTTCTTTGTGCCGCAGGATTTACCGCATACATACTTACAATAGACCATTTCAGTGATACAGACGGAATTATTCTTTCATTCATACAGTTTATAGTATGCAGTATTCTTTCAATAATATGTATGCTGATATTTGAAAATCCCGATATAAATATTATCCTTGCTGCATGGCTCCCTATAGCATATGCCGGAATCCTTTCCAGCGGAGTAGCCTACACATTACAGATAATAGGACAAAAAACCGCTGAACCGACTGTTGCATCCATTGTTATGAGTCTTGAATCTGTTTTTGCTGCTCTTTCCGGATGGCTTATACTCGGAGAGATACTGAGTGCAAGAGAAATCATCGGCTGTATATTGGTTTTCATATCAGTAATATTTGCACAAATACCTGACATAAGACGCAAAAAAGAATAAAATAATCATCCCTCTGCCATACTGAAAAATTCAGTGCAGCAGAGGGAATATCATTTATTTTCAGTTTTTAGCACCGTACTGCTCGTAATAAGCATCAATAGCGGATTTCAGGGGATCGTCAATAACGATCTTTCCTTTGTATTCCTTATTGTAAAGGTGTTCTACAACTTCTGCCATAGTTACGATAGCGGTTGTTTTAAGACCGTACTTTTCTTCGATCTCCTTTAACGCACTCTTCTCTCCCTGACCTCTTTCCATTCTGTCAACGGAAACAACCAGACCAACAGGAGTAACATCACCCTGTGCCTTTATAATGGGCAGAGTTTCCTCGATAGATGTACCGGCTGTGGTAACATCTTCTATAATAACGACCCTGTCACCGTCAGAAATAGGACTTCCCAGAAGTATACCCTTATCACCATGGTCTTTTATTTCCTTACGGTTTGAACAGTAGCGTATATCTGTATCATATTTTTCGCTTATAGCAATAGTTGCTGCAACACTCAAAGGAATACCTTTATATGCAGGCCCGAAGAGCACGTCAAAATCAAGACCGAAATTTTCTTTTATAGCCTGTGCATAATAACCTCCGAGTCTCCTGAGCTGTGCACCTGTACGATAAAAACCAGTGTTTACAAAGAAAGGAGTTTTTCTTCCGCTTTTTGTCACAAAATCACCGAATTTAAGCACCTGACAATCAACCATAAACTCAATAAATTCCTTCTTATAATTTTCCATTATTATGATACCTCCATGATATTTTTTATTTCCCGCAGGAAACACATCAATAGTATAATAGCATATTTTTTAATTCTTGTAAATGCTTATATAAACTTTACCCTGAGAAATCAACTTTCTAAATAAGAAATATATAAACCCATCATCCTGAACGTAAGCGAGGAATCTTTTTCACAAAATCAGTTATATCAGAAAGATTCTTCGCTTCGCTCAGAATGACAGCCGCCGTGCCGGCAATGTCATTAACTTAACGAAGAATGACAAAATAAGTTGTTTTTTGAAAATTGATTTCAATGAAACTTAACAACGACAAAAAACGAAACGGGCTGAAGTGCCGCAAAAACACATCAGCCCGTTTCACTTACTTTTTTTCTCTGCCAAGTAGCCTGTCAACAGATACTTCCAATATATCAGCCAGTGCGACCAGTTCAATATCAGTAACATATCTGATCTGTCCCTCAAGCTTTGAAAGACCCGAAGCGTTCATATCAACGCCTCTGACCTGTAACTGAGCCAGAAGCTCTTTTTGCTTCATGCCTTTTCTCTTTCGGATTTCTTCTACTCTTACACCGATAAGATTCCTGTTTCCAAGTGCCTGCTTACGCAATCTCATGGACTCACACCTCACTAATAAAATATACCATATGCATTATAAAATATACAGAAATAAATCTCAACTGTCAGATTGCAACAATATTCATGTTGAAAATTATTTAATATTTTTAATTATACTGTTTTTTTACACAATTCCGTAAGTTGAATATTGTTCAATGCATTTATAGCCCCAAATTCTTTGTGTAAATTTTATAATATTTTCAATTGCGGTTGTTAAATTTATGACAAAATAAAGTAGATAAATTATGAATACTTTATGAACGAAATGTAAATTTATAAAATAAATATTCATTTTTTGCAGAATCGTGTCGGATGTTTATTTTTTGCGGAATAAAAACAAGAAAAATGTTTATTTTTGGGGAAAGTTGCGTTATAATATTGGAATACAGCTGATATAAATTTACGGAGGCATTTGATGAAAAATAAAAAAATACTATGTACTATTATGTGTATCTGCATACTTCTTCTTTCCACTCCTCTGAAAACCAATGCCGAAGAGTATGATCCAAGATACAAACCTTTGGGGTGTTCGGAAGAGTTTGCATCGACAGAGTATTACGAAAGCTTATGGGCATCAAAAGAAATTTTTGCAGATATTCCGATAATGGAACGAGTAGCGGCAATAGCTCTTTCTCAACAGGGATATAATAATTATTCTCTTATAGGAACAGATATAAGCAGTGCAAGAAATTCGGGCAATCTGTGGACAGGAAAAACACTAAGAAACAATTCTGAAATAACAGGAAATACAGAATATACTCGATGGGCTCAAAGCTATATAATGGGACTTAGCGGTCTTCCGCTGTATTATGATATAGACTGGTGTGCAATTTTTGTAAGCTGGTGTCTGTATCAGGCAGGATATTACACCGACACAAAATATGCGAAATATTATTATTCATATTGTGCCGACCCACGTATAGAACAAAATTCTTCTGATTGGGAAACTTCATTCAATTTAGACCAGAGTAAAGTATGGTATACACCAAAGGCTCAAAGAAAAATCAGTGCTTATGCCGGCTGGAATAATTATGTGCATAAAAATGTTGATGCCCTTGATATTCCGTACAGGCAAGGAGGACTTTTATTTTTTACATGGGACGGAAGCGGTAATTTTTTCGACCATATTGCTATAGTAATAGACTATGACCCCGATACCCATATAATTCAGTACATCAGCGGAAATGATGACGGTGTGACGCTTATCCGTTCACTGAATTTGCTGGAAACAGGTCCGTATAAAAAGAAACCTGTAATGCAGCACAGTGAGCGTATAATGGCATATGCCGAATATGATGAAATAAACTTACCTGAGAAAAAAGAAATAACCGCTGACAGCACGTACTTTACAAGGGATATAAACGATCAGTTCAGTATTTCCATTCATACAAATTCTTCGTCCGATACTGTTTCATTGAAGCTTTACGGAGATGTATTAGCAAACAACGGAGATTATGGTCTTTCGGTAAGAGCAGGAGATGTAATAATCCCTCCCGAAATATTTCAAAAAACGGGTGTGGGAGAGCATAATATTCAAGTGGTACTTTCGGATGGTGTGTTTAATATCACTCTGAATATAACAGATAACTATACTCCTGAACCGTCATACGAACCAGAACCGTCATATATTCCCGAACCATCATATGAACCAGAGCCGTCATACGTTCCCGAACCGTCATATGAACCAGAGCCGTCATACGTTCCCGAACCGTCATATGAACCAGAGCCGTCATATATTCCCGAACCGTCAAAGGCAGAAGAAAGTTCGCTTCCTGACACAAAAACCAAAGTTCCGGAAATAAAAATAATAAAAGCAGAACCCGATATATGTACATGGGAAAAAGGCTCTGATAAATCACTTAGTTTTCATACCGATTCATCTTCTGATACTGTGAAGATAAATGTAAGCGGTCTTAATGTCTCTCCTGACATCGGAGAACTGACACTTGATAACGGAAATGTAACGCTGAATTCCTCTTTGCTTGAAAAAGTGCTTAAAAGCGGGAATAATTATATTTCACTGACTTTTGATGACGGTTTTTCAAATGTTGTCGTAAATGTAAAGGAAAAGCCCACCAAAATAATGGTAACACCCGTTTCATCAGTCTGGTATATCGACAGCACAGATGGTTTAGTATTCAAAAGTTTGTCAAAATCCAATAATGTGAAAATTACGTCCATGACAAATTCAGCTGTTAAAGTGATGGATATTAAAAACGGAATGATAGAGCTTGACAGTAAAACTCTTTCCGGACTTCTGAAAGAAGGAGAAAATACTCTGACTCTGCGTTTTACCGATGGAACAGGAGAAATAAGAATAAAAGCTGAACACAAACCAATTTCCGAACCGGAACAATCAGAAAAAGAAACTCTGTCAGAAAATCTCGAAGATCTTACAGAACAGGATACGGGTATATCAATACCCCCATTCATATTTGTCATTACAGGTACAGCAGTTCTGATAACAACAGCTATAATTTTGTTTATCAGAAAAAAATTCAAAAAATAATTCAGAAGGTAATAAAAATGATCTATGTAACCGGCGATTGTCACTCGGAATTCAACAAATTTTCGTCCTCTGCATTTCCCGAACAAAAGGAAATGACAAGAGATGATACAGTTATTGTATGCGGTGATTTCGGACTTATCTGGGACAAGGAAGAAAGTTCTTATGAAAAATACTGGCTCAAATGGCTTTCGGAAAAGCCGTTTACAATAGTCTTTGTTGACGGCAATCACGAAAATTTCGACAGGCTCAATACAGAATTTGAAATTGTTGAATTTCACGGAGGCAAAGCACATAAAATAAGTGATAATGTATATCATCTTATGCGTGGTGAAATATACGATATAGACGGAAAGAAAATTTTTGCTCTCGGCGGAGCAAGCTGCCATGATATAAAAGACGGTATACTCTCACGGGAAAATTTTGCATCGGAATACGAATTCAAGGATACTATCCGTAAATGGAACAAATGGAAAAAAGAATTTCGTGTTGAACATCTTTCATGGTGGAAAGAAGAACTGCCGTCCGGAGAAGAATTAAAACACGCTGAGGAAAAACTCGCTGAAGTCAATTATTCGGTAGATATTGTTATAACTCATTGTGCACCACAAAAAATAGCTGACTGTATCTTTTCCTCCCCTGTTCCCTCTGACAGTCTTACACTTTATCTTGACGAACTGGAAAAGAAACTTAATTTCAAATACTGGTTTTTCGGTCATTACCATGAAGATAAAAAAATAAATGACAAATTCATCCTGCTCTATGACCAGATAGTAAAAATCGGGAAGTGACATCCTCCCCCGCCTAAAGAGGCGGGGGCTTCCCCTGACCTCAGGCGAGTTTGGTTCTCGTTCGATAGTACTAATGCACTAAGCATAAGCGAGCTAACCCCGTGTGTCCCACAGTTCTGTTTTGTGGTTTATGCTAACGCTATTCTCATACCTTCGTTTCGTATGTTTACAGCGGCATTTATGTCTCTGTTATGGTGCGT
>OMZF01000162.1 GCA_900315465.1 uncultured Eubacteriales bacterium | reverse complement strand
TATTTTTTGATCTGATATATCATTCTCTGCTTATATGTCTTACAGTATCTGCCTGTATAAAGCTTTTATATTTATTCGGAATTGAAATGAAAAAGAAAAGATAGCCTTCGTTTTCTGAATATTTATCAGAAGATTCAATGTCTGAATAAAAATAAAGCGTATCCCTTGTTGATTCATTTACAATAGCTTCTATTTTTGCATTACTCAACTCAAAGAAAAAATAGCTTTCCAGTATTACAAGAAATTTATCCTTAAAAAAACTATCATCATATTTACTTAATTCTTCATTAAGATTGTCAGCTGCCTCTATATAAGCAGCTTTTTGACTTGGTTTAACATTGTTATCTGCATTTATGATGCTGTAAATATTTTCAATGTATTCATCTTTTTCTTTTTTAGTATATACAATGCAGTCATCGGAGAATGCATTATAAGTTTCAAATCCGTTTTCCACGCTTGATGTAAGGTGAGGAATATTAACAACAGAAATATTTCTGTCCGTTTCATCTGTTCTTTCCTGTGTCTGAAGAACGAAGACCTTTGTATTGAAATCATCCCCCGGATAAATGACCTGAGTAAAAAGTATTTTTCCTGTGCCGAATGCAGCAAATGCAATATATGTTATTACAAAATAAAATATTACACCTTTCCTGCCGTCTTTATTGCTTACTATAGAAAATATAACAGCTGATACAAAACATACAGCGGCAAGTATTATAAAAATTGTTTTTTCAGGTACAAACATACTTTTTATATACTTTTCTGCAAGTATCATCAGGATAGTTTGTATATCCATGATAATCATATTTTTAAGATCTGTCTGGTCATTCTTTTTTATAGCCTTTATTATAAAAACGATAAAGTAGACCAGATATAGAATTGCAACAGCTGATGTTATAAGCTGTAGTGGTACATGCGAAGGAAATACCGTCGGTACAAATTCAAGATAAGCTGTAGAAATAAGAATAAAATATGCTATTAAAAATGTGACAAATGATGCTATAAGAGCAAAAATACGCACAATACGTTTTTCAAATGGTTCAAGCTGTTCTATATTATTCATCTTTATCCTCCCTGCTGATGAGGATATTTTCTATTTCAGGGAATACGGCAAGGCTGCGTTTAAGTATCCCGTTCATAAAAGCAATAGCTGTTCCGTAGTTTGTTATCGGTATATTTTCGTCCTCGGCACATTTAAGACGGTATTTCATTTCTCTTTCATTAAGCATACATCCGCCGCAATGAATGACTAATTTATATGATGAAAGATCATCAGGAAATTCTGTGCCGCTTGACCATTCAAAATTAATATCTGTTTTTCCTGTATAACGCTTTATAAGTGCAGGTAATTTTACTGTTCCTATATCTCCGCACTGACGATGATGTGTACATCCCTCAGAAATAAGTATCTTATCTCCGTTTTGAATTGTGTCTATTGCTTTTACACCCTCTACTGCAAGTTTAAGATTACCCTTGTAATTGGCAAAAAGAATTGAGAAAGAGGTGAGTGTTATATTTTTGGGAGTGTCTTTGCTTACTCTTGCAAATGCCTGACTGTCTGTTATAACAAGTGCAGGGGGAGTTTTTAATGAATTTATTACAGAAGTAAGCTCTTCGGGCTGTGTAACTATTGCGGTACAATGATGATCCAGAAGATCTCTTATTGTCTGCTGCTGAGGAAGTATAAGTCTGCCTTTTGGAGCAGAAGTGTCTATAGGTACTACCAAAATGACAGTATCATTTTCTTTCAGCATATGGGAAACAATAGTTTTTGTATTTTCCTGAGATTTTGCAAGACAGGCAATAAGCTCTTTCAGTTCGTTTATTCCTTCTCCTGTTTTTGCACTGACAACGATTTCATTTTGTTCTGTTATTTCAGACCTTGCAATATCGCTTTTGTTATACACAACTATAAAAGGGATATTTTTTGTTTTGAATCTTTCTATAAGTGTATTGTCCTCATGTGATTTGCCTGTCGTACTGTCTATTATAAGCACAGCAACATCTGTTTTATTAAGTACTTGATAGCTTCTTTTTACTCTGAGTTTACCAAGTTCACCCTCATCGTCAATGCCGGGTGTATCAATTATCACCACAGCCCCTAACGGAAGAAGCTCCATAGCCTTTTGTACAGGGTCGGTAGTAGTTCCGAGCGTATCGGAAACGATAGAAAGACTTTGTCCTGTTACAGCATTTACAACACTGGATTTGCCTGCGTTTCTTTTTCCGAAAAATGAAATATGTATACGGTCAGATGATGGAGTAGAGTTCAAGCTCATAATATGTAGCTCCTTTCATGGTTTTTAAAAAAACAGAATGGCAATTTTTATATTAAAATTTCTGCCATTCTGCTTATATTGGTTTATTCAGCTTTTAGAAACGGAAATCTCTTTTACCCTCGTTTTTGATTTCGTCAAGATAATCAATAGCACGCTGACGGCGTTTCGGGTCGGGTACGTTCTGAATCTCACGGGCGATAAGTTCTTCGCCTATCTTTTTGGTTTCAGGACTTGCATAGTCTGTAAGGAATTCCTGTAAGGTCATAAGAGCATTCGGATGACAGCAATTCTGTATCTGACCTACCTTGCAAAGTGCCATAAATCTGTCGCCTGTTCTGCCTTCACGATAACAGGCTGTACAGAATGACGGGATGTAACCCTTTTCCATAAGCCAGCGTACAACTTCATCAAGACTGCGTTGGTCTGAAACATCAAACTGTTCTGTGTCATGGGGTCTTTCCTCTGCACTATAACCGGCATAACCGCCAACAGATGTTCTTGAACCGCCTGAGATCTGAGAAATACCAAGTCCCATAACCTTTGCACGACATTCTTCTGTTTCTCTTGTAGAGATTATCATTCCTGTGTAGGGAACAGCGATTCTTATACAGGCAATTATCTTTGCGAATGTATCATCATCAATTCCGTTATCGAAAACAGAGGGGTCAATATCAGCGGCACGTTTGATACGTGGTACGCTTATAGTATGCGGGCCTACACCATGAACAGCCTCAAGGTGTTCAGCGTGCATAAGAAGACCGGCAAATTCATATCTGTAGAGTTCGAGTCCGAAAAGTACGCCCAGACCTACATCATCTATGCCTCCCTCCATTGCTCTGTCCATAGCTTCTGTATGATAATCATAATTATGCTTCGGGCCTGCCGGATGAAGTTTCTGATAGCTTTCCTTATGATAAGTTTCCTGAAAAAGAATATATGTTCCGATGCCTGCATCTTTGAGTTTTCTGTAATTCTCGACTGTTGTAGCGGCAATATTTACGTTTACACGTCTGATAGCACCGTTTTTGTGCTTAATGCTGTATATAGTCTTGATACATTCAAGAATGTATTCTATAGGGTTATTTACGGGGTCTTCACCGCTTTCAATAGCAAGACGCTTGTGTCCCATATCCTGAAGTGCAATAACTTCCTGTTTAACTTCTTCCTGAGTAAGCTTTTTTCTTGGTATTTCGGTATTCTGATAGTGATAGGGGCAGTATACACATTTGTTTACACAATAGTTAGAAAGATAAAGCGGTGCAAACATAACTATACGGTTTCCGTAGAAAGCCTGTTTTATTTCTTTTGCAAGGCTGTACATTTTTTCATTGAGTTCGGGTATATCACAAGCTAAAAGTACGCTTGCTTCACGATGGGAAAGTCCTGCACATTCCACGCCTCTGCCGGTTTTTCTTGGTTTTGCTTTTTCGAGTATTTCTTCGATAAGCTCACGGTTATGCTTGTTTTCATCGGCATAAGCGAGGGTTTCAAGTATTTCCTCGTGATTTATAAATTCTTCTGCTTTCAGTGATTTCGGATCATAAGACATTGTTTATTCTTCTTTCTTTTTAATATTTTTTACAGTCACCGCGATCTGTTACAATGCGGTATCCTATTGATTCCATTTTTTTGCAAAGTGAAGCAAGACCGTTTGCTGATTCAGCTCCGGTGTTAAGTTTATTGTCATATATCATATATTTTCTTCTTGCTTCTTCGGGGGAAAGGTTCGGCATTACTACATTTGCACCGGCAAGTATACCTTGTTCACGGCCTGTCGGATGAATAGTTCCGAGTGCAGTTGTTGAAGGCAAAAGCACAAAAGGAAGTGCAAGACGTATAAGACCCAGCATGAAAAGTGTAAGTTCTGCTGTTCCGCCGTTTTCATTTCCGAAAGGAGTATCATGCTGAGGGATAAAAGGTCCTATTCCCACCATATGAGGTCTGAATTTTTGCAGGAACATCATATCATTTGCAAGATTTTCCACAGTCTGATAAGGCGAGCCTACCATGAAACCGCAGCCTACTTGAAAACCTATATCTTTAAGGTCATAAAGACAGCGTATACGGTTTTCGTAATCCATATCAGCAGGATGAAGTTTCGCATAATGAACGGGTGAAGCTGTTTCGTGACGCAAAAGATACCTGTCTGCCCCGGCATCAAAAAACGCCTGATAACTTTCACGGCTTTTTTCACCTATCGAAAGGGTGACAGCACAATCCGGATAGCGACTTTTTATTGCATATACTGTTTTTGTTATTTTGTCATCAGTGAAATACGGGTCTTCTCCGCCTTGCAGTACAAATGTACGGAAACCGAGTTTATACCCCATATCACAGCATGAAAGTATATCATTTTCATTCAGTCTGTATCTTCCGGCGTTTTTATTGCTTCTTCTCAGACCGCAGTAAAGACAGTCATTTTTACAATAACTTGTAAATTCGATAAGTCCTCTGATAAAAACATTTTTTCCGTAGTAAAGCTCTCTCAGCTTTCTGGATCTTTCAAAAAGATAGTCTGAAAGTTCGGGAGTTCTGTTTTGTATAAGGAAAATATATTCCTCTTTTGACAGAGAATGTTCATCATTTAGACGTTCGATAAGCTCCTTTGGATCATTCATTTTGAAGAACATACGACCTTTGAGCTTATTCCGTCGAGCATACCTATTTTACCGGCAAGGGTATTTATTACGTCTGACGGTGCATCAAGGGCGATACTGATAATATTAACATTTTTCTTCTGATAGGGAAGTCCCATTCTGCCGATGATATAACTTCCGTATTCGTGAAGAAGTTCATTAAGGCGGTCTGTGGAATCAAGATTTTCAACTATGATTCCGATGATTGATACATGATTTTCCATAAAATGCAGCTCCTTTTTTATTACCGCAAAAAACAAGCGTACCCATAAAGACGGGTACGCAAAAGTGCCGGAGAAAAATATTTTCAAGCCAACACCTTTGGCACAGGTCGAACCTTATTGCCTCAGCAGCGGTCAAATTTAAAATATATATGCCGTTTCATACAAAGCACGAAGCTTACATACTCAACTGACGAATATATATTAGCACATAATTTATTTATTTTCAATAGTAAAAACAGCATATTTAAGAAATATTACGGTTTTATGTTACATAATGCCGGTTTTGCTCTATTCTTCTTTTGCAGGATTGACATGAACCATAATATGCTTTATTTTAGGAAACTGAGTTTCAACAGCTTCATGAACCTTTTCAGCTATTTCATGTGCTTCAAAAAGATTTTTGTTTCCGTTTACTGCTATTTCAATATCAACATAGATACGGTTTCCAAAAACACGGGTCTTCAGCATATCTATTCCTTCAACATCATTTTGCTGAAGTACACATGAACGTACAGCATCTTCTGTTTCACAATCACATGAACGATCTATCATTTTATCAACAGCATCTTTAAATATATCGAAAGATGCTTTGAGAATAAAAATGCATATCACAAGGCTTGCAACAGGTTCAAGTACCGGATAGCCGTGTCTTGCACCTACTATACCGATAAGAGCTCCGACTGAGGAAAGAGCATCGCTTCTGTGATGCCATGCATCAGCCATTACAGCACCGGAATCTATTTTTTTGGCATAATATCTTGTGTACCAGAACATAGCCTCCTTTACCGATATTGATATTATTGCGGCAATAACAGCAGCAAATCCGGGTTCGGTAAAGCTGTCCGGATTTTCGGAGCTTAGTCTTGTTATTGCATTTGCACCTATAAAAAAGCCTGTAACTATCAGCACAACAGCAAGAATAATTGCAGCAACACATTCAAATCTTTCATGTCCGTAGGGATGAAGTTTATCTGATTTCTTTGCCGAAATCTTTACACCTATAATTACTATGATACTGCTGAAAACATCGGAAGCTGAATGAACACCGTCCGAAAACATTGCAGGTGAGTGAGCAAATATGCCTGCAGCAGCTTTTCCGGCAGCAAGAACGGTATTTGCTGTTATGCTGACGGCGGAAACACGGACAGCAGTTTTTGTGGTGTTTTTTACAATGTTTGGATTATTCATAAATTATCCTCCTCAGATAAAGGTATAAAAAAAGGCGGAACTGTTTTTACAGTCCCGCGGATAATTAAGCCGCTGTCACAAATGTGACCCGAAGAAGATTCACCCCTTCTGTCTATATAAGAATTATACCATAAAAGGTATTCTTTGTCAATTAATAAGTTTGTTCAAAAAAGGCAATTCACATATATTTTTGCTTGATTATTTTGTAATGATTGGGTATAATTAGAATGTACTTAAAAATGAAATTTGGGTATGGGAAACTTTTCTGTCGGAGGTGATAATACATGAGTTCTGACTATCACAGTCAGCGTTATAATATAAAGGAGCATAATGTGTTATCACTTGTTATGTTCCGTAAAGGGAAAGGAAGTTTCCAATGGTCAGCTATTATAAAACAGTAAATAACCGTATAGAAGAAATCAAAGAATATGAACCGGGCTGCTGGGTAAATTGTGTTGAGCCGGAAGATGATGAGGTACAGTATCTTCTCGACTTTTTCAAGATTCCCCCCGAGCTGCTCAGGAGTGCACTCGATGAAGAAGAATCTGCACATATTGACAGTGAGGATGACACTACACTGATAATAATTGACGTACCAGTAGTCGAAAAGGTTTCGGGGAGTATTTCATATTCGACAATGCCTCTCGGAATTATGATAACACCTAATAATGTCATAACTGTATCACTCAGAGAAAGTACGATACTAACCGAATTTTCCGAAGGTGTTGTGAGAAACGTAAGGACTGATTATAAAACACATTTCGTGTTACATATTATGCTGAGAATGGCTTCAAAATACCTGCAATATCTTAAACAGATAGACAAAATAAGCAACCGTATTGAAAGAAGTCTTCGCCGCAGTGCTAAAAATAAGGAACTTGAACAGCTGCTTGATGTGGAAAAATCCCTTGTGTATTTTTCATCATCACTTAAATCTGACGAAATAACTCTCGAGAAGATAATGCGGGGCAGATATATAAAATTATATGATGAAGATCAGGATCTGCTTGAAGACGTGCTTATAGAGGTAAAACAGGCAGTTGATATGGCTGCCATATACCTGAACATTCTTAATGGAACAATGGATGTTTTTGCGTCTATTATTTCAAATAACCTGAATATCGTAATGAAAATACAGGCTTCACTCACACTTTTGGTTTCTGTTCCTACAGTTATTTCAGGTTTATACGGAATGAATATAATAGGCGGTCTGCCCTTTGATCATTTATGGTGGTTCCCGCTGCTTATTTCAGCAATACTTATGGTGATAATGTATATTATACTAAGGCGAAAGGATATGTTTTAATAAGGGCTTTTGGGCGGAACGTTTTTTGTGCAGCGTTCCGCTTTTTGATAATGATTAATTTTGAAAGGAAGCGATTATTTTGAATAATGATAAATTGTTTCATCTGGATATACCAGTTGACCTGAGAGTAGGTTATGCGATCCTTCCGGGTGATCCGGGAAGAATTGATAAAATAACAAAATTCATAGATTCACCGCTTCAGATAGCATATAACAGAGAATTCAGATCTGTACTCGGTACTGTTTCGGGTGAAAAGGTAATAATAACATCTACCGGCATAGGCGGGCCGTCAGCCGCAATAACACTTGAAGAACTTTCTAAGCTTGGAGTTCATACAGCTATTCGTGTGGGTACTTGCGGAGGTATACAGATGGAGGTAGTACCCGGTGATCTTATAATACCCACATCTGCTGTAAGGATGGAGGGTACATCAAGGGAATATGCACCGATAGAATATCCGGCATCAGCTGATTTCAATATAAATATTTCTCTTGTCGATACAGCAAAAAAACTCGGTTATCGCTTTCATACGGGAGTAATACAAAGCAAGGATTCCTTTTACGGTCAGCATTGTCCGGGTACGATGCCTGTAAGCTATGAACTGGAAAATAAGTGGAATGCATGGAAAGCATTGGGAGTGCTTGGCTCTGAAATGGAAACAGCTGCACTTTTTACCGTAGGAGCGGTAAGAAATATAAAAGTAGGCTGTGTTCTTCATGCACTCTGGAATCAGGAAAGAAAAAAGCAAAGTCTGCCCGATCAGGATGATTTTGATATGGATGCAGCTATAAAAACAGCAGTAGGAGCAATGAAAACTCTTATAGAACAGGAATGAAAGAATGAATAAAAATGAAAAAATAAGACTTATTGCAGTGGCAGGCCCTACAGCCTCAGGAAAGACCGATCTTGCAATAAAATTAGCAAAAAAATATGACGGAGAAATAATTTCTGCTGATTCCATGCAGATATATAAGGGGATGGATATTGCTACAGCAAAGCCGTCAGAAGAAGAAAAACAGGGTATACCACATCATCTTATGGATTTTGTTGACAGCGGAGATGTTTTTTCTGTAGCTGAATTTGTCCGTATGGCACATGATGTCGCAAAGAATATTCATTTAAGGGGTAAACTTCCGATTCTTTGCGGAGGTACGGGTCTTTATATACGTTCATTTCTGGAAAATGTAAATTTTTCGGAACAATCACCTGATCCAAAGCTGAGAGATGAACTTGAAGACCGCTATCAGAAAGAAGGGGGAGAAGCATTAATTGATTACATTCGCACATTTGATCCCGAAATTGCAGAAAAGCTTCTGCCGTCAAACCGCAAAAGAATCATACGGGCAATAGAGCTTTACAGGATCAGCGGTATCACAATGTCGGAGCAGATAAAGCTTTCACATTCACAGCCGTCATTATATGATTTTACTGCAATACTTCTTACATTCAGGGACAGATCAAAGTTGTACGAAAGAATAGAAAAGCGTGTTGATAAAATGCTTGATATGGGACTTATTGATGAAGCAAAACAGTTCTATTCTATGGAACGCAGTGCAACAGCAACGGCTGCAATAGGCTATAAGGAACTGAAACCATATCTTGACGGACAATGTACTCTTGATGAAGCTGTGCAGCGTCTTAAAATTGAAACACGTCATTATGCAAAACGTCAGCTCACATGGTTCAGGAAGGATGAATATATGCACCGGATAGAAGTTGATGAATGCAAAGATATTTTTGAAAAGACCGTGCAGATAATAGAAAATGATGAAAATAAAATAAAATAATTTTTTTATGTGTGTTTACAATCCCTGAAAATCGTGATACAATGTATCTGATGCTATCGATAGTTGTCGAAAAAGCAGATCGTGAAATAATGCTCGCAAGAGTAAAAACGGGTAACTTCTGATGATCTCAGGGGTTGCCTGTACTATTTATATGTAAAGACAGGAGGGAAAAAATGGACAAAAATGATAATAATAAAGCAGTGTTGATCAAAAAATTAATGGTTGGTGTTATTACCCTTTTGCTGATTATGTATATAATATTTTCTGTTCTTAAAACAAATGTTACTCAGATAAAAACAGAATCGGCAAATATTATTACTGTATCAGATGCTATTCCGGTATCAGGTTATTTTATCCGTAATGAATACCTTATAGAAAACAATGAAAAAGGTATAATTTCATATAACTTCAATGACGGAGATAAAATATCAAAGGATGAATCTGTTGCCGATATTTTTGAAAACGAAGATGCGGCAGCCGATCATCAGAATCTGAAAAGGCTTGAACAGCAGATTACAAATCTTCAGCAGCTTAATAAAACCGCCAAGACACTTTCCGCAACACCCGATGAAATAGATGATTCTATAAATGATTCGCTTAATAAACTGAATCTCAATGTCAATTCGGGAAATATATCGGATGCGGCAGGTAATATAGAATCTCTTCTTTACAGCCTGAATGAACGTCAGATAGTTACAGGAAAGATAGAAGATTTTTCTGATAAAGTAAAAGAGCTTCAGAATAAGGTGAGTACACTTAAAAAGGAAAGCACAAAAACAAAATCAAAACAGATATTATCACCGGCTACAGGTTATTTCTGTGCTACTGCCGACGGATATGAAAAAACATTTTCTACAGCTGATCTCAAGAATATAAAAACAGGAGATCTGGCAGAAAATAAAGTGAAAAGATCAGAGGTAGGAAGTAATGTTATAGGAAAAGCACTTGAGGGCGTAAATTGGTATGTGGCATGCGAAGTGACTGCTGATGAAGTATTGAAAATAAAACAAGCGGATGCAAACGGCTATCTGGGAGTTGATATACCTTCTGTAAGCAGTTCTATAATCTCAGTGGATCTTGAATGTGTAAATCAGGAATCACAGTCTTCCGATGGTGTTGTGATACTGAAAGGCAATTATATGAATTCGGCTATGGCAAATGTCAGGAGAGAGGATATATCAATAGTTCTTCATACATATAAAGGACTTTATGTATCAAAAAATGCGATACATGAATATACAGGGCCTGTTACCGCTACAGATGAGAATGGAAATGAAAAAGAAGACAATAAAGAATTTAAGGGTGTGTATGCACTTATCGGAAATGAACTGAAATTCAAACAGGTTGTAATTCTTTATACAGATGAAAATTTTGCAGTATGCAAAATAAGTTCCGTAAAAGAAAATGACTGGTTGTCTGATGAATTCGGGTTGTTGAAACCGTATGATGAAGTAGTTGTGGAGGGAGCTAATCTTTATGATGGAAAAATTATCGACTGAGCAGCTGAAAAGGTGTGATGATATAAAGGCTAATTATGAAACCATAATTAATAATATAGCCCTTGCCGCAAAGCAAAGCGGCAGGAAGCCCGAGGATATAACACTGCTTGCTGCTACTAAAACAGTAGAGCCTGTATTTATAAATTATGCAATATCGCTCGGACTGAAATTCATAGGAGAAAATAAGGTTCAGGAGCTGCTTTCAAAATATGAAGAATATGATCTTAATAATGCAGATCTGCATTTTATAGGTCATTTGCAGACTAACAAAGTACGCCAGCTTGTTGGCAAAGTGTCTATGATACAGTCTGTGGACAGTTTCAGACTTGCGAAGGAAATAAGTAACCGTTCAGCACAAAATGATGTGATAACAGATATACTTATTGAAGTCAATATTGGCAGAGAAGAAAATAAATCGGGAGTATTGCCTGAAGATCTTAATAAACTTATAGAAGAAATATCGCCTCTCGGTAGTCTGAGAGTAAAGGGTCTTATGTCTGTACCGCCAATATGTGACTCAAAAAAAGAAATTTCCGAATATTTTGACCAAATGTATAAAATATTTGTTGACATTTCGTCAAAAACATCGGATAATATAAATATGGATATTCTTTCTATGGGAATGTCTGAAGATTATAAAGAAGCAATTCTGTCAGGTGCCAATATGGTGAGAGTGGGATCTGCACTCTTTGGCACAAGAATTTACAGATGATATTCGGGAGGATTTTATTATGCCAAGTATTGTAGGAAAATTCAAAAGTATACTCAAGCAGCCTGAGGATGAGGATTTTTACGATAACACCGAGCCTCAGAGTGATGTTATGGATGCAGAGCCTGATATGTTTGACGATATGGGTGATGAACCTGTTTCAGATAACTCGTCATCTTCATCAGGAAATGTAATGAACATGAATGTAGGTGCAAGTGTTCAGTTCGTTCTTTTTAAGCCGGAGGCGTTTGATCCGACTGTTAAGAAAATGGCTGACGAGCTTATGCAGATGCATACAGTTATTCTTAATGTAGAGGATACAAATAAGGATGTATCAAGAAGAATAATTGATTTTCTCGGCGGTGTTGCATATGCAAACAACGGTAATGTAAAGAAAGTGGCAGAAGATACTTTCATTATCATGCCAAGCAATGTTACACTTTCCGGTCAGGATGCTATGGACGAGGTCGGAAGCGATAACGTATATTTCTGATATACAGGTGTAGTGTTTTTCACACTTGATATTATGAACTTAGAAAGGAAACACATATGCTTACTTTGGAAGAAATACAAAATATATCTTTCCGCCGTTCAAATTTCGGCGGAGGGTATAAATTGGATGATGTAGATGATTTTGTTGACAAAGTTATCGAAACTGTAAAAAGTCTTGAAAAAGCTAACAAAGAGCTTGAAAATCGTGTTGCTGAGCAGGATAAGGAACTGCAGGAGCATAAAAAGAAACAGGAAAGCGTTCAGGAAGCACTTGTAACTGCACAAATTACGGCAAAGCAGATAGCTATGGAAGCTACACAAAAGTCTGACGAAAAGCTGAGTGAGGCTACACAAAATGCTGAAAAGATCGTAAATGATGCAAAACAGGAAGCAGAAAAGCTTGTAAGTGATGCAAAAAAACGTGCTGATCGTATAAATTCAGAGGCGGACAGCAGAGTAGAGGAGCTTATGAATAAGGCTATTCGTGAGTCACATGATCAGATAGAAGAAAATAATCAGATCATAGAGGAACAGAAGAAAAATGTTATACGTCTCATGGGAGAGGCACATAAATTCAGAAACACACTTCTCAAAACTTATAAGGAGCATCTCAATCTTATAAATGAGATCGCAAAAGGCCCTGATATCAAGACACGTCAGAAGGAACTTGATGAAGAATATCCTATGCGTGAGGGAAACAAGCCTGTTGAACTTTCACCGATTTCAATGGCGGAGGAAACAGTTCCTGAAATATCGGATGAAACTTCTGAAGAGCCTTTGAAAGAAATTTCTGAAGAAACAGCTGTTCAGGAAACTCCTGTTGAGACAGCAGAGGAAGATACAGCAAAGGTTGAAAAATCAGAAGAAGCTGTCGATGCAGAAAAAGAGAGTACAGATGATGAAGGCGTGGTTTTTCCGGAAGAGGGCAGTATTGAGCAGAATAAAAGACAGCCGGTATTATCAGAGAAAAAGTATGCTCCTGTTCCCGATGTTAAGCCGTCTATTCTTAAATTTGAGGATAGTGATGATCAGGCAGAGGAAAATACACTTACTTTTAAAAATGTAAGTACCGAGAACAATAACAATGGCAACAACAGAAAAAAGCACGGAAAAAAGAGAAGATAATATCTTATTTTCTTGTGAACAAGCGGTGTGTTTGAAAAAATGGCAGCCGCAATCCCACCGGCTTTAGACGGTGAGTTAAGGTTGCCTAAAGCGTAGCTTTGTAATAATATTCGAAGGATTAAGGCTTTTAGCCTGATAAATAACGAGTAGGGACGGTTCAGCCCGATTTTACGCCTGTGGAGTTAGTAGGATACGTGGACGATGAAGCAGGAAGCCCATTGGCTTTAGCCAATGCGTAGTTCACCTATGTTTTTAAGGTATTT
>OMZF01000165.1 GCA_900315465.1 uncultured Eubacteriales bacterium | reverse complement strand
CTGCCGGTGAGAAGCTCTTTGAGAGGTGTTTCGCCTAAATTGCCGAGGTGTATGCCGTGTTCCTCATAATATCCCGACATTTGCAGGCAGGGTACAACGTCTTTGCTCGAAGTCACGCCGATAAGACCTCTTGTACCCTTGCATATCGGGTCGGTAGCCTTATATTCGCCGTCCGGACACCTGACGGGTTCCAACTGGTAGCTTCTGCTCCTCGGGTAGAGCTGCATAAACTGCCATATCATAATCTCCATCTTCATACCGCTGTTTTTGTACTTTTCTGCAAAGTCCAGCATTTCACCGTAGTATTCCTCAATGCCGAGACAGCTGTCGGGAGCGTTATCATTCCATCGGGGTGCTTCCGTGGTGCGGATGAGCCTTGTCGTGGAAACGCCCATGCTGTCCAGCTTTTCGACGGTGGGGAAGATGGTATGCAGGTTTCGGCGGTGTACCTGAGTCTGCACCATTACCCGGAAGCCGTTGTCTATACAGAGCTGCATCGCCGCAAGGGTGCACTGCTCTGCGCCCTTTCTGTCTCTCATCCAGTCGTGACAGCCGATACCGTCAAAGGATATTTTGATAAGCGGATCACAGCCTATTTCTGCAAACTCGTCCAGAACCTTCTGATTTATGAAAAAGCCGTTGGTGTTCAGCTCCTCGATAAACATATCACGCTTATATATTTCCCGGACGATATCCATAAACCTCGGGTGGACCATAGGCTCGCCGCCGGTTATAGTAAAGGACTGTATACCGCAGCCCTGTGCCTGGGAGAGCAGATCGACTATATCCTCATAGGACCACTCGGTCATGATCGGTGCGTTATCCGCCGCGTTGAAGCAGTGCAGACAGTTGTAGTTGCACTTTCCCGTAATCATTATGTTCATTTTCGGGAAATAACGGTGCTCATAGCTTTTGTGCTTTGACCACTCGCAGGGGTGATCCCCCTGACGGCATTTTTCGATAAACCCACGCTGCTCAAGATCATTTGTCAGATTGCTTTCGGGTATGTCATGTTCGCCGTCGCAAAGCAGTAGGAGATCAAACTCCTCCTTACCAAGTCCCTTTGCAAAGCCGTCATTTTTCAGGTAGTATGCCCTTGGGATGAATTTCCAGCTTCTGAGAGCTATGTTTTCGCTTAATCTGTAATACATTTTTATTATGTTTCCTTAATCTGACTTCTCAGCAAGGAGAGCTTTAAGCTCTTCCATGGAATTGCACTGTCTTGCTTTTTCCTGCAATTCGGGTGAAAGCTCGCCTACGTACTTTTCAAGTTCTTCTTTTTTCATATTATGAATACCTCCTGTAAATGAAAATATGCTTGTACTGATATGTTAAGGTTTCTACAAGCATATTTTAGCATGCACGGTGCAACAAATCCGCAACAAATCCAACGGCTTTTTATAATAATTTTGCATTGCATATGACAAATATTTGATTTAATTTTTGTCCATTTTGTACAAGTTTTTGCCATTCTCGATAGAATAATGATATTTATAAGATAATTATGCTTATTTTATTGTATTATTGATATAATCAAGCTGATACTGGAATGCTGTTTTAAGCATCTCAATATATTGCTTCGGGATATCCTCGCACACGCTCAGCATATTTTCAATGTCATCCTCGAAGCTCTCTAATTTTTTCGGGTCGTACCAACTGAAATCCCAATCCTTATGCACAAGGGTAGAGTGAAACAGCATCATAACAAACACCGTTTTCGTTGATTCAATGGCATATTCTGCACAGGAATATCTGCCGTTTTCAATCGGCTGTCCGAAGCTGCCGAAGGAGCGTCCTCTGTCAAATAGTGGTGCGGCCCTCAGCTTCATTGTTTTCAGGTCACGGATAAATCCGAAATTATTCAGATGGCAGTCCCCGGCAAGGCTCAGATTGAAAGCGGCGGCAAGCTTTGCATAGTACGCTTTTATATTTTCTATGCCAAAATCCTCAAGAGTGCGTGTAAATCTTTGCAGAAGCTCGTTATCCTTTGATATGTATTTGAAAGTATCGGCATGATTTTCTCCCATCATAGTAAGTATATCCTGAGCAGGGACGAATTCCTCGCCGCTTCCCACCATGCCCCGGCAGGCAATATAGCTTTCCCCGGCAAATTCACAGCGTGTGTAACGGACATAATCATTCTTTTCAAGCAGCCTTTCGGTCAGCCTTGCAGAAAGCAGCTCCGACTGCTCGATGAATTTCGATGTACCTGCCTCTGATTTAAGAAGCATAGGAGAGCCGTCAATATTGATCCAGGCTTTTCTTGAAATACCGCCGAGGGTGCAGTCCGGTGTGTATGGGTCAGCCTTTGCGAGAGCTGCATAATCCCTGCGGAGTATCGCTTCTCCGAATGAGGTGTCAAATTCTCTGTCAAAGCAGCTGACATCCTTCCATTTAAGTCCCGAACCCGATGGACGATACCAGTATTGGTCGGTAAGCGACAGCCCCAGCGAACGAAGTGAAAGTGCTATATGGTCGCCGACTCCCGCTGCTGCAAAAATATCCCTTGCATCATTCCTTGCTGAGTTAATGGTACGGCTGCGAAGGAAAGAGATCAGATCATAATTCAGCATTTCTATATTCTGAGCGTGTCGGCAAAAAAGCAAAGGAGCATATTCAAATTCGTCAAGCAGTCTGACGATATTTGTTTTGCCTCTGTCGTCTGTTTCAAACTCCAGAACCTCGTGTTCTGCGTTCATAAGCGTGTACTTCATACTACTGCTCCCTTAAAATTTTAAATTCCATTTAAAAACCATCGGAAATGTGTTACAATACTGATAATCAGACTATTGGGAAGGTGATGATATGTATATAATCGGATGCGATAATAAAAGTTCTGTGATTTCAAAGCTTGAAAAAATTCTTATGGATATAGACCCGGAAGGCGAACACAGGTTTTATACGGATGTTCAGTCCCTTATCAGCAATCTTGATAAACCTGTGGAAATAGCTTTTATAGATATGAATATGACGGGAATGGACGGAATAACTCTTGCAAACAAGATAACTGCCCGCTATCCGCTTTGTAATATCGTTTTTATGGCGGATGAGGCGGATACTCAGTTGATGTCTGCTGCTTTTGCCATTCACGCAAGCGGATATATCATAAAGCCGTTCACCAGTGCGAAAATACAGGATGTTATACTCCACAGACGATACCGTTTTCCTGATCTCAGTGACCGACCTGTAAAGGTGCAGTGCTTCGGCAATTTCGAGGTGTATGTAAACGGCAAGACGGTTGTTTTCAAACGGCAGAAAACAAAAATGACGCTGGCATATCTTATTGACCGCCGTGGAGCCTTATGCGATACAAATACATTGGTAGGAAACATTGAACCCGAATGTATGGCTGACAATAATACCAAGAGTAAGATACGTGTCTATATAGGAGATCTCATTGTAACTTTTGTCAAGCTTAGGATAGATAATCTTATTCTGAAATCCTCCGGATCATTCGGTATTGATACCTCGCTGCTTGATTGCGATTACTATAGGTATCTTTCTGCTGATCCGTATGCTATATCAAAATATTCCGGTGAATATATGACCGGATATGACTTTGCAGACGAAACAAGAGAACTGCTCAGAATAAAACACAGCAGTAGTTTGTGAATTCCTGAAAAATCACAATAGAGTAAACCCCTCAAATCCCATCCTGCACATTTGCTTTATTCGTTCATCTGTTGACATTGTTTTGAAGCTGTCAGTTTTTGACCATCTTTCCAGACCGTTCGCCGACAGTACAGCAAGCCACGAAACCGCTTTGCGAACATTTTCGGACAGGTCT
>OMZF01000166.1 GCA_900315465.1 uncultured Eubacteriales bacterium | reverse complement strand
TCTGTAAGAAGAGCTCTCTCATTGCGGTATTTATAGCGTCACAGACAAGGTCTGTGTTAAGAGCTTCAAGGATAGTCTTACCCTGAAGAATCTCAGCAGCCATAGCTGCGGAATGTGTCATACCGGAACATCCGATAGTTTCAATAAGAGCTTCCTCGATAACACCATTCTTTACGTTCAGGGACAGCTTACATGCACCCTGCTGAGGAGCACACCAACCGATACCGTGTGTAAAACCTGAGATGTCTCCGATCTGCTTTGCATTTACCCACTTACCCTCTTCAGGAATAGGAGCAGGTTCATGCTTTGCACCCTTAGCAACAGGGCACATAAGTTCTACTTCTTTTGTGTAAATCATTGCGATCTCCTTTCGTTATCCGTATGTATCATCATTACGGATTTTGGTTGCTTTGAAAATGTAGAATTTTCAAGGAATGTTGTCCATTCCAACAATACAATTATAATATTTTTTCGGCAAAATTTCAATAAGTATTTATAATTTTTTATCAAAAAAGTAAAAAGAAACTGCACAGGCGTTTTACCGTCTGTGCAGGGATCTGATTTTATTTAACTGTTACATTAAAGTTTTTAACTGTAACAAATCCGCTTGCATCCTTGATATATACTCTTGCATTATATTCTCCCTTTTCTGTAGGAGTAAATGAAGCAGAAGTATTTGTATTATTTCGTTTACCTATTGTTGTCCATGTAGAATTGGTTGATTTTTTGTATTCATAGGTATAATAGTAGAGTGCAGTGCCTTCTTTTGCTACAGCTGTAATCGTAACAGCAGTATTTGCAGATACAGAAGTTGAACTTATTGTGGATTTATTCTCAAGAAGTGTACCTGTCACAGTAACAGTAAACACGGATGATTTCACAGTACCGCTGCTGTCCTTTACGCTGATAAGTATGTCATAATTTCCGGCAGCCGAAGGAGTGAATTTTACGGTGCTTGCTGTACCGTATTTTGTGCCTATTGTTTTCCATGTTGAAGAATCAGAAGTTCTGTACATAAATGCGTATGTATAAGTTCCTGTACCGCCAGACGCAGAACCCTTGAGAGTTACACTGTTGCCGAGTGCGATACTTTCAGCACTGACAGATGAATTATTTTCAAGTGCAGTTCCAAGAGCTGTTCTGCTGAGTTCTTCACCACATTCGGAGCAATATACTACAGAATATGTAATACCGTCTTTTGTTTCTGTTACAGCAGAAGCAGGCGTATGACCGTATGCAGGCGTTTACTGTGACCGTAGCGATACTTTTATCATCAGATACGGCATAGCTTATTGCAGAGCTGCACTTGATTTCGGCAGCACTGTTACCCTTTTTGAGTATAGGTAAAGCTGTCGGATGATGCCGCATAAGCCGAAGTACCCAAAGACATGGCAGAGATCAGCATAGCAGCAGTGAGCATGACAGACAAAGTTTTTTGTTTTTCATTTGAAATATTCCCCCTTAATAATATTTAGTTATATATGATATTTGGTTACTTAATTAGTTTTGATATAAGGGTAAAAAGGGAAACCTGCGTTCGGGTACAGATAATCTAGGGGGTGTAATGAATTATCGTACCCGCCGCAGTCATCCGGAAATATAAAATTCCATTCCTTTGGTTTAAAAGTATAAATTGACATTATTAACAAAATATGAATGACCACTAAATCATTCTTAAAATAAACCTTTAAAATTTTTAAGCTTTTAAAAATGAAAAAGCTGTTGTGCGAATAAAAAAGCACAACAGCCATAATTTAAATAAGCGTATTAAATTCGCGACAGCAACTAACTGTACATTGAATATTAGTCTTCGTCGAAGAATTTAGCGTGGATAGCTTTTACAGCGGCATCAGCATTATCCTCGTCGATAAGAACAGAGATCTTGATTTCGCTTGTGGAAATCATGCGGATGTTGATGTGAGCATCATAAAGAGCCTCAAACATTTTTGTAGCAACACCTGAATGACTTTCCATACCTGCACCAACGATAGAGATCTTGGCAACCTTTTCGTCAACGCTTACACTTTTTCCTCCTACGTTTGCTACATAATCTTCCATTATCTGAGCTGCTTCTGCTGCATTACTCTTTGCTACTGTGAAGGAAATATCCTTTGTACCGTCACGTCCGATAGACTGAAGGATTATATCAACATTGATGTTCTTTGCTGCAAGTCTTGAGAACATTTTGAATGCAAGACCGGGTTCGTCCGGAACACCTATTACTGAAATTCTCGCTACCTCTGTATCCTTTGCTACGCCGCTTATCAACATTTTTTCCATTTTTCCTGCCTCCTTAACTATTGTACCGGGTTTATTTGTAAAGCTTGAAAGAACTTCAAGTTCAATATTGTATTTCTTAGCCATCTCAACACTTCTGTTATTCAGAACCTGTGCACCGAGAGTAGCAAGTTCAAGCATTTCATCGTAAGAGATATACTGGAGTTTCTTTGCATTGGAGATTTTTCTCGGGTCAGCTGTATATACACCTTCAACATCAGTGAATATCTGACAAAGATCAGCGTGCATTGCTGCTGCTATTGCCACAGCACTTGTATCGCTTCCGCCTCTGCCGAGTGTTGTTACATCTTCGTAACGGTTAATACCCTGAAATCCTGCCACAACAACAATGTTGTTCTTATCAAGCTCCTTAACGATTCTGTCTGTTCTTACACGCTTGATTCTTGCTGATGTATATGCGGATGATGTCTGGAATCCGGCCTGCCAGCCGAGAAGTGATACTACAGGATAACCGAGCTTTTCGATTGCCATTGCAAGAAGTGAAATTGAAATCTGTTCGCCTGCGGCAAGCAGCATATCCTTTTCTCTTTTTGAAGCATTAGGGTTAATCTCGTTAGCCTTTTCGATAAGGTCATCTGTTGTATCGCCCTGTGCGGAAACAACTACAACTACTTTGTTGCCTTTTTTGTAGGTATCGGTTACGATCTTCGCTACATTAAAGACTCTTTCGGCATTAGCTACAGAGCTTCCGCCGAATTTCTGAACGATTAAACTCATATTTTTTCTCCCCCAAATCTTTTTTCTTTGGTATATCATAAATCCGAAATACGGATTTTTGATTTGATCACTGCACCTGTCTTGCTGAGTTGTTCAGCCTTTGCAAGCTGATCAGCAACGGTCATTACATCTGTAACGAATGCAAGTTCGTTTTCGGGTGCTTCAGAGCGTGCTATAAACTTTACAGTGCCGAATATCTTTGAAATATTTTCCTCAGCAGCAGCCTTGTCATTTGTTTCTATACGGAAATATACAGCAAAGGAAGTTTCTTCATACGGCTTTACAAGTGAAGCATCTCCATCTGCCCAATAGAGATATTTTCTTGCTTTGAGATGTTTCACACAGTCGATTATATCTGCAACAACTGCACTTGCTGTCGGGAGCTTTCCCGCACCCTTTCCATAGAATACAACATCACCTGTTGCATCTCCTCTTACAAGAATACCGTTGAATACATCATCAATTCCGGCAAGCTGACTTGACCTTTCGATGAACATAGGCTCAACACATATATCGACTGTACCATCATCAAGTGCCTTTACCTGACCGATAAGCTTTATCACTCCGCCCCACGCTGATGCATAGGCAACATCTTCAAGTGCAATAGCACTGATTCCTGTAGTATGAACAAGCTCCGGATAAATATGTTTGCCGTAAGTAAGTGAAGCAAGTATAGCGATTTTTCTGCAGGCATCATGCCCTTCAACATCAGCTTCGGGATTTCTTTCTGCATAGCCGAGCTGCTGTGCCATTTTAAGTGCATCTTCAAATGACATATTTTCTTTTATCATTTTTGTAAGTATGAAGTTTGTTGTTCCGTTAAGTATGCCTGCTATCTCAACAACATCATTTGCAGCAAGACACTGGCTTATCGGACGTATTATCGGGATACCTCCGCCTACGCTTGCTTCAAAAAGATAGTTTACATTGTTATCTTTTGCGATCTGCAAAAGTTCTGCACCTTTTGTTGCAACAAGCTCCTTGTTTGATGTAACCACGCTTTTGCCTGCAAGAAGAAGCTTTTTTGTAAAGTCATAGGCGGGGTTTACTCCTCCCATAACTTCTGCAACGACCTTTACTTCTTCGTCATTGAGTATGTCGTCAAAGCTTTTTGTGAATTTATCAGCGTACGGGCTGTCGGGGAAGTCTCTTATATCAAGGATATATTTTATATTGATTTCCTCTTTTGCACGTTTTGCAATGCTCTCACGGTGGTTTTCAAGAACTTCTACCACACCTGAGCCAACTACTCCGTGTCCCATAACTGCAACTTGTACCATAATTTACTACTCCTTTAAATTTGATGAAAACTTTATATTTTTATAAATCACCCTTAAACTTACCATCAATCACCATCAGGTTCCGGCTCTGGTTCAGGTTCCGGCTCTGGCTCAGGTTCCGGCTCAGGTTCCGGCTCCGGTTCGGGTTCCGGCTCCGGTTCGGGTTCAGGCTCCGGTTCGGGTTCAGGTTCGGGTTCCGGCTCCGGTTCGGGTTCAGGTTCCGGCTCCGGTTCGGGTTCAGTGTTTTCTTCTGAACTTTGGTCTGAACTTTCATCTGAATTTTCGTCTGAACTTTCATCCGAACTCTCACTGCTTTCACTGCTGCTTTCGGGTTTCGGTTTATTCGGATTATATGTCGATACTGCCGGCATATTATCGGTTGTGTAATATCCAACGGCTGTTTTGCCTGATACGGTATAATCGGTCACCTTTCCGTCATCGAGAAAATAATTCTTCTGAATGACATCTCCTCCGAGATTATATTCTTTATGTGGTTTATCCTTCAGGTATTCCTCCATTATATCACGCCAGAGGAAATGTACCTGACTTTGTTCCTCAACCGGAATTGATTTTGATGTTTCATGTCCTGCCCATACAGCCGCAACGGCATAGGGGGAAGCTCCCAAAAACCAGTTATCACAAGCATTATCGGTTGTACCTGTTTTTCCTATCATATCCCAGCCGTCTATTTTTACACGGTAGCCCAGAGCTTCGCCGCCTGCATTTACAATATCATGGAGCAAACGGTTCATAATGGTAGAGGTTTCTGTTGAGATAACCTGAGTGGGCTTTCCTATATCACGGTTATCGAGAATGACCTTTCCGTTTCTGTCGGTAACGTAATAATAGGTAAACGGTTTATAATAATATCCTCCGTTACAGAATATCTGATAAGCGGCAGCCATTTCTTCTACTGTTACACCGCCATGAAAACCGCCTATTGAAAGACCTGCAAGGTTCTGGCTATCCATTTCGGGATCAAGATGACTGAATCCTAATTTTTTAGTAAGGAATTCATAACTTGTATCAAGACCTATTTCTTTCAGTACGCTTACAGCGGCGGCATTGGAAGAAATATTGAGAGCTCTTGTTACGGTTATATCTCCGTAGTATGACATATACCAGTTGTTAGGGCCGGGGGTATTTGAATATCCGTCATAGCTCCAGTCTGATACAGGTCTGTCCGATATAAGTGAAGAATAGTTTATTTGTTTGTTATCAAGTGCTATACAGTAGGATGAAACAGGCTTGATTGTTGAACCCGGCTGCAATTTCGACTGAGTAGCCATATCCCAGAGAAGACGACCGTCTTTTTCATTTCTGCTGCCGACTGTTGCAAGCACTCTTCCGTTGGTGAAATCTATCATTTCATATGCACACTGTATGGTTTTATCAGCGGGAGTCTGCCATTCACGCACTTTCTTTTCAGCTGTTTCCTGAAGCTTAACATCCATGGCACAATAAATATTAAGACCGCCGTTATATACCATTGTCTCTGCATAATCTCTTGTAATGTTCAGTGCAGGCTGCAGATCTCTCACAACATCACGGTATACTCTGTCCATATACCAGTTCCAGTCGCTTTCATCCTCGTCATCATTTTCCATAACGTAACCTATGAATTTCAGATTATCGGAGTCATCCATAGCCTGTCTGTATTCATCAGCCGAGATCATATACTGGTCATACATTTCGTTGATGATATAATTACGGCGTTTTCTGTTATTTTCAGGATAAACAAGGGGATTATATGCATAGGGGTTCTGAGTTATGCCTGCAATAGCGGCACATTCAGCAATACTGCAATCTCCTATATCTTTATTGAAGTAAAGGTTGGCGGCAGACTGAACTCCACGACAGCCTGCACCGTAGTTTACAATATTGAGGTATGCTTCGATAATATCGTTTTTACTGTATTGTTCCTCCAGCTTAAGTGCACGGAATATTTCCCTGAGCTTACGGTTTATACTTACGTCATTATCGTTTGTAATATTTTTTATAAGCTGCTGGGTAATTGTTGAACCGCCGAACTGACTGCCTCCTGTTCCGAGGGTAAAGATAGCTCCCCCTGTACGATACCAGTCAACTCCGCTATGTTCTTCAAATCTTTTATCCTCAATAGCTATCTGGGCATTTATCATTGCTTTGGGAATATCCTTATAGTCTACCCATACTCTGTTTTCACTTGAGTAAAGCTCCTGATACTCGACATACTCGTCATCTGTTCCTTCTTTTGGAACGTAAACAAAGCTGGTCAGATTCATCTTTATGTTGTTAAGATTTACATCGAGCGGCTCATTGGCAATAGATATAATATAGAATATCAGTGATATTGCAACAACAAATCCTGTTATCATCAGTATCATAAGTGCCGTAACAATGATTCTCCATATTGATGCAAAAAATCCGCCTATTGCCTCACCCGCAGAAACGGATGAACCTGAAACTTTTTCGTCATTATAATTACTTATATCTGTTTTTCTCAAATATATCGCCCTCCGTTTATTCAGACTGTTTCATCGGGTTTTAACAACAAATATATGATATTATATCATAAAATTCCGAGGTATTCAAGCATGGGAACTGCTATTCTTGAATTTTGTTTGTTTTTTGAATGAAACTGCAAAAAAAGGGAATTATATTTTCAGGGGAGTGAAGAAAAATGAAATATCTCATAAGCTTTACTGGCAGTTTTTTAATAGTATGTTTAATTCTTTCAGCGATGTATTCAACTCCGGCAAAAAGTTATAATGAAGATAGTACAGGTCGGTTTAGCGATACTGCCATCACTTACAGGTTAGGTGAGCAGAACGGCATGGTAGCAGCATTTAAGGGGGACAGCAGCGAAGCATTTTTCGTAAGTGAAAGGAGAATATCCGATCTTCCTATGCATGATGCACAAATGCTTAAAAAAGGGATAGTTGTAGCAAGCGAAGAAGAATTGAAAGCATTGACTGAGGAATATTGCAGTTAATCATAAAATTTGTAAAAAATATACGATTTTTGTACAATTTTTGGAAATTTTGTTAAAATAAATAAAAATTATAAACTAATAATGAAAAAAATATCCATAAATGCACAAAAAATATTTTTCGTATTACTAAAATTAGAAAAAAATTAAAAAAATATAACAATTTTTACAAAAAAAATCAGGTTTTATCAAGCGAAAAAAGGATAATTGAGAAATATTATCAAAAAAAAAACGTGACTTTTTGTCGTGAGTGCGTTATAATATATACACAGGGTTGTCAAAAATTTATCTAAGGAGGTAAAGAATCATGTACAGTATGATCTCTTACTGGCTGAAGTATTACAGACATGAGTGTGGTCTGACTCAGCAACAGGTGGCAGACAGGTTGAAGATTGAAAGATCTACTTATACCTATTATGAAACAGGTAAAACCAAGCCTGACATCAACACACTTATAAAACTTGCAAAGGTTTATAACATCAATTATCAAAAGCTCCTCGAAGGTGTAGAAGAAGAGCTTGAGGATGCAATTGCCGAAATTCATTCCGGCCCTGAGGATGAGGACAGCTACAAGTACAGGACTCATGCTACTACTAAATATGAAGTAGAGCTTTTGTTTGTAGTAAGGAATCTTAATCCGAAGCAGAGAAAAGAAGTTATGAATCTTGCAAAGAGCTTTATCAAGCCTGAAGAAAAGGACAAGGAAAACGATAAAGCAGAATAAGAGAGTATTTGGAGTAACGAAGAGTTGACAAGGCTCTTCGTTATTTTTTTGCACAAAAAAGCGGCTGCCGCTTTTCTTAGTGCGACAGCCTCATTTTTAAGTCATTTTTTTATCAGTGACGGTGCAGCAAGGTTTCCTTTTGAATCTATCGCAACTATAGCAGGAAAATCAACAACGGTGAAACGATATATAGCTTCCGTTCCCAAATCTTCGTAAGCAAGTGTTTCAACATTTTTTATACTTTTGGATATAAGTGCAGCAGCACCGCCTATTGCCGCAAAATAAACACAGCCGTTTTTAACCATTGACTCTATTACTTCACTGCTTCTTGCACCTTTTCCTATCATTGCTTTCAGACCTTTATCAAGCAAAGCCGGAGTATATTTATCCATTCTGTAGCTTGATGTCGGACCTGCCGGGCCTACTGCGTGTCCGGGCTTTGCAGGTGCCGGGCCTACATAATATATAACTTCACCGCTGAGATTTACAGGAAGTTCTTCTCCTTTTTCTATAAGTTCATAAAGCCTTTTGTGTGCGGCATCTCTTCCTGTTATCATTGTACCTGATATAAGCACACTGTCTCCGGCTTTCAGATCCTTGATTACTTCATCGGTAAGAGGAAGTGTGATTTTTTTAACCATGGCTGTTATCCTCCGTAAATTATATTTCTGCTTCCTTGTGACGTGCGGCATGACAGCAGATATTTACTGCTACAGGCATACCTGCTATATGTGTCGGAAAATATTCAATGTTTACGCCTAAAGCAGTATTGTCTCCTCCCAGACCTGCCGGTCCGAAGCCCATTTTATTTATTTCAACAAGGAGTTCATCTTCAAGTTCTGCATAACGTATATCGGGGTTTTTTGTATCTATAGGGCGTAAAGTAGCTTTTTTTGCAAGCATAGCGGCTTTTTCAAATGTTCCGCCTATACCAACGCCTACCACTACAGGCGGACATGGATTCGGTCCTGCTGTGCGTACAGTATCAAGAATGAATTTCTTCACTCCTTCAATACCTGCTGATGGGGTGAGCATTTTTATTGCAGACATATTTTCACTTCCGAAACCTTTACATCCTGCAAGTATCTTTATTTTGTCACCCGGAACTATAGAGGTATAGATTATTGCCGGAGTATTATCCTTTGTATTCACTCTGTCAAAAACAGGATCATCAACTACGGATTTTCTCAGATAACCGTCTATGTATGCACGTCTTACACCTTCCTGAACAGCTTCTTCAAAACTACCGTTTTCAATAGCCACTCTGTCACCGTATTCGACAAACATAACAGCCATTCCTGTATCCTGACATATGGCAATTTCTTCCTTTGCGGCTATATCATTATTTTCGATAAGCCTTGAAAGTACATCCTTTCCTGTAGAAGAAGTTTCATTTTCCCGGGCTTTTTTCAGTGCCGACAGAATATCTTCTCCGATAAAATAATTCATATCCATATAAAGTTTTTTTACCGTTTTTGTAATGACGGATGCATCAATTCTTCTTATTTCCATTAGATTTTTATCCCTTTCTCTGACAAAGATTCTTTTGTGATAACATTATTATAGTCTAACTTTCCTTATTTTTCAATCATTTTGAAATTTTTCTGAATTATTCAAGGTAAAATAACCATATAGATATGTATCTTTTTTTACATTTATACAAAAAAATTAGTGATTATGGGCTTTTTCTTGACATATTATTGCAGAAGTATTAAAATTAACATCGGAGAGTTATGGGATTTGTTTTTTATGATACCCGTTTATCTCAGCGGATGCTGTAATTTCCGGTACTTTCCGGATGTTTATTTAGGAGTGTAATTATGGCGAAGGAAGAAAAGAAACAATTATTGGAAGAAAAGAATATTCATCTTTGGTTTGAGGGTGCACCTGTGGCACTTTGTACTATGCGGCTTGAACTTAATCTTGATGCAAATGCTATTTTTGCATACAGCAAAATGATGAATGTACAGCCTGAACATATTAAGGAAGTTACTTTTGATGTTATCTGCTATGATTCTGTCAGAATAATTGTAGATACCCTTACGGATGTAAAATACAGAAATCTTGATATTCCGAGAAACGGTGTGTTCGGTATGGATACGCCTATCAGAATAAGGAATGTACAGACGAGAAATGTCGAGTTTGTTCTGAAATCTGTTACGACCACTTCCGGACAGGTATGGAATAACGAAGAAAAGAAAAGATTTAATATGAGTCTTGAACAGGAAAGCATTTACAATGTGCTCGGTGATCTTCATAAGCAGTTTCTGGAAAATTGTACCCGTGAGAATATAGATCAGACCAAGCTTATTCTCAGTCCGAAATTTGAAGACCTTTACTGGCTTTGTGCCTGCGGTGCACTTAACTGGAGTGACGAGGAAAAATGCAGCGGATGCGGTGTTGGTAAGGACTGGCTTATGGTCAATACCATACATGATAACCTCAGAAAACAGGACGAACAAAGAAAAATAGATAATGAAAAAATAAGACTTCAGGCTGCTGAAAAGGAAAAGCTCGAAAAAAAGCGTCAGAAGGAAGAATTTGAGAAAAGAAAAGCTGAATATGCACATCAGCTTAAAAAACAAAATAGCAAAAAACACAGACACGTTATTTTTATTGTTTCTTTAATTTTGGTTGTTCTTATAGCAGGGGGATCGGGAACGTATTTTTTTGCAGTTCCTTATTTCAGATACAATAATGCAGTTACAGCTATGAATAACGGTAATTTTGATGAAGCTATAGCAAAATTTGATAAAATGAAAGGTTATCTTGATAGCGATGAGCTGAGGGATAAATGTGTCTACAGCAAGGCAACCAATGAGTTTTACGGCGGAAGCAAAGAAAAAGCAGCAGAGCTTTTCGCAAGCGTTATAAACTATAAGGATTCAAACGAAAAATATATTGAATCAAAACTTGCTGTAGCAGAAGATCTTATGGTAAATGAAGATTACCTTGAAGCATACAAAATATATCTGGAGCTTGAAACAAGCGAAAAGGATGTTCCTGCCGTAAAAGACTGCAAAGATAAGCTTTATCTTCAAGGTAAAGAGTTGATGAGGCTTAATCACCTGAATGCTGCTCTTGAAACCTATACTCTTCTGGGAGATTACAAGAAAAGTCAGAATCTTGTTAAAGAATGTAAGTATCTTCTTGCCAAAAGAGAATATGACAATACACGATACAAAAGTGCAATTCAGAAGTACGAAGAAATAAAGGGATATAAAGATGTTGATAACATACTCAAAAAACTTTATAATCTGTCCATAATAATAAGTGCGGCAAACGATGATGAATCTCCGGCTGTATGGGATGCGTTCGATGAAAAGTGTCCTAAATGCGGTAAAACAACACAATACATATGTGAGTTCTATAATGACGGTAAGTATAAATTTACTATTAGATGTGTTAATGAAGAACATAATGAGGAGATTACAGGTAAATATAAAATAGAAGATAATAAGATATATCTTTCAAAATATGTCAACGGTATTTCTACATGGAGCGAAAGAGGTACTGTTAAAAAAGTTAATCTTAATGAAGTTGCTGTTGATGGTAAAAATACTTCTATACAGATAACAGATTTTATAAATGAACATAATAAAGAGACAGTTATTATTTATGGCAACAAAATATCCGAAGAAATGATGTCTACCGGCTGATTGTTGGTTATGTCTGACAAATGTAGCGGTAGTGTGTTTTTTTGTTTTGCAACGGTGTTGGCATTATGTGTGTTTTTGTGTTATAAATTGACTGAAGTTTAAAACAGGGGGAAATTGTTATGAGTCCTAAGCATGTAAGTTTTGTAGAGGCAATTAAGTTGTTCTTTATTAACTATGTCAATTTCAAAGGCAGATCAACGAGGAGTGAATATTGGTGGATAGTTTTGTTCAATTTTCTGGTTTCTGTTGTTCTGTCAGTATTATCCCTTGCAGTAGGAATTGCAGATAAAAACGGCAACAGTGTTCTTACGACATTATGGTTGCTGGCGGTGCTTGTTCCCGGATGGTCTGCCGTGTCACGCCGTCTCCATGATACAGGAAGATAATTTGTTCATGCTTTTATTATTTTTGTTCCTGTAGCAGGTCCGTTTATATTGCTTGTATGGCTGGCAGCAGCAAGTGACGGTGATAATATCTGGGGATTCTGTGCGGATTCAATCGCTATGGGCAGAGGTACAAGCAATTATAATCCTCAGGCAAGTGTTTATAATCCGTATGGTTTCTATGATGGTTCTCAGCAGCCTTCTTATGGCGGTCAGCCTGATCCGAATAATAAATATGATCCTAATTCTTTTTATACCGGAGATCAGCAAAACTCCTATAATGACCCGAATTCGTTTTATAACGGAAATCAACAAAACTCCTACAATGACCCGAATTCATTTTATAATGGAAATAATGATCAGCAGGGTTTTGGCGGAAATAGTATTAATAACAATAACAGATTCTGATAATTCAAGGCATCGTTTGAAAAAACGGTGTCTTTTTTTACGCTCAGTAATAAATCAGTTCTGAAAATCGGAATGTGTACTTAAAAAGTATACAATTTGTAGATAAAGAAAGAAAAATGAAAAAAGGTGTTGACAAACAGTCGAAGATATGTTAAGATAACAAAG
>OMZF01000167.1 GCA_900315465.1 uncultured Eubacteriales bacterium | reverse complement strand
GAATTTATTATAACATTATTGATTTTTTATGTCAAGAAATAAGTCAGCCTTACGGCTGACGGGCAATTCATCCCACCGCCTTAGAGGCGAGGGACTTCTTGCCCATTTAGGTTAAAGGATGATCTCGCCTTCCATAGAACCAGCCATGCCTGCGGCATTTGCTTCATCTGTATCGATATGCATAGCGGGTGCATAGCTGGGGCTTACACGTACAACAACATCACCGAATACGAGTTTTCTGCCTTCTCCGCCAACAGCAACACTTACGATCTGCTTGTCTGAAACACCGATTTCAGCAGCAGCTTCAGGGGTAAGGTGTATATGTCTTTTTGCAGCAATAACACCGTTTTCAAGTTCTATTTCGCCTTTTGGACCGACAAGCTTACATCCCGGAGTACCTGCTACATCTCCGCTTTCTCTTACGGGAGCGGCAATACCGAGCTTACGTGCTTCTGTGAGGGAAACCTCGATCTGATCTTCCTTGCGGACAGGGCCAAGTATTGAAGCAGCCATTTCACCCTTAGGGCCTACGATGGTTACTTTTTCCATACATACGAACTGACCGGGCTGTGAAAGATCCTTTTTCTTTGTAAGCTGTGCATCCTTGCCGAAGAGGACTTCGAGTGTCTCTTGAGTAACGTGTACATGACGTGCGGACATTTCAACCAAAATCTTGCTCATTGTTATCTTCTCCAATCTTATGGCAAAATTGCCTTTTTTTATATCATTATTTTACAACTCTTTTGTTGAATTGTAAAGGCTTTTTAATTATTTTTTGCTTTTATTTCAGATAAGCTCTTTTTCTTTCATAAGCTCCTGAAGCCTTAGAAAATCTTCAAATGCATCTGCTTTAGATGAAGGGGTACGAAGCACTGCTGCAGGATGGAACATCGGCATCATAACAGTACCGCCTTTATTATATAATTTTCCATGGTCTTTTGTTATGCGTATATCGGGAGTGATTATCTTTTGTGCCGCAATACGCCCCAGACATACTACTATTTCGGGCTTCAATACAGAAAACTGTTTTCTCAGCCAAGGTATACATTTGTCCTGTTCTTCAGGCTTCGGGTCACGGTTCATAGGCGGTCTGCATTTTACTATGTTGGCAATATAGATATTTGTTTTTCTGTCGAGGTCGATCGCTTTCAGCATTTTATCAAGCAGTATTCCGGCTTTGCCTACAAACGGAGAGCCTTTCAGATCCTCCTGTTCTCCCGGCCCTTCACCTATGAACATTACTCTGGCATCTGTTACCCCTGTCCCGAAAACTACATTATGTCTGCCGCCGCAAAGTTCACAACTGCGGCAGCTTTCACATTCTCTTTGTATCATCGCCATAAGGGTATCTTTTTCTTCGCTCATATATGCTCCTCCATTATCATCGGTACTTTCTTCTGACCGCATTTCTGATAAATCTGAATGTTTCATCTTCTCCCTTATCTTTCAGCATTACAAGGAGTTTTTCAAGTAATGCGGCAGTTGAGGGATGTATTATATAATGTGATTTTGATTTCATGTAATAATCATAGGCACTTGCATCTGTATATGCATCTCCCAGATATACCTTGCAAGCTGCTACACGGTCACAAAACATTTCTATTACATATTTTGCAGGCATTTTCATTCCTGTCATCATATGACCTTCATCAACGCTGTAATCTATCCAATACTCAAGATGATGTTTATTTCTGCCCTTATGGCGAAGCCATGCACTGCTGTAACCCTTATCTTTTCTTTCGGCATCGTTGGGGCTTCTGTCACCCT
This sequence comes from uncultured Eubacteriales bacterium, assembly GCA_900315465.1. GTDB lineage: Bacteria > Bacillota > Clostridia > Oscillospirales > Acutalibacteraceae > UBA1213. The sequence goes on along the minus strand of OMZF01000167.1, from coordinate 3,216 downwards.
GATAATATTTTGCACCCACAAGAAATTCTGTCGGAGAATATTTTGACATATCGTGAAGAATTCCCTGTTTATAAAGTCCTGCTTTGAAACAATGCTCCATAACCAGTTTTTTGTGTTTGTTTATGGTTTTCAGGTGTTCAAGCCATTTCATTTTTTTGCCCCCGTTCAGATTATTCTCACTATATCAGTAAAAAGTGCGTGTGAATGTGTATGACGAAGTTTTTTGTTTTCATGCAGACAGCCGAAATACCATTTTTTAAAAGTTATATTATGTGCAAGCTCGTCAAAATATGTTGCAAGAGGGTCAACTCTGCAATGTCTGCTTACATGTGCCATATCTGTCAGTGTGGGTTCATGGGTTATAACAAAATCAACCTTGCGGTCATTTTTATCTAAATTTTCAATGCCGTACCGCATTTCTATCATAGACGGCATTTCCTCTTTCCACCATGTACCGTTTTCCTTCCGCAAGTCCTTATCGCTGCTGTCTCCTCCGCCAAAGGCAAAGAATGTATGTTCTTCTATCGTATATATTTCCCCACGCATAAGGTAATAAAGATTTTTACCTATTTGTCTTGCCCTTCCTCCGTAAAGCTCTACCACAGGATATGAAGAAAGCAGGGAAAAATTTTCATGTGTTCCGTCAATGAAAAGCGTTTTGAATTTCTTTTCGCTTATTTTTTTGAGTGTATGCTGTTCCTTTGCGGAATTATTCCACAAAAAGCCAAAATCTCCGCATACTATAAGACAATCATTTTCGCTCAGTTTTTTAAGACGCTTGTTCTCAAATCTTTCATATTCACCATGCATATCTCCGGTCACAAAAACCATTTGCATAACTCCCTTAATAATGACTATATTTATAATGATTTTTCCTCTTAATTTTAGCATAATTTAGTTTGTGTTTTCCGACAAAATAATGTAAAATAATATTTGCAGGTAATAATATAAAACACAAACCTACTGAATTTTCAGTCTGAAATAATTATATCACAGGAGGAGAAATTTTTCTATGAAAAAAGCTATGACTTTTTTTCTTTCGACAATTATTTTTTTGTCTGCATTGTTTATTGCCACACCTGCAGAAGTAAATGCTGTTGAATACAATGTAGACGTAAAGCTTAAAAGTAAATCCGTATATCTTGAAAATTTAGATACAGAAACAGTGGTATATTCACTTGAACCTGATGCAAGACGTTTTCCGGCTTCTACTACCAAGATAATGACATATATCATTACAGCCGAAAATATCAGTGATATGGATCATACATATGTAACCGTAAAGGGTGAGGTGCTGTCTGCTCTTGACGGCACAGGCAGCTCTGTGGCAGGACTTGTGAGCGGTGAAAAGCTTTCCGTATATCAGCTTCTTAACTGCCTTATGATACCCTCAGGAAATGATGCCGCACTTATTCTTGCGGATTATATCGGCAGAGGGGATGTTTCAAAGTTCGTTGAAATGATGAATAACAAAGCAAGGGAACTCGGATGTACACAGACACATTTCGTTAATCCCCATGGTCTTAACGACCCTAATCACTATACCACTGTATCAGATATGGCAAAGATAACAAAATATGCCCTGACACTTCCGAAATTTGCTGAAATTTCCAATACAGTGACATCAGATTGTCTTGGCGAGGACAGATACCTTGTAACAACTAACTACATGATAGACGAAAACAGAGGCGGAGAGTATTATTACCCTTATGCTTCGGGAATAAAAACAGGCTCAACAGGTAATGATTCGGGTTATTGTCTTGTATCCACAGCATCCAAAAACGGTTACACATATCTTTGTGTAGCATACGGAGCTCCCTATGAAGATGAACACGGAGAGTCATACGATAACGGAGCAATGCTTGATTCCGCCGACCTTTACAGATGGGCTTTTGACAACCTTTCAATAAAAACTATAATCGAAAAAAATGACCTCACCAAAGAGATAAATCTGCAATATGCATGGAATAAAGATAAGCTCAGACTAAAGCCTGCTCAGAGTTATTCAACAATAATGCCGGATGATGTTTCAGTTGAAAGCATAGATAAAATCTATGATATACCCGAAAGCGTAGATGCACCTGTAAAAGAAGGGGATAAGCTGGGAACTCTGACTTTGAGTTATGCAAATCAGGAAATTGCTAAAATAGACCTGCTTGCAGCTGAATCGGTTGACAGAAGTGAACTTTTGTCCGCATTGGCGGCACTTCGTGATATTGTGACATCACAATGGTTCATGATATGCTTTCTTGTTGTATGCGGTCTGATATTTATTTATTTTTTAATAGCAGCAGTATATAACCGCCGCAAGAAAAGTAACCCTGATGTAAAGAAATACCGGAAGTTCTGAAAGGAAAAATATGATAAGCGAGATATATCTTGTGATTACTTCGATTCTTGCAGTTATTGTCTGGACAATTATTGCACTGAAAAGAAAAATATCCTATGATAAAATACTTATTGTAGTAATATTTATATTTTATATGACAGCTCTTATAGGTGCAACACTTTTTCCGATAGTATATGATCATTCCTTTATGAAATCCAAAGATGTAATTGAACACCGTCTGAAACTTATACCATTTGAAGTCATAATTGAAACGCTCAACAGAAATTCACCCTTTAATGCTGTGGTGCAGATTTTAGGAAATATAATTATGACTCTTCCTTTCGGTTTTCTTCTGCCGATGATCATAAGGTTCAAAAAGAAGTACACTTATATTATTACTGCCTTTCTTATGCCTGTATGCATAGAGGCAACACAGCTTGTTTTAGGTTTATCGCTTGGAACGCTTTACCGTACAGCTGATATAGATGATGTGATTCTCAATTCTACGGGAATATTTATCGGATATGCTGTTTATAAACTGTTTTTCTACCTGAAAGAAAAAAGAATGCAAAAACAAAACGATAAGTAAAAAATACGGCTGTTGTACTTTTTATCGGTACAACAGCCGTTTATATTTCAGATATATTTTATCAGACACTGAAAAGCATAGTGCCGTATGAAGGATAAGGCCATGCTTTTGCAGACATATTTGCTTCCATTTCATCAGCTACAGCACGAAGCTCCTGCATTGCGGCAAGTACATTTTCCTTGAAGTACATAGCATTTTTTGCTACATCATCAACATCCTTTGCACCTACTACAGCCTTGTCAAGAGTATCGATCTTATTTACAAAACAGTTAAGCAGACCAGTAAGCTTCTTAAGAAG
>OMZF01000173.1 GCA_900315465.1 uncultured Eubacteriales bacterium | reverse complement strand
TATTATCGGAGCTTCAACAAATGGAAATGTAAATCTTACTGGTGCGATCCGTACTCTTGGTGCAAATGCAACTTTAAAAAATTTCAATCAATACAGAGAATTAAGTTTTGATACAAATACTCTTAATGTAACGGAGAATGTAAAGGCAAACGGCAAAATATACTGTTCGGAAGGCAAGCTGAATGTTTCAGGAAATTATGTACAAGAGTCAGGCGGACTTTATGTTCAAAAGGCAAAGGTAAATATAAGCGGAGATTACCGCATACAGACTGTTACAGAAGATGGATATGGAGAATCCGGCGGTATAATACAGATGACAAATGCTGAGGGTTATCTTATTGTAGGGGGAAAGTTTGTTACCCAAAGCAGTGTAAACGATGCGTCATACTATAATTACCTTACAGCAGGTACACTTGAACTTAAAGGCGATTTTTTGCAGATGGCAAGTAATTCGGGTAACTTCGTATGTAAAGGTGAACATCGTGTGATATTCTCAGGTGACGAACATCAGACAATAGTATTTGAATACCCCACCTATTCGGGCTTTAATATAATTGCAGGTACTCCGAACAGTGATACGGATGTAACGGGCAGGATCGCCAAGCTTGAGTGCGACGCAAAAATAGGTCGTCTGAATAATTATCAATCACTTGACCTCAACGGTTATAAACTGGTAATAACAGGAGATCTTGTAGGTGACGGCAATATTTATGTAAATGGCAGTAAGCTTACTGTTGAAGGAAATGTTATTCTCCAGAACGGTACTTTTAGTGTCGGAAGCGGTGAGGTAATTGCAAATAATGATTTCCTTATCTGCAAACTTGCTACAGATGATGAAGGTAATGTTATATATGATACTTCCTCTGCTGTATTCCAGATGACTGATAATAACGGTTATGTATACGTGGGCGGGGATTTCGTAACAAGAAGCAGGTATAACGATGCAAGCTACTATAACAATATAAAAGCCGGTACACTTGAACTTGCAGGAAACTTTACTCAGAAAAGCTCAAATTCTAACAATTTCGTTGCTTACGGTACACATAAAACAATACTCTGCGGAACAACAGAACAAACGATAACATTTGAAAATCCCAAATCATCGCATTTCAATATTCTTGATGTAACATTTGCATTTGATACATCACCATATCAGAATATTCCGGCAAGCAGAATAATTTCGGAATCAACACTTGTAAACCTTTCTGCAATAAGTACCACCAACTGCTATATACATGATGAGGTTAGTGTTGCGGCAGTAGCGGCAGCAGGTAAAGGAAATTATGCCTATGCTATGTTCTATAAGCTTTCGACAGATACAAAATGGCAGACGATAGGAGTAAAATACGGCAGATTTGCTACAGGTACTTTTGCTCCTGACAAAGACGGAACATATAATGTCATGGTCAATGTAATGGATGAAGAAGGAACTATAAAGTCCAAGAAATTCACTCTGACAGTAAAGCTCCACAATCTCGGAAATCAGTCAAGCGTAAGTGCAAGCACTGTTGAAGCAGGCACAAAGGTAACACTTTACGGCAAGGGTGCAGGTGGTACAGAAGAATATACATATGCACTTATGTATAAGCCATCTGAAAGCAACACATGGATTGCTATAGGTACAAAATACGGGACTGAAAGTACAGGTTCATTTGTACCTGATGAAGCTGGAGATTACGATATACTTATAACTGTAAAGGATAGTGCCGGTACTACATCTGCAAAGAAATTTACACTCAAAGTTACACCGTCAACAGCACTTGCAAATAAATCTTCTCTCAGTGCAGAAAAGATAACAGCAGGTAATGCTGTAACACTCAGCGGCAAGGCAGAAGGGGGAGAGGGAGATTATACATATGCATTCATGTATAAACTCACAGGTGCGACAAGCTGGAAAGTAATAGGCACAAAATACGGTACATCCGATACAGAAACTCTCACCATCAAAACAGCTGGAGAATATGATGTTCTGATAAGTGTTAAGGACAGCACAGGAAAGACTGTTGCAAAGAGATTTGCCCTTACGGTTGAAGCAGCAAAACCTCTGACAAATAATTCTGTTGTAAGTGCCCAGACCGTTTCGGCAGGCACAAAAGTAACACTCAATGCTTTAGCAGAAGGGGGAGAGGGAGATTATACATATGCACTTATGTATAAACTCAGCAGTTCTTCAAGCTGGAAAACTATAGGTACAAAATACGGTACGGCTGACACAGGTGCATTTACTCCTACCGCTGTCGGAGAATATGATATTCTTATAAGCGTTAAAGACAGCACAGGAAAAACTGCTGCAAAGAAATTTAAGCTTACTGTAACAGAAGCAGTAAAAGCACTTAAAAATAATTCAACTATAAGTGCGGAAAGCATTATGGCAGGAACAAATGTAACTCTCAGTGCTTTGGCTGAGGGTGGAGCAGGAGATTATACATATGCATTCATGTATAAAACTGCTGATAGTTCAAGCTGGAAAACAATAGGCAAAAAATACGGCACGGATGCCGTACAGACATTCAGCACAAAGACTCCCGGAACTTATGATATTCTGATAAGTGTTAAAGACAGTTCTGGTAAGACTGCAGCAAAGAGATTCCAGATCGAAGTAAAGCAGGCACTCGCCAATAATTCAACTGTAAGTGCCGAGACAGTTACAGTGGGAACTCCGGTCACAATAAACGCTGTTGCACAAGGCGGAGAGGGAAATTACACCTATGCACTCATGTATAAACTCTCGTCCTCATCAAGTTGGAAAACTATAGGTACAAAATACGGTACAGCAGATACAGGTTCATTTACCCCCACTGCTGCCGGAGATTATGATGTACTCGTCAGTGTAAAGGATGAAACTGGCAAAACCGCCGCAAAGAAATTTAAAGTAACAGCAGAGTAAAATTTTATAATTTAAAAAATATCGCAGCCTCTCTCTTTTCGGTGAGAAGCTGCGATTGTTTTGTTATCAGGAAAGAGCCTTTCTGTCGTCGCTGAAAATGCTTTCGTCATCCCTGAAAAGCAGGGATATGCACCAGATAGCGGAAAGTGCTACAAGAGTATATACCAGTCTGCTGACGATACCCGTCTGACCGCCGAATATCCATGCTACAATATCAAACTGAAATATTCCGATACTTCCCCAGTTAAGTCCCCCGATAATAAGAAGTGCCAAAGAAATCTTATCAAGCATGATGTTACCTCCAAAAATAATTCTGTCAATAATATCATGTCCGTATGTAAGATTTTTATTCAAAAATTTTTATAAATAAACAGCGGCATGTTTCATTGCCTTCAGACCGACTCTTATATGTTTATATACCGTAACAGGTCGTATATTCAGTTCTTTGGCTATATCTTGGGCTGTCATATTTTGATAGAATTTCATTATGATACATTACTTTTGTCTTTCGGTAAGTTCATTTTTTATTGCTATTGATAAAAGCTTTTTCATACGTTCTCTTTGTTTTTCATTTGTGCCGTTATATTCATCTTCAAAATATGCCATCATTGACATTTTCTTTTCTTCTATTTCACTTATGTAAAGCGGTCTTTCGTACATCAGCATTCTCCTTTTCTTCTGCTTAAGATACGGGCTGTATCCATGCATTCATAATACATATTTTTAAAAATATTCAGACTGTTTTCCATTTCTATAAGCTTATTTCCTTTTGCAGTCTTCATTTTTTCTTTCAGTTCCTCGATCTGCCTTTTTACATTTTCTGCACTTTCAAGATATTCCTTTGCCCACTGTTCGTATGTCATATTATGTTCCTCCTTAGCACACGTATCGTGTAGTTTATAATTAAATAAAAAGGCGATATATAGCTCGCAATCCAATCCATGTGAACTTTATATTCACCTTACAATTCCATTGTACACCTTTCGAGGTGAAAGTCAATAGCATTTTTGGAAAAATAAAATATTTTTCAAAACGCTTGAAATACACGTTTCGTGGTGTTATAATATTACAAAGCAATTGTTAATTAAAAAAATAACCGTCATATCTGACGGATAAGCGGAGGAAATTATGAAAAGTTATGTGGGAAGTAAAATAAGGGAATTGAGAAAAGCAGCAGGTATGACACAAACAGAGCTTGCGGCAAAACTTGATATATCATCTTCTGCTGTAGGAATGTATGAACAGGGCAGAAGAGAACCTGACAGTGATATGATACTGAAACTTTGTTCTGTTTTCGGGGTAAGCAGTGACCATCTTCTGGGAAATTGTAAAGAAAGGGACACAGGAGATCTTTCTGTTATATTTGATGAATTCACTCAGGTGCTTTCATCGCATCAGGGACTTATGTTTGACGGTGTTCCTCTGGATGAAGATGACAGAAAAAAATTAGTCGAAGCCATTAAAGCTGTGGCAGCTATAGCACAGCAGCAAAAAAAGAAATCATTCGGTTAAACGGAGATAAAAAATGAAAAAAATTGCTAAAACAGTAAAAAATATAATTGAAAAATATGGCACAGCAGACCCTTTTGCAATATGCGAAGAAATGGAAATTCAGGTGCTTGATCTGTCTTTACCGGAAAGCATAAATGGTTTCACTATAACGATGGAGGGTATCAAATTCGTTGTACTTAATGATATGCTTGACTATTACCGCAGAAAAATAACCGCCGCACATGAACTCGGACATATAATACTTCATGGAAGCACTAATACTATACAGCTGAGTGCGAATACCAGCTTTTGTATTTCAAGAATTGAAAAAGAGGCGGATTGTTTTGCGGCACATCTTCTGCTTAGTGAAGAACTTTCCGAGGTTTACGAAGATGAAGTGCTTACAAGTGAATTTCTTTCTAAAAAAATGCATATTCCAAAAGATATGATTGAAAACGCATTTTTCGGAGAATAATAATATCAATTAGCAATTTGCAATTGGTGGCTGTTCTGCTTTGATTTATTCAAAAGATCTCCTACTTCTTTCGGGATGACAGGAGATTGCTCAGGCTGACAGAGGAATATTAGGGATAACAACCTTAAATTGATGACATTGATTTCAAGGGGGTGTGAGGTATGAAACTTTTTATACAGCGTGGTGCAGGACAGAATGACGGTTTTACAGTATATAACGAAAAGGGAGAGCCTATCTATACTGCTGTTGTCAAATTAAGCGGTATTCTGGGTATGACAATGTATGACAGGAGTAATCATACAGTATCCGATATACGTCTTAATAATCTGGTGCTGAATTATTTTTCGATACGCTGCTGTCACAGGATGTATATACTTATTCCATGCCTTAACAAACGCTTTGCATTTGCAATATATGGCAGCACATACCGTTTTATGGGCAGTCTGAGTGACGGAAGATTTTCAATGCTTGATTCTCACGGTGATACCGTAATGACACAAAAAAAATGCTGGACACCTCATGGTGACGGATATGAGATCGAAATAACAGACAGAAAATATACTTTATTCATGCTTTCTGTTGCCCTTTGTGCAGATATATATATTACTCTCAGTGAAAATAATCCGTTGCCCGTATAAAAAGGTGGGCAGGAATACCTTTGGATATTCCTGCCTCTATGGGTTGTCACAAAAGTGAGTAATAAGCTGCATCAGTTGCTATTCCACTTTTATTATAACGCTGCTTAATTTTTTAAAAATTATTTAATGGAATTATTGTGGTGTTAAATTAACATTAGTGGTGAAAAAACTTGTTAGAATTTCCATAAAATGGGTATAGCAGGAGTACCTTTCGGTACTCCTGCAAGTTATATTGAGGAGAATTGTCATGTTTTAAAGACAACCAATCATTCCTGATAAAGTGTTGTTCCGTTGTATACAATACTCTTTACTTCCTTGGGGTTGATAACAAAGGGAGTAAATCCTTCGTAGAATGAATATGAAAGGCGATGTACGTTATCACTCAGGAAGAGAGGACAGTTATCCATTGTGTATGATTTGCCGTTTTTGAGAGTTATTGTAACCGAGTTTACAGCGTCATAGGGTTCTTTTTCCATGATTACCATATATTCATCAACATTGTTTGTGGGATAAGCTACTTCAAGTCTTAATGAAAGGGGACGTACTTCGAGGGATTTTACTATAACTTCACTTCCGCTGTATGTTGTTTTGATACCTTCTGCTTCGCTGAAATATCTTGTTGTATCCTTGTAGTTAAGTTTTACAGAGCCATCAAGGTGAAGGTCAATCTGTGTTTTTGTCATAAGAGAGATATTGCCGTTGATGTCACATTCTATGATCTGATTTTCTGCAATGGGGTTGTCATATTTTTTGCTTATTTTCTCAACCAGACTCAGACCGTCAGTCCAGAAAGGATCATTTTCATCCTGATGTGCATCCATTGTTTTATAAAATTCATCTCTTGTGCAGAGAACTTTATCTATATGATAAAGGAGTATGTGATCTTCTTTAAAGCTCAGTGTTTCGCCTACGATATTGAATTCGCTGTCATTGTACTGGAAAACAGCACTTAATTTTGAATTGTCAATAATATCGAAATCTATTGCACCCGTTCCGGAATACGGATGATAGAAGATTTTTGAAGAGATTGTATCAGCAAGTGAACGTGTGCAGGTCACTGTTGCATCTCTTTCTTCAGATTCGTAGTCATACATAATGAAGTAATCTTTCTTATCACCGTCAAAGAAGTTTGAGCCGTCTTTCTTTGTGAGTTCCATAAGACCGTATACTGTTTCCTTATCTCCTGCGATGCCTTTGAAATCAACAGATACAATGTCACTGTTTACATTTACATTCCCGCCTGAATACATACCGTTATCGGCTTCACCTGCAAAGATCTCACCGAATGTACTGTTGAAACTTCCTGTAGCACCTGCTGTAACTGTGCCGACTATAAGTGTTGCGGCAACCGCTGCTGCTAAAACTGTGAATACCTTTGTTATGTTTTTCTTTTTACTCTTTTTTGCTCCGCCGTTTTTAACCATTTCTCTGAACAACTCCTTTACATTATCTGTGCTTACTCCTGTTTCCTCTATGACCGTCTGCTCATCAAGAACAGCAGGTTCATTGTCCATATGATCGAAAATGTTATTTGTTTTCATATCAATAACCCCTTTCCTTTAAAAAAGATTTCAGCTTTGTTCTTGCCCGTTTGATTTTTGATTTGACAGCTTCAAGCTTCATATCAAGTATCTCTGCGATTTTAGGTGCTGTCTGATAGTAGTAATAATATCTTATTACTATTTCCTTGTCAGGCTCACCGAACTGATCAAGTGCGTCTGTCAGATCCTGCTGAAGTACCTTATTATCGATACTGTCCGATAACGAATATTCATCTGCCAGAACAACATCATCTATATCCATGATATTATCCTTTGGCTTTATCTGACGTATTTTTTCTTTAGCTTTATTTTTAGCTACGGAAGCTATAAAGCCTTTGAGCGACCCTTCGGCTATTTTATCGGGGGCAGACCAGATCGTGAAGAATACATCAGCCGCTGTTTCCTCAATGTCGGGCGAACTCAGCTTACCTTTCGACATATTGTATATTATTGTCGATACATACGGTGTGTAACGCTCCATTATTTCTTCTATTGCCGACTCGTCATGTTTCTTCAGTCCCTGTAAAAGTTCGGTATCATTCATGATCGTTTCCTTTCTGCAACGTATGTTTTTTCATAGTCGCTGTTTTTCAACTTCCAATTATATAATTGCATGAAAAGCTTAAAAAGGTTCACCGGATTTTAAATTTTTTTAATTTTATTTTTTCGGTGTTTTTTGTACTTTCACTTACATTATTGCATGAAAAAATAAAAAAGGTCTGATATTTTAAAAAAATTAAAAATATTTTGAAAAAGCTATTGACAAATTATATTTTATACAATATAATTTAATAAAATATAAATTTACGGGAGGTATTTTCCCATGGGCATTTATGATTATTTTCTGACAAAACCAAATGGTGAACAGGTATCAATGAAAGAGTATGAAGGTAAGGTGCTTATAATTGTAAACACAGCAACAGGCTGCGGTTTTACTCCTCACTATAAGGACTTGGAAGCCATGTATGAAGATTTCAGTGATAAGGGATTTGATATTATTGACGTTCCCTGCAATCAGTTTGCAGGACAGACGCCGGAACAGATGATGAAATACATGAATTCTGTACTCTGAAATATAATACAAAATTCCCACAGTATAAAAAATCTGATGTAAACGGGGAAAATGCACTTGAACTTTTTCAGTATCTGAAAACTCAGCAGGGATTCAAGGGGTTCGGAATGAGTCCGTCTGGCCTGGCACTTTCGGCTATGATGAAAAAAATTGATAAGGATTATAAGAATAATCCTGATATAAAATGGAATTTCACTAAGTTCGTTATTGACAGACAGGGAAATGTGGCAGCACGTTTTGAGCCTTCCGCTTCTATGAAAGAAGTAAGGGCTTGTGTTGAAAAGCTGCTGTGAAATAATATTATCAGGATGTGGGAAAATGGAAGAACAAAATTTTGATGACAGAGTATTGCTTCTCGAAAATCAGCTTTGTTTTCCTCTTTATGCGGCAGCACGAAGGATAACATCACTTTATACTCCGTATTTTAAAGAGATTGGTATTACCTATACTCAATATATTGTTTTTATGGTGTTGTGGGAAGAAAAAAGTGTTACTGTCGGACATCTTTGCAGCAGACTTTTTCTTGATAGCGGTACAGTGACACCTGTTGTTAAGAAAATGGAAAAGGACGGATATATCACTCGTGAAAGAAGTAAAGAAGATGAAAGGGTGGTATTGCTGAAACTGACGGAAAAAGGATATGATATGAAAGAAAAGGTTAAAAATATCCCTGCGGCAGTAGGAAGCTGCGTACCTCTTGAGCAGGATGAAGCGGCAGAACTTTATAAACTGCTTTATAAAATTCTTGGGAATACGGGTGAATAATATGGGTAGATCACAAAATATTGACAGGGAAAGGGTCATCATCCGCACAAGTATAACAGGTATTGCAGCTAATATAGTATTGGTAATATTTAAGGCAGTTGTGGGACTTGCATCAAATTCTATAGCTGTAATTCTTGATGCAGTTAATAACCTGAGTGATGCATTGTCATCCATTATAACAATTATCGGTACAAAGCTTTCAGGAAAACGTCCGGATAAAAAACATCCCTACGGCTACGGCAGAATTGAATATATGAGTCAGACTATTGTTGCGGCTATTATTCTGTATGCAGGTATGACTTCTCTGAGTGAATCGGTAAAAAAGATTATTACACCAGAGCAGCTTGATTATAGTTTTGTATCGGTCATAATAATAGCAGCGGCTGTTGTTGTAAAGCTGATTTTAGGTTTTTATGTACGCAAAAAGGGAAATGAAGTGAACAGCGGTTCTCTTGAAGCTTCGGGTACGGATGCTTTGTTGGATGCTGTGCTGTCGGGTTCTGTGCTTGTATGTGCGATAGTGTATATGTTGTCGGGTGTAAGTCTTGAGGCTTATGTGGGTGCAGTTATATCATTATTCATTATAAAATCCGGATTTGAGATGATAAAAGATGCAGTAGATGAAATGCTCGGTATGCGTGTACAATCCGAACTTTCAAAAGGTATACGTCATACTATTGCTTCTCAGGAAGGAGTGCATGGTGTATATGATTTGATACTGCATAATTACGGGCCTGACAGGTATCTTGCATCTGCTCATATCGAAGTAAATGATACTATGCGTGCAGATGAAATTGATGCTCTTACAAGGAAAATACAGAAAGAAGTATATACAGAATATTCGGTTATAATGACGGCTGTCGGCGTATATTCCGTAAATACATCGGGTGATGAAATCGCTGAAATACGGGATTCTGTCAGAAATAAGGTAATGTCTTTTGATGGTGTGCTTCAGATGCACGGATTTTATATTGACATGGAAAAGAAAACTATGCAGTTTGATGTTGTAATAGATTTCGGTTCTGCAAGAGAAACAATATACGCTGAAATATGCGGTGAAATTCAAAAGGCTTATCCTGATTATTCACTCATAATTGCTCTCGATAACGACATCTCTGATTAAAATATACCCAAAAAATAGCTGTTGTGCTTACTTTTTACGCACAGCAGTTATTTTTTTATGTTTTGTACATTCTGATAATTTAATGTAACACTGAGCAAAGCAAAGGAACTTTAAAGCTTCCTAACTGCGTTCGGAATGACAAGGTTTACAAGTTTTAGATTTTACCATGTATCAAAAAGAAAACCGAAGAACTGTCGATCACATACTGATGATTGATAAAAATGTGTGGTAAAAAATTGAGTAGTTTATTATATTTTTGTATACCTTCTCAAAAGTTGAAAAAATCGATTAAAAAGTGTCTTTAAAGCAGTAAATTTGCTTGACTGTTCAAAATAAAAAGGGTAAAATATGCTATGTGGATATTTTAACAAACTTATGGAAAAAGAATATAGAAACGGAGAGTAGGTAAAATGAATACGTCTGTTTTTGAAAGCTATGAATCGGAAGTACGTTCCTATTGCAGACATTTCCCCACTGTGTTTAAAAAGTCTGTAGGTTCATATTTTATTGATGAAGAAGGAACAAAGTATATCGACTTTTTCTGTGGTGCGGGTGCTGTAAACTACGGTCATAACAACCCCGAAATAAAGAAAAAGCTTATTGAATATCTCGAAAATGACGGTATTATACACGCACTTGATATGTATACTGTTCCTAAGAGAGAATTTATCGAAACATTTGAAGAAAAAGTGCTGAAGCCGAAGGGACTTGATTATAAGATACAGTTTCCCGGCCCTACAGGTACAAACGCAAATGAAGCTGCTCTTAAACTTGCAAGAAAAGTAAAGGGTCGCCGTAATGTATTTGCTCTCATGGGTGCATTTCATGGTATGACACTCGGTTCACTTGCTCTTACAACGGATAAGGCTTCACGCAGAGGTGCAGGTGTTCCGCTTGATAATGTTACATTCATTCCTGCACCGTATATGTTCCCTGAACTTGATACAGTTGCATATATGCAAAGACTTCTTTCCGATGATCACAGCGGTATCGAAAAGCCGGCTGCACTTTTCATTGAAACTATTCAGGCAGAGGGAGGAATTCGTGTATTTGATGAGGAGTGGCTCAGAAGAATAAGAAAATTCTGCGATGATAACGATATTCTCCTTGTTGTTGATGATGTACAGGTAGGCTGCTGCAGGAGCGGTGATTTCTTCTCCTTTGAAAGAGCAGGCATAAAACCCGACATCGTTACTATGTCAAAATCAATCGGCGGTTATGGACTTCCTCTTGCAATCACTCTTATCAAACCTGAGCTTGATATATGGAAGCCGGGTGAGCATAATGGTACATTCAGAGGTAATCAGATGGCATTTGTGGCTGCAAAAGCAGGTCTTGATTATATGCTTGAAAATAAGATCGAGAACTCTGTAAAGGCAAAAAGTGTTATTGTAAAGAAGTTCATCGAAGAAGAAATTCTTCCTCTTGATACCCGTCTTGAAGCAAGAGGTATCGGTCTTATCTGGGGTATTGATTTTGAAAAATTCCCCGTACAGGGTCTTGCTGATAAGGTGGAGGCAAAATGTTTTGAAAGAAAAATGATAATTGAGGGTGCAGGAAGAAAGAATTCTGTTGTTAAGCTTATGCCCCCGCTTACAATAAGCGAGGAAGAACTGCTTGATGGTCTTAAAATTATAAAGGAATCTGTAAAGGACATACTTGCACAGGTATAAAATCATGGAATAATAAGAAAAGAGGACATTTATGAAACTTGGTTATCTTACAAGAGTGCTCAGCGGAGTACGTTTTAAGAAGATGAAGAATGCCATAAATGAAGTACATGAAAAATCAGGAAAAAATAAGGTAACAACCTTTTTTGATATGGTGGGCTGCGGTATAAAATACGGAGCCGGCTATAATGACTATACTATATTTGAGTTCTATAAAATGAACGGCAAGCAGAGGAAAACTTATCTCACCCGTATGAAAAACAAAAGAATGATTTCTGAACTCAACGATGAAAATCTTTCTTACATATTTGATGAGAAAAATGTTTTCGATAAGAAGTTCGCAGAATTTACGGGTAGAGAAATACATGACCTTGCCGAAACTGATTTAGATACTTTTAAGGAATTTGTAAAAGGCAAAGAATATATTTTCGCAAAGCCTAATATAGGTGAAAGCGGTAAGGGTATCGAAAAACTGAAAGTTTCTGATTATAAATCGGCAGAAGAACTTTACTATTATGTAAAGGATCCTAAAAAGAATTTTGGTGTTGTTGAGGAGCTGATTGTTCAGCATCCTCAGGCAGCAAAGATCTATCCATATTCTCTTAATTGTCTGAGAATAGTTACCCTCGTTTATAACGGAAAGCCCAATATACTTTATGCCGTATTTAAAATGGGCAATAACGGAAAGTTCGTTGATAATCTTGAAAACGGTGGTCTTGCGTGTCATTTTGATCTTGACAAGGGTGAAATAACGGGTCAGGGACATACCTCTGCTCTTATCAATTATGACGCACATCCTGCAACAGGAATAAAATTTGTCGGCTATAAACTTCCATATATGAATGAAATTAAGGAACTTGTAAAGAAAGCTGCAATGGTTGTTCCTGAGCATCGTTATGTAGGATGGGATGTATGTATCACTCCTGACGGGCCTCTTATAGTAGAGGGAAATGATTTCCCTGCATACGACTTTCCTCAGCTTCCTGATGATGATAAGGAGAAAATAGGTCTTATACCCACGATTGAAAAATGCGGTTATAAAGTAAGAAAGTAAAACGGTTCTCCCGTAACATTGTTTTGTTGCGGGAGTTTTTTATATGTACAAATATTTATAGTTTTTTTATAAATTATTTATAGTATCTTTTTTATTGTTTTTGTGATAAAATTCATATATAGGTATTATTTTCAGCAAGGAGGCATAATAAATGAATTTTTCCCGTGGAATGCGTGATAAGCTTGATAAGTATGTCAATATCAATGAACAGATTTCTGTCGGGGTATCTGTTGATGGCTCGGCAGTATACGATTTCTGTTGTTTCGGAGTTGACAAAAACAAAAAGCTTTCCGATGAAGGTTATATGATTTTTTACAATCAAACATCTTCTCCGAATGGAGAAATAAGGTTTACATCCCAAAACAAAGGTGTAAGTTTTGATATTGAACTTTCAAAACTTCCGTCATCAATAGACAGATTGATATTTACTGCAAGTATAGACGGCTCGGGTACTATGAAAGAGATAAATAAACATACATTTGTTCTTTCTCAAAATAATTCTCCTCAGATAACAATGGAACTGAGCGGAACAGATTTCAAATCCGAAAAGGCTATAATATCTGTTGAGATATACAGAAAAGACGGCTGGAGAATATCGGCTGTTGCGAATGGTTTTAACGGAGGTCTTTCTGCATTGCTTGCACTTTATGGAGGAACAGAACTTAAAGCTGAGGAAACTTCTGCACCGAAAGTACAGAATGATAAAGAACAGCAATCTTTACCTTTCTATTTACAACAGAGTAATTCTGTTCAGACTCCTGTACCTCAAACCAAACATACTCAGCCTGCACCTACATTCAATCAGCCGGCACCACCACCGCCTCCGCAGTATACTCAGCCTGCACCGACATTCAATCAGCCGGCACCACCACCGCCTCCACAGTATACTCAGCCTGCACCGACATTCAATCAGCCGGCATCACCGCCGCCTCCGCAGTATACTCAGCCTGCACCAGTTAAAAATTCAGGTGTAAGTCTTAAAAAGACAGAAGAACAAATCACTAATGAAGTAATGGGAAAGATAAGCCTTTCAAAAGATAAGCAAAAACTTCAGGAACACGTTGTTAATCTGTCAAAATGCGTGGTTGATCTCAGCAAAAACAGTAAGATAGATTTAGGCAATATGCGTGCTAAGGTGGTTGTTGCACTTGATTACAGTGGTTCTATGTCTACCTTGTACAGCAACGGTACAGTACAAAACACAATAAACAGACTTGTACCTTTAGGGCTTACTTTTGATGATAATGGTACTATAGATGTATTTCTTTTTCAGGATGATTACAGGAAAATCGACGACCTTAATCTGCATAATTATGAAAATTATGTGGAGGAAGTTATAAAGAGATCAGGCTATTCAATGGGAGGTACTAACTATTCCCCTGTACTAAGATCTATCATAATGGGAACTACAGGTTATCGTGGAGGTTTTTTGGGATTGGGTGCAACACCTTATTATATTGATGCTCCCATAGTTGATAACGGTGATCCCACCTTCATACTTTTTATAACAGACGGTGAAAATTTTGACAGAAGAGAAACCGATGATATTATCCGAAGAAGTTCGAGTATGAATGTATTTATACAGTTCATAGGCATAGGTCACTCATCGTTCAAATATTTGCAGAAACTTGATGATATGACAGGCAGAGTCCGTGATAATACAGGTTTTTCAAAAATGGAAGATCTCAATGATGCAAGTGACAAAGTTCTTTATACCAATGTTCTGGAACAATTTTCAATGTGGCTGAATAATCTTCAGTAATAATACAAAGGGATCTGTGATATATTTATTGCCAGATCCCTTTTTTATAAAAAATTAGCTAAGTTGTAAAATAAAATGGCAAAAAGAATAGACCCATATTGAAACCTGTGGTAAAATGTTAAGCGACGAAACCAACATAACC
>OMZF01000174.1 GCA_900315465.1 uncultured Eubacteriales bacterium | reverse complement strand
GTAATGACACAAACCCCTGCCTTTTGGCGGATGGGAGGGAAGATAAATGGCAGAAATCAGAATTAAGGATAATGAATCTCTCGAAAGTGCACTCAGAAGATTTAAGAAGCAGTGTGCCAGAGCCGGCGTTATCGCTGAGGTTCGTAAAAGAGAGGCATACGAGAAGCCTTCTGTAAAGCGTAAGAAGAAGTCTGAAGCTGCTCGTAAGCGTAAGTACAAATGATGAAAATTGTACACAGAATTGGGATATTTCCGGCGGCGGCTTGTTTTGGCAAGCGACTATTTCGGGAATATCCCTTTTTAGTTATAAATTTAAACGGAGGAAAAAGCGATGGGACTTTTAAAGCCTACAGCAGCTGTGAGAAGTGTGACGGATATTACTCCCGGATTGCTCAGACAAATGGGTGTTGATGCTGTATTACTGGATGTTGATAATACCCTCGCTTCTCCCTATGAGAAAACACCGTATGACGGTGTGCAGGAATGGATAGATGAAATAAAGTCATCAGGTTTTGCGGTGGTCATATGCTCGAATAATTTCGGTAAAAGAATACGCCCTTTCGCAAAAAGTGTGGGACTTGATTGTGTTTCAATGAGTCTGAAGCCTCTGCCGTTCGGGTTTATAAGGGCAAAGAAAAAGCTCCGGGAAAAGCCTGATTCTGTGGTAGTTGTCGGAGATCAGATATATACGGATGTTCTGGGGGCAAATATGGGAAGAATGAAATCGATTCTTCTTATTCCGAAATCCGAGGAACATGGGATAACCATAGCTATAAGAAGAAGGCTTGAAGTTAAGATAAGAAAAAATCTGAAAATTCTTGAAAGAGGGGAAAAATATGTCGATAAGCAACACTGATATGATTGATGCAGCGGCAGAAAACGGCGATGAGCTGGTTCTGCTTATATCAGACCATATCACATGGGCTTTGGCACAGATAGAACATCTGAAGCTTTTGCAAAAAAAGCTTAATACATATATCCGCTATATTGATAATAAGGGCTGGAAAAATGAATTCAGAAAAGCAGAGTTTTCTTCTTTCAGAATTGAAATAGGCTTTAAATATCAGCCGCATATCGCTTTTGAAAAAATGATAGAGGCTGTAAGACCCGAACTTGATAAAAGAAATATACAAATTACATGGAGAGTTGAAAGCGGGGAATGATATATGAAAAAAATTCTGTTTATACTCGGTCCTAATCTCAATATGGTGGGAATAAGGGATGTCAATACATACGGCACACAAACAGCACAAAGCATTAATGAAGATGTGAAAAAATGGGCTGAGCAGCTCGGTCTTGAACTTGAAATTTATCAGTCCAACCATGAAGGAGACATAATAGATAAGATACATTCTGCTTTCGGCAATAAGGACGGAATACTTATCAATGCAGGAGCTCTTACCCATTACAGTTATGCCCTTGCGGATGCTATTTCTGCAGTTCATATACCTACAGTTGAAACACATATGTCAAATATAGGGGCAAGAGAAGAATTCAGAAGAAAATCCGTTATTGCTCCCGTATGTAAAGGATCAATAGCAGGCTTCGGAAAATTCAGCTATTATCTCGGACTTACGGCTTTAAAGAATATTTGTGATAATTGACGGGGTGATCGTATGAATGAAAAATTACGGCTGCTTGCATCAATGATGCCTGAAAATGCCGATGCTGCACTTATCATTTCAAATACAAACAGAAGATATTTTACCGGCTTTGTTTCTTCACTCGGTTATCTTTTGCTTACACGCAATGAAGCTTTTCTTCTCACAGATTCAAGATATTTTGAAGCCGCACAAAAACAGACTTCCGGCTGTGAAGTTTTACTCCTTAGTTCTTTGTCAAAAACTCTGGGAGAGCTTATCAAAAGCAAAAATATAAAAAATGTCATGCTTGAAGCCTCTGCTTTCACACTTAATGAAGCAAACAAAGTAATAAGTATTGCAGATGAAAACGGTGCAAAGTGCCAAACAACAGGTGAGCTTGATGATCTTATATCGGAGCAAAGAATAATAAAAACTTCAGATGAAATAGACAAAATAATTCTCGCCCAGAGAATAACTGAAAATGCTCTTAAAGAAACACTCCCTCTTATAAAAGAGGGCGTATGTGAAAGAGATCTTGCTCTTGAACTTGAATATAAAATGCGTAAAGCAGGTGCAGACGGAATATCATTTGACCTTATAGCTATTGCAGGCGAAAAAACCTCCATGCCGCATGGTGTTCCGGGGGATAACTGTGTTAAACCGGGAGATTTCATAACATTTGATATAGGTGCATTATGCGGTGGTTATCACAGTGATATGACCAGAACATATGCCTACGGTTTTGTAAGCGATAAACAGAAAAGAGTTTATCAAATCGTATATGATGCACAGAAACTCGGTCTTGAAGCAGTAAAAAGCGGGGTTGCCTGCAAAGAGGTTGACAGTGCCGCAAGAGATTATATATATCATGCCGGATTTGAAGGTTATTTCGGTCATTCAACAGGTCACGGCGTGGGTCTTGATATACATGAAATGCCTGCTGTAAGTCCGAAAAGTGAGACAGTTCTTCAAAGCGGTATGGTGGTAACAGTTGAGCCGGGGATATATCTTCCGGGCGAATTCGGTGTAAGAATAGAAGATACAGTCGTTGTAAGTACAGACGGATGTATAAATCTTTCCACACTTCCGAAAGAACTGATAATACTGTAATTTTGATTGACAGTTGCAGTCTGATGTAATAAAATATAATAGAAAATCCCCTTAAATAAAGGGAAATCAAAGGAGACAATATTATGTACATATTTGAGGCAGAAATCAATAATAAAAAAGTAAAGCTTTATACAAATTATCCGCTTAAAAATGCTGCTGCATCGCTTCTGAAAACTCTTAATGCAGTAAGCCGCAAAACAAATATTTTCAGTCCCACTTTTGCACTTAACTATGGTTGGGCACGTTATTTTCTGAGCAAAAGAACTGATAAAAGTTTCTCTTATTATGTTGTTCAGACAGCGGATTATAAAAATAATCCTATGCAGCTTCGTACAGATGACTGTACGGATGCACTTGTTGTACAGAATATGCAGGTAGATACCAATATGAAAGCAAAAATTGAAAAACCTGAACCCACACTTTTCTCCGATACAGTTCTTGTACTTAAAGAAGCAATGAATGCGGCAGATGTATATATGAACCGTTCAGAACCTTCTAAAAACGGTGATTCGGGCTGGTATTTCGGTCTTTTGAATGACGAAAAGGAGGATCAGCACGAGCCTGACGAAATGATCACTCTTCCAACAAGCGAACTGATGAAATTCAGAGGAGAGGCACTTCGTGTTCTTCAGATGCCTGTGGGTACTCTTGCCGTATTCCATGACAATGAAATGACTGCTCTTGTTGATAAAGATGACAAGCCTCTTGAATTTACTACAGCGGATGACAGAAAGAGGGCTATTGCGGCAAAAGCTGCTGCAGAGGCTGCTGAAAAAGCAGAGGAAAATAATAATTCCGATTCCGGAGAGGGTTAACAGATGTACAAGCTTATAAGCACCGAAGGTAAAGCACGTCGTGGAGAAATAGAGACTGTACACGGCACAGTTCAGACTCCGGCATTTATGAATGTCGCTACCTGCGGAGCAATAAAGGGTGCTGTTTCTGCACTTGATTTAAAAGAATTAAGATGTCAGGTACAGCTTTGCAATACATATCATCTGCACTTGCGACCTGGAGATGAAATTGTACGAAAGCTCGGAGGACTTCATAAGTTTACACGCTGGGATAAACCCATACTTACCGACAGCGGCGGGTTTCAGGTTTTTTCGCTTGCAAAGCTCAGAAATATAACCGAAGAGGGTGTGACATTTTCCTCACATATAGATGGCAGACGCATATTCATGGGACCCGAGGAAAGTATGACAATACAATCAAATCTCGGTTCTACTATAGCTATGGCATTTGATGAATGTATCGAAAATCCTGCACCGTATGATTATACAAAAAGGTCATGCGACAGGACATACCGCTGGCTTGTACGATGCAGGGATAAGATAAATGAACTCAATGCTGCGGAAAATACGATAAATCCCCATCAGATGCTTTTTGGAATAAATCAGGGGGCAACATACGACGATCTGAGAATTGAGCATATGAAAAAAATAAGGGATCTTGATCTTGACGGTTATGCAGTCGGAGGTCTTGCAGTGGGTGAAACGGCAGAGGAAATGTACCATATACTTGATGTGGTAGAGGAATATATGCCTGCTGATAAACCGAGGTATCTTATGGGCGTAGGTACGCCTGTTAATATACTTGAGGCAGTACACAGGGGAATAGATATGTTTGACTGTGTTATGCCAACAAGAAATGCCCGTCATGCGAATATCTTCACATGGAGCGGGCGGAGGAATATGAGAAATGAAAAATATACACTTGATGAAAATCCTCTTGATGAAGAATGTGATTGTCCTGTGTGCCGTAATTTCACAAGGGCTTATATACGCCATCTTATAAAGAGTGAAGAAATGCTTGCAATGCGTCTTTGTGTAATGCATAATGTGTATTTTTATAATACACTGCTTATGCGTATAAGAGAGGCACTTGATAAGGGATGTTTTGAGGAATTTTATACGAAATACCGTTGTATTCTTGATAAGAGAATATAAATTATGACAGTTGCAGCTTTTGGCTGCAGCTGTTATAATATATTGGTAAAAAATTATTCGTGAAAGGAATAAGGAATTATGGATATGATGTTTTTATCTCAGGCAGAGGGTCAGGGAAATAATCTTGCAACATATGGTATGATAGGCTTCTGGGTGCTTATCATCGGAGCTATGTACCTGTTTTTGTGGAGACCTCAGCAGAAAAAACAGAAGGAAGAGGATGAACTCAGAAACGGTGTTGAAGTAGGCGATGATGTTACGACCATAGGAGGAGTAGTCGGAAAAGTTATAGCCATTCGTGAGGATGATGAAACTATCGTTATCGAAACAGGCAGCGACAAAACTCGTATACGTTTCAAAAAATGGGCTATCCGCTCTATAGATACACCTGAAAAACAGCCTAAGAAAGAGGATAAGAAATCTAAAAAATCAAAAGAAAAATCTGATGACGAGGATAAAGTTTCTCTTAAAAAGGATGAAGAATAATCGGCTGATGACATGAATATATTGGAATAAATATTTTCATGGGGTTGATTTTCGGATGACAGGAATAAAACACAGAATAAAGTGGATAATTATCGGGTCACTTGCAGGCACTGTATCTGTTGCGGTATTGATACTTTTAATATCATGGATAGTTCTTATGTCAGGCAAAGTAAACGAGGGGCTTTATGCTCCTCTTTCTGTTATAGCTTTGTGTATAGGCTCAGCAGCAGGAGGCATTATTTCTGCAATAGGCTGCGGCAGCAAGATACTCGTAACAGGGATCATAACAGGTGCAGTTATATTTCTTTTGCTTACGGGAATAAGCTGTGCAATGGGCAGTATTCCTCAGATGGCAAGTCTTTTCAGAATACCTGTGGCGGTTATTTCGGCAGGTGTTTTACCTGCTTTTGCTGTAAGACCTGATAAAAAACGCAGGAAAAGATCAAGGAGAGCATGAAACTTTTCTTTATAGCCTTGAATTTGTAAACGAAATATGTTAAAATATATACCATACTATAATGGTATCGGAAAGGGTGAAACAACATGACCAAAAAGCATATCAAGACACTTAATAAGGCTAACCTCAAGGAGTCTGCTGTAAAGGGCGGCTGCGGCGAATGCCAGGCTTCCTGCCAGTCAGCTTGCAAGACTTCCTGTACTGTAGCTAACCAGAAGTGCGAGAAATAATTCCACTTCCTCGTTTAACCGAAAAGGGCGGATTCCTTTATCCGCCTTTTTCTTTTTGATTTTTTATTTTAAAAAGGAGTTTTCTTGATGATACATAAATATAAACTTGGCGGATATAATATCTGTCTTGATGTTCACAGCGGTGCTGTTCATGTTCTTGATGATGTTGCTTACGATATTCTTGATTACTGTGATGAAAAAATGAAAAAAGAACCTGATGAAAGTATGATAAACAAACTTTCAGACCGCTACAGCCGTGAGGATATATGCGAAACTTATGAAGCACTTTTTGAGCTTTATGAAGACGGACTTTTGTTTTCACCTGATGATTACGAACAGTTTGCTGATCTTATGACAAAAGCTCCTGTAAAATCCATGTGCATAAATATATCACATGACTGTAACCTCAGATGTGAATACTGCTTTGCTGCAAAGGGCGATTTCGGTCAGGGAAGATGCCTTATGTCGCTTGATACAGCGAAAAAAGCAATAGATTTTATTATAGCCAATTCAGGCACAAGAAGAAATCTTGAGGTAGACTTTTTTGGCGGAGAACCGCTGATGAATTTCGATGTTGTAAGGCAGACAGTTGAATATGCAAGAAGCATCGAAAAAAAGTATAACAAAAATTTCCGCTTTACTATCACAACAAACGGACTTCTTCTTGATGATGAAAAAATAGAATATATCAACCGTGAAATGAATAATGCAGTTCTGTCACTTGACGGAAGAAAAGAAGTAAATGACAGAATGAGGGTTACTCCTAACGGCAAGGGCTGTTATGATGTTATAGTTCCGAAATATCAGAAGCTTGTTGCAGGCAGAGGTGATAAGGATTATTATATAAGAGGCACATTCACAAAATATAATCTTGATTTTACAAAGGATGTACTTCATTTTAAGGAACTCGGCTTTGAACAGCTTTCTATTGAGCCTGTTGTTTCAGATCCGAAACTTGATTATTCTATAAAATATGAAGACCTTCCGGCTGTATTTGAGGAATATGAAAGACTGGCTCAGACTATAATAGAATCAAGAAAAAAAGGAGAATACTTCAATTTCTTCCATTTTATGATAGACCTTAATCAAGGGCCTTGTGCTATAAAGCGTCTCAGAGGCTGCGGATGCGGTAATGAATATGTTGCGGTCACACCTCAGGGAGATATTTACCCATGTCATCAGTTTGTAGGAAATGAAGATTTCAAAATGGGTAATCTTAACGACGGCACGTTCAATAATGATATGAAGCTCATGTTTGCAAGATCAAATGTATATACTAAGGAAAACTGCAAAGACTGCTGGGCAAAATTCTATTGTTCGGGCGGATGTAATGCTAATAATTTCCAATATGAAGGCGATATAAAAAAATCACATAAGACCTCATGTGAACTTGAAAAGAAACGTCTTGAATGTGCGATAATGATAAAGGCTGCACTTGCCGAAGACGGTGACGAAACTCCCTGTGACGGTGAGGATTGTATTT
>OMZF01000176.1 GCA_900315465.1 uncultured Eubacteriales bacterium | reverse complement strand
TCCGGTGGACACCTCTGCCGAAGGCAGAAGCACCGACCGAACCGACAGGTGAGACCCGGGGGACTTCTTGCCCGTTTAGGTTAAAATGTAAAAATGCGGAAACGACTCCGGAAACATCACTCCGCAGTCAGAATTCCGCATTCCGAATCAAAATTATCTGATTTTTATATGAACCTCACGAAGCTGCTGTTCTGTTACTTCTGTGGGTGAACCAAGGAGCAGATCCTGAGCATTGCTATTCATCGGGAAAGCAATGACCTCACGGATATTTTCTTCTTCGGCAAGAAGCATAAGCATTCTGTCAAGACCGGGAGCCATACCTGCGTGAGGCGGAGCACCATATTTGAAAGCGTTATAAAGTGAGCCGAATTTTTCCTGAAGAGTTTCTTCGGGGTATCCTGCAATAGCAAAAGCCTTTACCATAATATCAAGGTCATGGTTACGCACAGCACCCGAACTAAGCTCAACACCGTTGCATACTATATCATACTGATAAGCAAGAATTTCCGTAGGATCTTTTTCAAGGAGAGCCTGCATACCGCCCTGAGGCATTGAGAACGGATTATGTGTAAAGATTATCTCGCCTGTAGACTCGTCACGCTCGTACATCGGGAAATCTGTAATGAAACAAAGCTCAAAGCGGCTTGTATCAATAAGACCAAGACGATTTGCTACCTCTGTACGTATCTGACCTGCAAGCTTTGGAGCAGCATCTGCACTGTCTGCTATGAAATAAATAACATCTCCTGCTTTTGAGCCATTTATTTCGATAAGCTTTTCACGGTCACCTTCTTTGAGGAATTTGTCGATAGGGCCGTCAAAAGTCATATCATCTCTTACTTTTACATATCCGAGACCCTTCATACCGATAGAAAGAGCAAATTCCTCCATATTCTTGAACCACTTCTTGCTCTGGGCAGAAGCTTCGGGAACATTGATCGAGCGTACAGTCTTTTTGCGGAATGGTGCAAAATCTGTTTCCTCAAACATGGGGCTTATATCCTTAATAAGAAGGGGGTTACGAAGGTCGGGTTTATCTGTACCGTAGGTAAGCATAGCCTCAGCATAGGGAATTCTTCTGAAAGGCGGCTTTGAAACTTCCTTTTTCGAGAATTTACTGAAAGCGGCATAAAGCACTTCTTCGGCAGCCGCAAAAACATCATCCTGTTCAGCAAAAGCCATCTCAAAATCAAGCTGATAAAATTCACCGGGAGATCTGTCTGCTCTTGCGTCTTCATCACGGAAACACGGAGCTATCTGGAAATACTTATCAAATCCCGACACCATAAGCAGCTGTTTGAATATCTGGGGAGCCTGCGGAAGTGCATAGAACATACCCTTATGTTTTCTGCTGGGTATAAGATAATCTCTTGCTCCTTCGGGAGAAGAACACGAAAGGATAGGGGTCTGTATTTCGAGGAAACCCATTTCCGTCATTTTGGCACGGAGAAAAGATATAAGCTCTGCACGCATAACGATATTGTTATGAACCTTTTTATTTCTGAGATCAAGGAATCTGTATTTAAGACGGAGATCCTCTTTTACCTCTGTAGAAGTCTGAACCTCAAAAGGCAGATTATTTGAAGCCTTTCCGAGAACGGTTATTTTATCCGAATGTATTTCAACTGTACCTGTAGCGAGTTTCGGGTTTACGGTATCCTCGTCTCTTTTTGTGACCTTGCCGCTTACAGAAACGGTACATTCCCTGTTTATATCGGCAAGAAGTGATTCATCATTAACCACAACCTGAACTATTCCATAGTGGTCACGGATATCAAGGAACATAACTCCGCCGTGGTCACGGATATTTTCCACCCAGCCGGCAACTCTTACTTCGCTTCCTATATCTGATTCTCTCAACTCTCCGCAGTATTTAGTGCGGTAAATGTTTTCTCTCAACATAACTGTAATTCCTTTCCTTAATATAACGATTAAAGCGGCTTCAGCCTGTAAATATACCGCCAAAGCCGCAATATTTTGCTGCTTAATCTGTAACTGCCTCAGATCATTCCTCAAAAATGCCGAGCAGTTTTGCGAAATCTTCAGCTGCCATTTCATCTGTTGAATTACGATAAAGCAGGAGTGCATATTCATCGTCAGGATTTCTGAGGTTTTCGGGGATATTGAAATTAACACTGCTGAGGTATTCATCCCAATGAGCAAGTTTCCATGTATCCCTGTCGGAAGCCCTGTCGATCATTCTCTGATGACACACTTCGGGATCGGTAACAATCCATATAACTGAAAGTTTCGCACCATAATCCTTAAGTTTTTCTCTAAGATTTGCAATATACTCATCATCACGAATTTCCCGAGTAAAAGGTGCATTTACCATTACCAGATCTTCATACTTGAGAGCCTCGAAAGCAAGATCCATTATTACATCATATTCATAATCTCTGATTTCCTTCTCAAAGAACTCTGAGCTTCTGTCATACGGCTGACCTGCAACAGCAAACACCTGTTTTGAAAGAGGGATAAGAGTATCTTTATCAAGATACACGATATGCTTTATAGCGGTAGCAAGCTTTTTGGAGAGCTTAGTTTTTCCGCAGGCAGGAGGTGACGTTACAAATATCATTCTTTTTCCAATCATTATTAAAACACCCTTTACGATTTATTGTTTCAGCTTTTTAAAGCAATTTATTCCGGCATCACCGGAGTATCGTTATAAACGAAATACCACCATAGATGATAACATATTTTTTCCAAAAAATCCATAGCTTTTTTAAGAAATTTACATAATAAATACATTTTTTCACATTTCTTCAAAATACGGAGATTTCTTTGGTCATTTTTGATAATATCAAAAGGATAACTTTGTCATACATATCAAACAAAATTATAAAATTAAAGCCGCATTCCTGAAAAGCAGAATGCGGTCTGAGAGCTGGTGAACGGACTCGAACCCCCGACCTGCTCATTACGAATGAGCTGCTCTACCGACTGAGCTACACCAGCACAACGCACGTTAATTATACAACCTTTTTTCAAACATGTCAAGCATTTTGAATTTACAATCTTCAAGAGTGTGGAGTTGTGCGGCT
>OMZF01000193.1 GCA_900315465.1 uncultured Eubacteriales bacterium | reverse complement strand
TACTTTGGCAGCAAATCAAATTCATTGTAAAAATAAACTTTGTGTAGCGGTAATCGACACCGGCGGCACGCCGGCTGTCATTCTGAGCGAAGCGAAGAATCTTTCCGGAATAATCACTTTACTGAAAGAGATCCTTCGCTTACGCTAAGGATGACAAGGGTATTGCTCGGGATGACATGACAGAGTAAAAATGATTGTCGCTTGCTATAAACACGAAAAATGCCCGCAAGGGTAAATATAATGGTGATATAAATGAAAATTGCAATTTTTACTGAGGTGTATGAACCCTATGCCTGTGGAATAGCCAGTTATGTTGAAGTGCTGAAAAGAGGTCTTGAAAAGCTCGGACACAGGGCAGTTATAATTACTACATCACTTCATGCAAAAAAAACAGGATATAAAAACGGTATCATACGGTGTGCAGGCATAAAAAGCCGTAACAAATACAAGCAGGAGTGCAAAAATGTACATGACAGATATGTTGCAAGGTTTATTGATAAATATAAGCCTGATATAGTACATATACATACCGATACAAAAATCGGATATATGGGTATCGAAATGGCAGACAGAGTAGGCTGCCCTATAGTATTTTCGGTGCATGATTATTTCATGGATCGTTTTGCGGCTGAAAATTCAAAGCTTGTATGGAAATTAAAAACTATTTTTGAAAAAAAACATTTCTGCGATATGATAGATAATGCCCATCTTATAACCTCGTCCAACAAAAGAGCATCACACTTCATTAAGGCTGCCGAAAGAAAACGTAAGGTCTGGCTTATACCGTCTGCTGCCGACAGAAGTGTGTTCAATTACACGAGAATAAATGATGCTGCGATAAAGAAACTTCGTCAGAAACTCGGACTGCCTCTTGATGCCGTGACAGCAGTATTTGCCGGTGAGCTTAGTGTGGATAAAAATCTGGAGTTTGTACTCAAGGCATTTGCGAAATGTATTAAAAAATCGGATAATATACATTTTCTTGTTGTGGGTGAGGGTACGGAGCTTTCACATCTCAAGGAAATGTGCAGACGTCTTAAGATCACTGATAAGGTGCATTTCGCAGGCATGATGGCACATAATATGATGCCGGCGGTATATGCGGCTTGTGATATTTATGTATGTTCGTCTGATGACGGACTTATGTCTATGTCATTTGTTGAAGCTATGAGCTGCGGACTCCCTGTGCTTGTTAAAGAGGATAAGGAGAAATTTGTATACAATATGATAAAAGACGGAGGAAATGGTTTTGTATACAGCGATGAAAAAAACTTTTTGGAATATCTCAAAAAGCTTACACGCTTTACGCCCGCTGAACGTGATCAGCTAAGAAGAGCTGTAAGGGCAAGTATGAAGGATAAAGATGCTGATCATATGGCAGGATGTATGATAAAAGCGTATGAACAGGCAATAAAAGCATATAAAATCAATGTTGTGGTCAAATGATATAAAAAAGTCTTTGATTTTCATGTAAGATAGGTTATAATTAAAGCATAAGCTATAATGTAATAAAATAAAAAGGCAGGTGCAGAGATTTGGAACAGAAATTTTCGGTAAGCTTATCAAAAATCATAAACGAGCTTTCTCTTAATGTGGCTTATATGCCGCACGATCCTGATGAAATACGTATCTTTTCAAAGGATATTACCCGTCCGGGACTTGAACTTACAGGGTTTCTCGACTTCTTTGATACATCAAGAATAATCATTTTCGGAAATACCGAGAACAGTTACCTTAACCGTTTCAGTCCGGAACAGAGATTCCATGTTATAAACCGCTTGTTTGAGATGCAGCCGCCGGCTATAATCGTCACAAGAGATATAGTTCCTTATGATGAGCTTATGTCCGCAGCGGAAAAAAGCAAGATACCCGTACTTCGTTCACCCGACCCTACATCATCAGTCACAGCGGCTCTTGTAAACTTTATGAGCTTTGAGCTTGCTCCTCGTGTTACACGTCATGGTGTTCTGGTTGAAGTATACGGTGAAGGACTTCTTCTTGTGGGAGACAGCGGTGTAGGTAAAAGTGAAACGGCTATCGAGCTTATAAAAAGAGGTCATCGTCTTATAGCAGATGATGCGGTTGAAATAAGAAAGGTATCAAATACACAGCTTATCGGTTCGGCTCCCGAAAATATAAGGCATTTTATTGAGCTCAGAGGTATAGGTATCATAAATGCAAGACGTATTTTCGGTATGGGTTCTGTAAAGCTTTCCGAGAAAATAGATATGGTAATAAACCTTGAACAATGGGATAATAACAAGGTATATGACCGTATGGGAATGACAAGTGAAATGACCGATATTTTAGGCAATCAGGTGCCGATATGTACGATACCTGTAAAACCCGGACGAAATCTTGCCGTAATAATTGAGGTAGCGGCTATGAATAATCGTCAGAGAAAAATGGGCTATAATGCTGCAAGAGAGCTTTTTGCCGCATTGGGACTTGAATATCCTGAAGAAGAGGATATTCCTGTTAAGAATATAGAGTTCTGATTTTTTATATTTGGAGGTTGGCATGGATAATATGAATATTTCTGAGGAGCTGCTTGCACTCGGAGCAAAAATCAGTACAGACGAGCCTATGAAGCTTCATACAAGCTTTCGTATCGGAGGAAATGCTGATATATGGTGTGAGATAAGGGATATAAAAATGCTTTCGGATGTTATAAAAACATGTAAAAGCAAGGATATTCCATATTTTGTGATAGGTCAGGGTTCAAATCTTCTTGTGTCGGATAAGGGGATAAGAGGGGTAGTAATAAAGCTTTGCGGAGATTTTGACGAGATCGAAGCACTTCAGGAAAATAAGATACGCTGCGGTGCAGGTGCAACCCTTGCAGCTGCCTGCCGTTTTGCTCAGGCTAACAGTCTGGGAGGACTTGAGTTCGCATGGGGAATACCCGGATCTATCGGCGGAGCTGTATATATGAATGCAGGTGCATACGGCGGAGAAATGAAGGATATTGTGGAAATAACACGTTATCTTGATGAAGACGGAAATATATGCGAGCTTACGGGCAAAAAGCATGACTTCGCACACAGAAGAAGCTTTTTTACTGATAAGAATATGGTCATACTTGATACCACTATCGAGCTTTATCCTAAAAATAAAAATGAAATATTCTTTCTTATGCAGGACACAATGGAGAAAAGGAAGGCAAAACAGCCGCTCAATCGTCCAAGTGCAGGAAGTGTATTTAAAAGACCCGACGGATTTTTTGCAGCCGCTCTTATTGAACAGTGCGGTCTGAAAGGCAGTTTTGTGGGTGATGCTCAGGTAAGCGAAAAACACTCAGGCTTTATCGTAAATAACGGCAAGGCAAGTGCAGAAGATGTAAAGGAGCTTATCAGAAGAG
Source organism: uncultured Eubacteriales bacterium (assembly GCA_900315465.1). Lineage (GTDB taxonomy): Bacteria > Bacillota > Clostridia > Oscillospirales > Acutalibacteraceae > UBA1213. The sequence continues at coordinate 6,015 of OMZF01000193.1, read as the reverse complement.
TTCAGATCTGTGTTAAGGATAAAACAGGTGTAGAGCTTGAGTGTGAAGTAAAATTTGTTGGAGAATGATCCTGAAATGGAATTTATAATTATAACCGGACTATCCGGTGCAGGCAAATCCGTTGCTATGAAAAATATGGAGGATATAGGATATTATTGCGTGGATAATATACCTCCTATGCTTATTTCTACTTTTTATGATCTCTGCGAAAAATCATCGGATAAGCATCTTAAAAAAATCGCTGTTGTTACCGATGTACGTTCCGGAGAAGCGTTTGCGGATCTGTTTTCGTGTCTTGATAAGTTTATGGCTGACAACAGGGAATATAAAATACTTTTTCTTGATGCAGCAGATGATGTTCTTATCAGGCGTTTTAAAGAAACAAGAAGAAAGCATCCGCTGATAGATAATTCTTCTTCTGTTGAGGCGGCTGTAAATCTCGAAAGAGAATTGCTTATATCTGTGCGTGACCGTGCGGATTATGTAATTGATACGTCACTGCTTTCATCTACTCAGCTGAAAGAGAGAATCTCCGCTTTATTTTTAGGTGATGTATCGATGGGGCTTATGATTTCCTGTATGTCATTCGGATTTAAGTATGGGTTGCCGGCAGAAGCTGATTTAGTATTTGATGTAAGATGTCTTCCGAATCCGTTTTATATTCCTGAGCTGAAGGAACATACGGGTCTTGAAGCGTGTGTATATGATTATGTGATGAATTCCGAAAGTTCAAAGGGCTATGCACAGCGTATGACCGATATGGTTGATTTTACTCTGCCTCTTTATCAGAAAGAGGGTAAAAGTCAGCTGGTTATCGCAGTAGGTTGTACGGGCGGTCAGCACAGGTCTGTAACTTTTGCCAGAGTTCTGTATGACCACCTTATCGAAAATAATCATAGGGCAGCAATACATCACAGAGATATAAACAAGCACAGACGGTGATAGATCATGTCATTTTCAAAAGATACAAAAAAAGACCTTTGCAGTATGGAAGTGTCTGATGAAAATAAGCTTCATGCCCTTGTCTATGGTATGGTGCTATTTTCAAAGCAGTTTTCTCCTGCAGCGGTATCGTTTACAACGGAATGTAAAGCTACAGCAGCTTATTATTCCGAAATGGTTTCGTCGCTCACAGGTGCAATAGTTGAAACAACAGTTCAGCTTACCCGACGTGGAGGAGCTGAAGGACTTTATACTGTATGCATTCCCGATAAAAATGACTGTAAAAAGGTGTTTGATTTTTTCGGGCATTCGGACAGGGCAGCAAGTCTGAGAATCAACCGCTCAAATATATACGATGACGAATGTCTGCCTTATTTTCTCAGGGGTGCATTTTTAGTATGCGGAAATGTTGCTTCTCCCGAAAAGGATTATCATATGGAGTTTGTAGTTGTGCATATGAATCTTGCTAATGACCTTTGTAAGATAATAAGTGAAACGGAGATAAATCCTAAGGGTATTAAATCTGTATGCCGCAAGGGTAATTATATTGTATATACAAAGGGAAGTGAAAGTATAGCCGATATACTCGGATATATAGGTGCACAGAAGTCGTATTTTGATATTCTTGATGCAAAAATAGTAAAATCCCTTCGTAATAATGCCAATCGTCAGACTAATTTCGATATGGCAAATTCAAAAAAAACGGCTTTTGCTGCGGCAAGACAGCTTGAAGCAATAAGGATAATAAGAGAAGCAGGAGAAATTTCAAATCTTTCGGATGATCTGAAAGAGCTTGCTTTACTAAGAGAAGAGCACCCCGAATATAATCTTCGTGATCTGGGTGAAGCACTTACTGTTCCGATAAGCCGTTCAGGAGTAAATCACAGGCTTGCAAGACTGATTGAAATTGCAGGAAATATCAGCGGAAAGCCTGTTTGATAAATAATTATTAAAGGAGATGTTTTCAAAATGAAAAAGAGAATTATTGCAGTAATTATGGCGGCTATGCTTGCAGTGTCCTTTGCGGCCTGCAATAACGGAGGCGACTCCGGAAGTTCATCAGCCCCCGCATCAAAAGCAGAATCGTCAGCGGAAAGCAAAACAGAGGAAAGCTCTGAAGCTTCTGAAAAGACCTCTGACAAGGAAGAAACAAAAGAAAGCTCAACAGAAGAAAAATCCGAACAATCTCAGGAAAGTTCAGAGCAGAAATCCGAAACGGAGTCAACTCCGGATGAAACAAGCAAAGAGCAGACTTCATCTGATAAGACAAATCTTGATGCTTTCGGAGAAAAGACAAAGGCTGCTTTTGAATTGATGCAGTCGGATGAATGTACCGTATCGGTAACGATAAAGATGGAAAGTACAGCTACGGGTGAAGAATCTCAGGATCAAATGGCTGCAATGCTTTCTATGATGGGTGATAAGGGCTTCACTATTGAAAGCATAAAGGATAAAAACGGTAATTCAAGATATATCATGGATATGGTTATTATGAAGACCGATACGCTTACAACCCCCGAAGGAACATATCTTATTGATGAAGCAACAAAGACTGCATATTTCACCAAAGCAGGCGATGATACAAGCACAGAGTCCAATATGATAGACAGCTTCACGAATACAGAGGGTATGGAGCTTACAGATACCGGCAGCGAAGATTTTAACGGCAAAAAGTGCGATTATGAGCGTTATATCGTAAAACACGCAACAAGTCAGCTTGCAGTTCTCGAGGGCGAAGAAGTTTCAACAGACAGCGATCAAAGTTACGAGATGAAATTCTACTTTGACGGAGATAAGGCTGTAGGCGGAGTTATTTCTGCACAGGGTCAGAAAATGGTTATCACTATAAATGAATTGTCAGATAAAGCAGATGCATCCAAACTTAAAGTTCCGGATGGTTATAAGGTAGAAGAGGACGATGGTTCGGCTGCTCTGGGGGCAATTCTTGGAGGTCTTACAAGCGGTCTTGAAACATCCGATGAATAAAAACTGAAAATATATAAAAAATTCCGCATTTCCTGCTGTAAAAAAACGGGAAATGCGGTTTTTTGTTTAATAACTCTGAAGTTTTCTTATAGCTTCGGCGGGGTCTTTTGCTTTAAAAACTCCCGTTCCCGAAACTGCAATGTCAACTCCGGCTTTACTGCAGGCAGCAATAGTTTTTTCTGAGATGCCCCCGTCAGCTTCTATAAGGGTACTGAGACCTCTGCGGTCTATTTCATTTCTTAAAGCCCTTACCTTGGGCATCATATCCTCCATAAAGGACTGTCCGCCAAAACCGGGTTCTACTGTCATTACAAGTACCATATCTACTTTGTCAAGATAGGGAAAAGCAGCCTCGGCAGGTGTTTTTGGCTTGAGTACGATACCGGGCTTTACTCCGAGTGACCTTATTTTTTCTATTGTTTCGTCAATATCGGAAGATGCTTCAACATGGAATGTTATGTAATCAGCTCCGGCTTTTGCAAAAGCTTCGGCATATTTAAGAGGGTCGTCTATCATAAGATGAACGTCAAAGGGAAGTTCTGAACAGGGGCGTATTGATGCAATGACAGATGGACCTATTGTTATATTTGGTACAAAATGGCCATCCATTACATCCAAATGCAGAAGATCTGCACCTGCTTTTGAAATACGTCTTGTTTCTTCACCCATTTTTGAAAAATCACAGCTGAGCATGGAAGGTGCTACTTTCATTTATATCATACCTTTCTTATGAAGTAAGTTTTCTTGCAATAGCGGACAGAAGTATAAGCATACCGCACCAGAACACAGTATAAAGCAATGCTTCAATATTGCCGAGTTTTGCAAAGCCCGAGATCATTGAAATACCCGTAGCTGCAAAGAATCCCATCACTACTGAGATCATTTGTATTATATTTGCTATTTTCACTCCGGCATTCACTTTTATACATCCCACTATTGCACTTGCAAGTGCACTTATACGTCCGTTGGTAACAACATAAGCACGAGTTGTTTTTTCTTTTGAACAAAGCTCCTTATGGCAAACATTTCCCATACCTGTTGTAAGAACATTCACACATCTGCGAAGAATATGAAAATCGTTTGCTATCTTTTCAGCGGTCACATTCTGGTCAATAGTGCGTACGATTATATTAACTCCGTTTTCCGTAAGCTCTCTGAGCGAATCAGCAATCTCACGGTCAACTTTGTATGTGAGTATGAATATTGCTATGAGTTCACCGGAAATCGAAATATAATTTATTTCATTTCCTGCATTATGATATTTTTCTGCTGTCTGAGCTATATCATCAGGGATGGTGATATTATGTTTTTCAAGGAGTTCACGATTTCCAAGAAGTATTCTTTGTGTACCTATCCAGCCTTTAAGACCTTTCTTTTCCTCGTAGGAAACGCTGTCTACCTGAGGTAATCTGTTTATACGATCCTGTATTATGGTTTCAAATATATTTGACATAGAACCTTTTACAGCAAAGGTAACAGCAGCAGCGGCTTCAAGTGCGAATCTCATTTTGCTTTCGTTTGCAGCTCTGACACCTGCGAGTATTATATTTTCCTTGGGATAAAGGTCAGTATAATCTATCATAACGGCATTTGTATCGCTGAACTGACGCACCGACTCATAGCCTGCCACCATTGCACCTTTTTTAAGAGTAGAACTGCAAAGGTTTTTGAGTGGGATATTGATTGCGATAAGACAGCACAGGGGTGCTGTGATAAAGGATGTCAGTACAAATGATGATGCAGCACCGAAAAAGTCATTATTCAGTATTCCGTAAACAATACCTGTAAGTATTGAAAGAATAGCGGCAAATGGTGCGATATATGATGCACTGTCCTCTACGGGATCTGATGAATTTGACAAATGAAGAAAATTACTCATAAATTCAGATCGCTTTGAATATGCGATGATCGGACGCTGTACAGGCATTCCGTTTACAAAATTATCGGCATTAACGGAATCAGTGAATATCTTTCCGGCAAAGTTGGCTTGTTTGCTCTGCAGAAAACGAAAATTATCGGCAGTTCTTTTTATTATAAGCAGTTTTCCGAAACTGTTGAAAAGGAGTGCAGTTATTGCAAGGCAGACATACAGATGATATGTTCCGCTTACATAAAGTCCCGGACTGAAAATAGCCGTTACAGCTTGTATTGCTGCTGCAAGTGATGTCATAGCCACAGCTGTATCACTGTTTCCTTTTACATGACGCAGACATAGCAGACCGTTTGCTATTGTATATCTTTCGGCAAATACAGATACAGCAAAAAGAATGAAATTTGCTATTCCGTATACTAACCAGCCGTTATGTATCCATGACCTGAAAATTTCGGGTAAAAGCTGATTCAGAACAGCTAAAATTATTGAAAATACAGAAGTGAAACAAAGTATTATCGTTCGTGCAAAAACCTTGCTGAATGTACTGTTTATATCATTTTTTATGGCAGAGGCTTCTTCGGGGCTGTCATAGTCAACGATTTCAGGCGGTTTCTCTATAAATTCATCTTCATCATCAAAGGAGTCATCATCGACTGCAAATATATTCAGCTTTTTCCATGAAAACTTTTTCTTACCTTTGAATTTGATAGGCTGTTTTTCGCTGCTTTTGATTTCCGCCTTTTTTGGTTTTTCAGGAGTTTTTTCGGATACCTTTGTTTCGGCTTTCGGCGGAGAAGGCTGTTTTGTTATCTTTGGTTTGTCAGGAGGAGAGGGAGGGGTAATGCCTTTTATCCTCCTGATATTTTCATACTCACCGCGAACTGTTTTAGTGAATTTTCCTGCCATAACAATAAAAGGTTTACTGTTATAGTGATGGTATACCATCGGTTCTTTATTTTTACGTTCAGTAAAGTTGGGAGCAGAGATAACATCAGTTTGGTGCGATAATTCATCAACTTTTGGCGGCGGTGGAATTACTGTTTTTTTCTGTTTATCATGAGATAATTCATCTGTTTTGACAAGAGTTACCTCTTGTTTGTCGTGAGATAATTCATCTGTTTTGACAAGAGTTACCTCTTGTTTGTCGTGAGATAATTCATCTGTTTTTACAGGAGTTACATTTTGTTTGTCGTGAGATAATTCATCTGCTTTTA
>OMZF01000177.1 GCA_900315465.1 uncultured Eubacteriales bacterium | reverse complement strand
TCCGGAAAGATTCTTCGTCGCTACGCTCCTCAGAATGACAATTTTTTCAAAATAGCAGAGTGAAACGGAATAACCACTCAACTCCACTCTCCAAACTCCAAACTTACACGAGTTCCCAAACTTAGCTTCCAAAACTTAAAAAATATGTATTGATTTTTGGTTGATTGAGTGGTAGAATAAAATGTACATACTTTATCGGAATGGGTCGATTTTAAGTCGATTTGTATAAATCCGGAGGTTGTATTCTGTTGACAGTGCATATTCTTTTTGGAGATGTGTGACTGATTACTAAAAAGGAAAAGGAATGTGAACAGCTTATGGTCTTTTCGTCTTTATTTTTTGTTTTCTTCTTTCTGGCTGTAGTTTTTCTTGCCTACTTCACAAGAAAAAATATCAATCAGAAAAATATAGTGCTGATTGCCGCATCCCTTGTTTTTTATGCATGGGGTGAGCCTGTGTGGGTAATGCTGCTTGTGTTCAGTGCGGCGATGAACTGGTTTTTTGCCCTGCTTATCGGAGCAAACAGGGGAAAACCAAAAGCAAAATTATTTACGGGAATTGCTGTGTGTATCGACCTGCTATTTCTTGTGATATTCAAATATACAGGTTTTATCGTGGAAAATCATAATATGCTGTTCCATGCAAATGTGCCTGTGCCGAATATCATCATGCCTATCGGTATAAGCTTCTTTACCTTTCAGGCTATTTCGTATGTCATCGACTGCTATTGGGAAACTGTAAAGCCGCAGAAAAGCTTTAAGAAATTTTTGCTTTATTTGTCACTTTTCCCTCAGCTTGTTGCAGGTCCTATCGTGCGTTACAGCGTTATCGAAAAGGAAATAGATGACCGTACCGTTACCGCTGAGGATATTAACGAGGGTATAAAAAGAGCTATACTCGGTGTGTCAAAAAAGGTTATTGTCGCAAACAGTCTTTATGCTATTGTAGATCAATTCTTCGGAACTGATATTTCTAACCTTTCGTTCTTCGGAACATGGTATACAGTTATCGTGTACTCACTCTATGTTTATTTCGATTTCAGCGGTTACTCCGATATTGCTATCGGTCTGGGCAGAATGTTCGGCTTCCATTTCGATGAAAACTTCAACTATCCTTTCATCTGCAAGAATGTAAGTGAATTCTGGCAGAGATGGCATATTTCCCTCAGCTCGTTCTTCAGGGATTATCTGTTCTATATGCCTATATTCGGTCAGCCCAGAAAATATCTGAATCTGTTCCTTGTATGGTTCTGTACGGGTCTGTGGCACGGTGCAAGCTGGAATTTTATATTCTGGGGACTTTATTTCGGTATCTTCATTTTCATAGAAACTCTTATCGGTAAAAAGAGAATGAAAAAGTGGAACAAAGTGCTTACTCACATCTACAGTAAGCTCGTCATAGTCATCGGCTTCGGTATATTCTGCTTTACCGATCTCGGTCAGCTCGGATATTTCTTCCTTAATATTTCGGGAATAAGTATGCTTACAAATGGCAACGAATTCTGGGACATCGTTACATGGAATTCTTTCCTTAACAATCTGTTCCTTATCATATTTGCAATAATAGTTTCTATGCCTGTATTGCAGAAAGTCAAATACTTCTTCAATAACTGGGGTAATAATACCGTTTACTTTGTAGGAAATATGGCTTCAACAGTCATATGCTGCGGACTATTGCTGCTTTCAGGCATACTTTTAGTAGATAATACAAACAATCCGTTCCTGTATTTCCGTTTCTGAGAGGTGATTATAATTGGCTGAAAACAGACAAGTAAGAAAGAAAAAATTCAATCAGCTCAAACGTGCGAATGTAGTTAAATTCTCAAGCTATATTTCAATAATGATATTTTTTGTGTTTTATGTAATAGCGGTGCTTTTCCTGCTTGTTATACCGCGTTCCACAGAATCACAGATAGAAAAAAGGTCACTTGCACAATTTCCTGCCTTTACAGTGACAGGTTATTTTGCAGGAGATTTTACTTCAGGAGTGGCTACATATTATGATGATACCGTTCCTTTCCGTGACGACCTCAAAACAGTGGGATATAATTTCAAATCAGTTTTCGGAATACATACCGAAGAAGAAGTAAAAATAGTAGGAAAGCCGATCAAAGTTGTAAACGGTGGTTCTGAAACTTCTAAACCGTCAGAAGCTTCAAAGCCTTCCCAAACTTCAAAACCATCGGAAAACTCTGCAGCTGAAACCTCAAAGCCTGATGAAACTTCAGAAGTAACCGAAACAAGCAAAATGGGTGAGGCTGAATATACCGAAGAAAACGGTATAATCGTTGTAAAACATAACGGTCATTACAGAGCACTCGAGCTTTTCGGCGGCGGAACAGGTAATGCCTATGTTGCCGCACTGAATAATTTCCACAAAGACCTCGGTGACAGTGTAAAGATATATTCCATGACAGCACCTCTTGCCAGCGAATATTATACACCGAGCAACTATTCAGGCTATACACTCAATCAGAAAGAGTGTTTTGATGAAATTGCCTCACGTTTTGATGACGGTATCGTGTATGTTGATATAGATACTGTTCTCGGACAGCATACAAACGAGGAAATATATCTGCGTACCGACCACCACTGGACACCTCTTGGTGCATATTATGCCGCTGAAACTTTTGCAAAGGCGGCCGGAGTACCTTTCAAAGACCTTTCGACTTTTGAAAAGAAGGATATTGAGGGCTTTGTCGGAACAATGTATGCATTCACACAGGATGCAAATATCAATAATGACCCCGAAACATTCACATATTATGTTCCGGATAACTATGACAAGTGCGTGACGGAATATTTTGATACGTCATTTAATTCCACAGGTACAGGAAACTTCTTCAATATTGTCGGTGATCCGCAGCATAATGCTTATCTCACATTCATGGGCGGAGATGAACAGATCATCAAAGTCAATACCAACGTAAAGAACGGCAGAAAGCTTATGATCGTAAAAGACAGTTACGGTAATGCTGTTCCGGGTTATCTGTTCAATTCTTTTGAAGAAATATATGTTGTTGATATGCGTTACTGTAATGTAAACCTTGTCAATATGATAAAGGATAACGGTGTTACAGACCTTGTGTTTGCAATGGTAGCATATTCCGAAGTAGGCCCGAATGCCGAGAATCTTGAAGTTCTACGCACTCAGTGAGTTTGGAGTGTGGAGTTAGTGGCATTTCATTAATAAATTTTTAAGGAGAATCTCATTATGGAATACAATTTTAAAAAAATTGAACCAAAATGGCAGAAAAGCTGGGAAGATGCAAAAGTATTCAATGCACTCGATAACAGTGATAAGCCTAAATTCTATGGACTTGTAGAATTTCCGTATCCGAGCGGTGCGGGTATGCACGTTGGTCATATCAAGGCTTATGTGGGTCTTGAGGCTGTAACAAGAAAAAGACGTATGCAGGGATATAATGTACTGTTTCCGATAGGCTTTGATGCTTTCGGACTTCCTGCCGAAAACTATGCTATCAAAACAGGTGAGCATCCCCGTATAGTTACAGACCGCAATATTGCACATTTCACCGAACAGATGAAGCGTGTGGGCTTTGCTTTCGACTGGGACAGAGTTATTGATACTACTGATGAAAATTATTACAAATGGACACAGTGGATATTCCTCAAAATGTTTGAAAATGGTCTTGTTTTCAGGGACAGGACTATGGTAAACTATTGTCCGTCATGTAAGGTTGTACTTTCAAACGAGGACAGTCAGGGAGGTAAATGTGACATATGCCACAGCGATGTTGTGCAGAAATCAAAGGAAGTATGGTATCTCCGTATAACACGCTACGCTGATAAGCTCCTTCAGGGTCTTGAAGAGGTAGACTATCCCGAAAATATCAAGGCACAGCAGAAAAACTGGATAGGCAGATCTGAGGGTGCTTTCGTTAATTTCGGTATTACAGGTGCAGATGATAAGATCAAAGTATATACGACCCGACCTGATACACTTTTCGGTGTTACATTTCTCGTAATGGCTCCCGAACATCCGCTCGTTGATAAACTTGCAGACCGTATCGGAAATATGGATAAAGTAGAGGCTTACCGTGCAGAATGTGCGAAAAAGAGTGAATTTGAAAGAACACAGCTCAATAAGACAAAAACAGGTGTACGCCTTGAAGGTGTGTGTGCTGTAAACCCCGTAAACGGTGAGGAAATTCCAATATTCATAGCAGATTATGTAATGGTGGGATATGGTACAGGTGCGATAATGGCTGTTCCGGCACATGACCAGAGAGACTATGATTTCGCAAAGGAACATGATATTCCGATACGTGAAGTAATTCTTGGCGGTGACATTTCAAAAGAAGCCTACAGCGGTGACGGTGAAATGGTACATTCAGATTTCCTCAATGGTTATAAGAATAAAAAGGAGTCTATCGCACGTATGATAGAGGAACTCCGGAAAACAGGTGACGGTGAAGCCGCTGTTCAGTACAAGATGAAAGACTGGGCTTTCAACAGACAAAGATATTGGGGTGAGCCTATCCCGATAGTACATTGTCAGGAGTGCGGAATGGTTGCTGTGCCGTATGAAGAGCTTCCGCTCAGACTTCCTGATGTAAAGGAATTCCAGCCGGGTTCTGACGGTGAATCACCTCTTGCAAAGATAGATGAATTTGTAAACTGCAGTTGTCCGAAATGCGGCAAGCCTGCTAAAAGGGAAACGGATACAATGCCGCAGTGGGCAGGTTCATCATGGTATTTCCTCAGATATATTGATCCGAAAAATGATGAATGTCTTGCTGATAAAGCTAAACTCGACTACTGGATGCCTGTTGACTGGTATAACGGAGGTATGGAGCACGTTACAAGACATATGATATATTCACGTTTCTGGCATCATTTCCTTTATGATATAGGTGCAGTGTCCACTCCCGAACCCTACAAAAAACGTTCCGCACAGGGTCTTATTCTCGGGCCTGACGGCACGAAGATGAGTAAATCAAAGGGTAATGTTGTTGACCCGCTTGAAATAGTTGATAATTACGGTGCAGATACTCTCCGCACGTATGTATTGTTCATGGGTGAGTATGGTGCATCTATCCCGTGGAGTGAAAGCTCACTCAAAGGCTGTAAGCGTTTCCTCAACCGTATAGCTGCCCTTGAGGAGAAAATTCAGGACAGCGATAATCAGGCTCTTGAAAATAAGCTTCATAAGACCATCAAAAAAGTTTCCGATGATATTGAAGATACAAAGTATAACACTGCTATTGCCGCACTTATGACATTCCTTAACGATGCTGAAGCAGAAAGCTTTATCGGCAAAAATCAGTATTTCACACTTATCAAATTGCTTTGTCCTTTTGCACCCCATATTTGTGAGGAACTTTGGCAGAAGCTCGGCGGAGAAGGATTTGTTTCCGTATCACAGTGGCCCGAATATGACGAGGCTAAGCTTGTTGATGATATGGTAACAATAGGTGTACAGGTAAACGGTAAATTCAGAGCATCTGTTACTCTTCCTGCCGATTGCGAGGAAAGTACAGCAGTTGAGACTGCTAAGGCTAACAGCACTATCGCAGCAGCTATTGCAGGCAAGAATATTGTAAAAGTGATCTACAAAGCAAATAAGATACTCAATCTTATAGTTAAATAATAAATCAAGGAGGATATTTATGTCTGGTCATTCAAAATGGAGTACGATCAAAAGAAAAAAGGAAAAAACAGATGGTGCAAGAGCTAAGGTGTTCACCAAAATAGGCAGAGAGCTTGCTGTTGCAGTTCGTGAGGGAGGCGGAGCTGATCCGTCTTCAAACTCAAAGCTTCGTGAGTGCATAGCAAAGGCTAAGGCTAACAACGTACCTAACGAAAATATCGAACGTATCATCAAAAAGGCTGCCGGCAGTGCTGACGGTGACAACTATGAAACAATAACCTATGAAGGCTATGGTCCGTGCGGTATTGCTGTTATCGTTGAAACTCTCACAGATAACCGTAACCGTACAGCAGGTGACATCCGCCACTATTTCGATAAATTTGGCGGAAACCTCGGCACACAGGGCTGTGTATCATTCATGTTCAGCAAAAAAGGCTTGCTTATCATTGAAAAAGAGGGAAACGAAAACGAAGAAAAGGTTATGGAAGATGCTCTTGAAGCAGGTGCATCCGATTTCAATTCCGAAAGTGACGATGTTTACGAGATATACACCGAGCCTGATGATTTCGGTGCTGTAATGGAAGCTCTTGAAGAGAAGAAATACGAATTTGTTTCCGCAGATGTTTCCATGATTCCCTCAACATACAGCAAGATCGAAGATGAAGAAGCTGCCATTAAAATGCAGAAGCTTCTCGATATTCTTGATGATAACGATGATGTTCAGAACGTATATCATAACTGGGATATGCCCGAAACCGATGACGAAGACTGATATTCAGTGTGGAGTGTGAAATTTGGAGTGTGGAGTTGATTGTCAGATCAGCTTTGATACGCTGAACTAAAATAATGGCTGTTGTACTTTTTATCGGTACAGCAGCCCTTTTTTAGTGTGGAGTGTGGAGTTCGCTATTCAAAAAACCGGCATTACTA
>OMZF01000178.1 GCA_900315465.1 uncultured Eubacteriales bacterium | reverse complement strand
ATGATATACACTTGAACTAAGTATATATTCAATTGTCACAACATGGACTTTTTGTGCCTGTTTTAATAGCTTGGTTATATTATAATCCTCTAATTAGTGGAATGTCAATCATAAAATCCTCTAATTGGAGTATTTGTGTACATTTGCACAAAAATAAGGAGATGATATTATGGAAGGTACACGAATTATATCTGAACGTATTAAGCACGAAGCTCAAAAGCAAGGAGTAAAAGTTAAGGATATTCTTTCTTATTATGAAATTGATAAAAACCTTGTAAATAAGCTGGCTAATGGAAAAGATACTGGCACTCAGAATATTTGTAAAATAGCAGAATATCTAAAGTGCTCAACAGATTATTTATTTGGAATCTCTGATAATCCCAGTCGAGAGAAAGGCTCATTAAATAATCTCAGCGAAAATGAGCTGTCTATTATTCAATTATTTGGCTCTCTTTCTGATACTCAACAAGGAGAATTGATAGGACGAGCAAAAATGATGATTGAACAGAACGAAGAATCATATAAACAAAAAGACGTGGGATAAAAATAATAAAAAAATAAGCTACCCAAAAGGATAGCTCAAAAATGTTTTAATAATTATTTACTATTTGAATATTTATAATCATAAGCATTTAAACCCCCATGCCCCGTATTCGTGGCACCACCATAAATACAACTCTACAGTTATAGTCAATACTGATATAATTACTACAATGAATTTGTGCAAAGACTATAGACTTGTACAGTAAATTGAAAGGAAGTTTATTTATATGAAATCAGGTAACAGTCTCGGCTGTTCGGGACTCGCCTTTCTTGGCGTGATTGGAATAATAGTCAGTTTTTTTATGTCTAATTTTTGGATTATTATAATTACTTTGGTGATTATTGGAATTATTATAATTAGTATCATTTCTTCTTCTAATAAAAATCAAAATAATATTAATCATAATATACAATCATTGCCTGACATCACTAAAACCTCAGATTCTGAAAAATCATTTTATTCTGTTACAAGTAAAGATAATAATAAAAAACACGATAGCATAGATGTTGCATATTCTAAAGTTGAAGGTGCACCAAATAACTACGTTGTTTTTGACTTAGAAACAACAGGGCTTAAATACTCCTCTGATGTAGTTTTAGAAATAGGAGCAATAAAATATATAGATGATGTTGAGACTGATAGATTTCATACTTATGTCAAAACAACTAAAACAATCCCCGACTATATTACTAAAATCAATGGTATTACTTTTTCAACTATAAAAGATGCACCTATGATCAGATCAGCATTGAAGGACTTTATAGATTTTATCGGAGATTACACATTAATTGCCTATAATTCTGATTTTGATATGTCTTTTTTACAGTATAACTGTAAAACAAAACTCAACAAAACAGTTGAAAATGATGTCATTGACGCCCTTCCCCTTGCAAGAAAATATCTCTCGGAGCTGCCGAATAAAAAGCTTGAGACAGTTAAACAGCACTTTAAACTTAAAGTAGGTTCTCACAATGCTATAGATGATTGCATTGTTACAAATCATCTGTATCAATACTGCAAACAATATGAAGCCGACAGATTCAAGTATGTCATTCCTTTTACATATGAATTTCAGGAATTAAATGATACAGAAGTTGAATACTTAAATACTGTTGTTGAAATATTAGAAAAAAATGGAATTAAGAAATCAGAAATAGGCATGATTTATACTTCAAAATTCTTACGATTATATGATAAACGAGAAGATCGATTTTCATTTGATATTCGTATCAAAATGTATGGAAAACTTAAATATGTTTTACTGGATATTCCACTTTCCAGATTTGAATCTGAATCGGATACTGAAATAAAGTATACAGAAGGAAGTTCAGACGAAAAAGGTAAAACAAGATTATTTACAGAGAATCCTCAACAGTTATGGAGAGTTGAGAAATATATTGTCAATAAACAAAGACACTGGAGTATATATTAATTATCAATCTATTGCAGTCAAAACAACTGTATCACGATGATACAGAAGAAAAGGTTCTTTAAAAAGGAGACTTTCAAAATGGCAAGAAGAAAAAACCACATTCCCGGCGTATCTTTTAGCGCAAAACGTGCGTTGGGAGTAACAAAAGCAAAACAAAAAATAGCAAGAACAACAGGAATACCAACCACAAAATCAGGAAGACAACGAAAATATGGTAATAAGATGACAGGAGGGAGCAGCTGCATCTTACCGATTTTATTTTTGTTCGTCATAGGGTTCTCTATAATTTTTATATGCTTATGAATATCAAAGATAGAATATTTGAAATAATAACATCACCTGAAAAGCCAAGCAAAGCCAGTAAAATATTTGATATTTTTATCATATGTCTTATAATTCTGAATGTTATTACTGTTATAGCTGACACTTTCAAACTGCCTGCGTGGGCAGGAAATATAATGTGGTGGATAGAAGTAGTGTCTGTTGTTATCTTTACAATTGAATATTTGCTAAGAATATATGTTGCAGATCTTCTGTTTCCGGAACTGGGACCCGTCAGATCAAGACTCCGCTATCTCAGATCTTTTATGGCTGTTATAGATTTGTTGGCAATCCTGCCTTTTTATATTCCATATCTTATTCCGATTGATCTGCGTGTTCTGCGTATGCTCAGAATTATTCGATTGCTTCGGATATTCAAAATCAACAGATACACAAGCGCACTATCTACTATTGTCGAAGTTTTCAGGCGAAAAAAACATGAACTGCTCTCATCAATAGCAATCGTAACAATGCTTATGATAATAGCCGCTGTTCTTATGTATAATATTGAAAATGAAGCACAACCCGATTCTTTTGAAAACGCCTTTGCAGCTCTTTGGTGGGCAGTGGCAACACTGACAACTGTCGGATATGGTGATATATATCCAGTCACGGTTCTCGGAAAGATTCTGAGCGCTGTTATCGCATTACTGGGCATAGGACTTGTTGCAGTCCCGACAGGTATAATCTCCTCCGGCTTTGTTGAAAGTATGGAAGAAAAGAAAAACAAGAAAGAAAACGAGCATGACGAAAAATGTTTTTGTCCATACTGTGGAAAGAAATTAAAATAGTATTTCTCCGTCCTTCAAAAATAATCCCCACCCCAGTACAAACCAAAGTGGGGAAAATTTTAAATAATTTTGAAAAAAGTGTTGACACGTAATATATTACGTGATATAATAGTATATAGAAAGGGGGACAAAAAATGAAGTCCTATTCTTCGAGAGAAATAATAAAAATACTAAAGGATAACGGTTGGTATGAAGTCAGATGCACAGGCGATCATCATCAGTTCAGACATCCCGAAAAGCCCGGACTTGTTACAGTAAGACATCCTGTAAAACAGTTACATATCAACGATATCAAAAGTATTGAAAAACAATCGGGGATCAAGTTTTCTTGACCCCTCCCCCTTTCTGAGTTTTTATTAATGGAGGTAATAACATGAATAATCCTGAATACTATCGTTACATTGCTGTATTTGCTTACTATGAGGACGGAATAAGCATAACTTTTCCTGATCTTCCCGGCTGTGTTTCATTCGGTAAAGACGAGGATGAAGCTATGAAATGTGCAAAAGAGGTGCTTATGCTGCACCTGTGGGGAATGGAACAGGATGATATGAATATTCCCGCTCCTTCATCTCTTCATTCTATTGAATTATCCAAAGATGAAATACCAACCATGATCGAAGTATTTATGCCTCCGTTCAGAGAAAAACAGAACTCTCGTTTTGTTAAAAAGACTCTCTCCATTCCGTATTGGCTTAACCTTGAAGCAGAACACAGAGGGATTAATTTTTCTAAGCTTCTTCAAAATGCCATCAAACAGGAATTAAAATTATCATAAAAAAAATTGCCCCCACCGGCACTGGTAATACCGGCGGGGGCATAATGCAAGGAGCTGATAGTATGCCATATTGTATATATCTGAGAAAATCCCGTGCAGACGCTGAGGCTGAACTCAGAGGCGAAGGGGAAACTCTTGCACGCCACGAAAGAGCATTGACCGAATTTGCCAGACGTGCAGGTCTTGAAGTAGCTGCGATATATCGTGAAATAGTCAGCGGCGAAACAATAGCCGCACGTCCTCAGATGCAGCGGCTGCTCTCAGAGGTAAGCGAAGGAATGTGGGACGGTGTGATCGTCATGGATATTGACCGTCTTGCCCGTGGAAACAGCATCGATCAGGGCATTATTTCACAAACATTTTTATACGCAGACACCAAGATCATCACCCCTATGAAAACATATGACCCGGCAAACGAATTTGATGAAGAATACTTTGAGTTTGGTCTTTTTATGAGCCGCCGGGAGTACAAAACCATCAACCGCCGTCTGCAAAGAGGCAGGATCGCAAGCGTCAAGGAAGGCAAATACGTTGCGAATAAAAGCCCTTACGGATATGAACGCGTGAAGATCCCGAATGATAAAGGCTTTACCCTCCGCATCATTCCCGAACAGGCGGAAATTATCCGCTGTATTTTTGAGTGGTATACCAAAGGCATCCTGCAGCCGGACGGCACAAGAAAAATGATAGGTGTGAACCTGATTGCAAGGGAGCTGAACAGCCGGAAAATAAAACCGCCGATCGGTAAAGTATGGGTCAGTTCCTCTCTTCGAGATATACTGATCAACCCTGTTTATATCGGCAAGGTCCGTTGGGGCTTCCGCCCGGAAAAAAAGAAAATGGTAGATGGGAGGATCGTCATATCAACACCCCGTCAGGACGATTATCTGATATGTAACGGTCTTCACGAACCGATCGTTGATGAAAAAACGTTTTACGATGCTGACAAAAAGATGAAGACGAACGAGCGCCGTCCTGTTCGTGGAGACAAAAAATTCAACAATCCCCTTGCCGGTCTTGTGGTCTGTCAAAAATGCGGCAGAAAAATGCAGCGCCGCCCGCATACAAAATGTCCCGACCTGCTGATATGTGCAGAGCCTACCTGCGACAACCACGCTTCTTATCTGCATATCATTGAAAAGCACGTGCTGAGAGTCCTGCAGCAATGGTCAACCGGCTATCTTATAAACGGTGATCTTTCAGAGTTGATACCTTCCCCTGACCAGTTGAAGCCGGAGCTTGATACAGTAGTAAAGGCAAGAGCTTCTGTAAAATCTCAGCTTGACCGTGCCTTTGATGCTTTCGAGACCGGCATATATGATGCTGAAACATTCCGTCAGCGCAGCGCAGTATTGAAAAAAAGGCTTTCTGAAATTGATAATAAAACTGCTGAGCTGAAAAATCAGATCACTCATATCGAAGAAAAGAAAAAGATCATCAGTGAATTCATTCCCGGGATCAGGAGTCTGCTTGAGGTTTATGAAACATCCGAGCCTGCAGAAAAAAATAAAATGCTCAGTGCAATAATAGACCATATTGATTATATCAAAGATGTCCGCGGACACGGCCATGAGGAAGATTTCCATATCACCGTCTACCCCAGACTTCCAAAATTATAATTTTTACTGATATCTTGATGGTATTGAAGT
>OMZF01000180.1 GCA_900315465.1 uncultured Eubacteriales bacterium | reverse complement strand
CTTTCGGAAGGATTAAGGCTTTTAGCCTGATAAATAACGAGTAGGGACGGTTCAGCCCGATTTTACGCCTGTGGAGTTAGTAGATTACGAGGACGATGAAGCAGGAAGCCCATTGGCTTTAGACAATGGGTAGTTCACATAAAGCATCATAAGATGTATAATTCAATTAAATGGACAACATGGAGGAATGCCGATGAAAGAAAAAATAATAAAGTCCGTGAAACAGTTCATAAACAACGAAGAAAACTTCCGGTTATTTTTTATAACTACATTCTTTTTTGCGTCTCTTTGTCTGATAAGAGATTTTTTCTATGTACTTGCCGGTATACTTATGATATGGGGAATATGGCTTGCAGGGTACAAAATGATATATAAGCGTCATATACTTCGTATGCGTAACAGAGTAGGAGTATATCTGTTTTCAGGGTCGGCACTTTTAAGCTGTCTTATACATATACAGGACAACTTTTTCAGGAATATTTATATATGGATATTCATGTTTTTGTGTTTTGTATTTTTCTACGGAATACATACAGGCAAAAGCAAAAATGCCTGCCGCAGAGAAATGAAAAGGCTTCTTGAAATACTAAATCTGCTGACACTTGTAATAATGGCGGCAGGACTTGTACTGCTGTCGGTTTTCCCGTCTGGCTTTGAAATAAACGGAGATGCATTTGTAATACATAAAAACCGTTTTGTAGGAATACTTTTCAATGCGAACGTAACGGCATTTTACGCACTTATGGGAATAATCTTTTCCAATATCCTGTGGGTAATGAAAAAAGCTGTGAATAAGCTGACAGTTAAAAAGAGGATATATTATATCATCTGCATAGTTATAAATACAGCTGCAATGTTCCTTACAGACTCAAATGATTCAATACTTATGCTTGCGGTATATCTCAGTTTCATTGCTTTTTACGCACTTTTCAGAGGATATAGACCGACTGTACTGAATTTTATTTTCCGCATAGTAGCACTGACCCTTTGCTGTGTACTTATAGGAACGGTACTGCTCGGAGGAAGAACATTATTTCAGGAGGGTGTAACATTTATTATGCGTCAGACAGAGCCTCCTGCCAAGATAACCGAGGTAATAACAACACCCGGAGGAAATGTAACAGTAAAACCCAATCCGCAGAAAATACCGACAAGCTTTGAACATCAGAATACAAACCTTGACAGTGGTCGTTTCACCATATGGAGACAATCGCTGGGGCTGTTTGAGAAATTTCCTCTTTTCGGCATAGGTAAAGAGAACATAGTATATTATGGAAATATATATCTTGGCGGACTAAAATACGGAGATTTCCATAACGGACTTATAACGATACTGATAAGCTACGGTATAATAGGATTATTCTTTTTTATGGTACTTGCAGTGAGCATCGGAAAGAGTATGCTTAAAGCAATATTCAGATACAGGGATGACAACCGCAAAGACGGAAGAGTTCTGATGTATATAACAGCATTCTGTGCAGGGTACTGTGTATATTCAATGTTTGAAGTCGCACTGCTGGTTGACCTTTCATACAGGGTACTGATATTCTGGCTGCTGATAGGGTTGGCTTTGAGTTATGTTAATTCATACGAACATAAAGCACTGAGAAACCATGAAAACATACCTGCGATTTCAAGAAGCATATACCGTATATCAAACTATGTAAGCCGTATGCATTCGGGAAAGTCGAAAACACTCTTATAATGCGGTTTTCGTTTATCTAAATATACAATTCCTATTGGTTTTAAAGCAAATTATTTGTCTTATCCTATAATTAATTTGCCATAGTGTAAAAAATAATAAGGAAATGTTTGACAAAAAGAAAAAATGCAGTTATAATCGTATTAGTACCGAGCAGGTACGAAGGAATAGTATATGTTTAAACTAAATCTGAAGAAAGAGGGCTACTGAAATGGCTAAGAAAGCAACCACTAAGAAGACAGAGGAAACAAAAGTTACAGAGACAGTTAAGGCTGCTGAAGAAGTAAAAGCAGAGGCTGTTGTTGAAGCTGCTGCAAAGAAAGCTCCGGCTGCTAAAAAGACAGCTGCAAAGGCAAGTGAGCCTGTAATCAAATGCACAATCGAATTCAATGACAAGAATACGGCAGTTCGTTCAATCGTTGACAGCATCTATGAAGCTGAGGGCGGCAAGGAAAACATCAAGACTCTTGAGGTTTACATCCAGCCCGAAAACAATGTTGCTTACTATGTAGTAAACGGCAATGCTGAAGGTAAGTCTGTACAGTTCTGATTTGTAGGCACATCAAAAATTTGCCGCTGCACAATTTGTGCAGCGGTATTTTTTTATATAAAAGATAAATTGAATTCCACACTATAAAAAGGCTGTTGTGCCGACAAATAAGCACAACAGCCCTTTTCTATTCAGCGTATTAAATTTTAACAGCAGTTTTTAATTGTCATCAGCGTGGACCTTCTTTAAAATATCAATAGTTCTCTGAACAGTATATTTGGAAAGACAAGCATCATTCACTTCGCATTTAAGCTCTTTCTGCTGTTCTTCAAGATATGTTTTGTAGTCATCGCCCTTCATGGCATGGAGTACGGTATGTGATGATACATTTGATGTCGATTCGCTTTCTTCTTTTACAAGCTCTTCAGCTTCTGCATCAATATCACCTCTGTAAAGTAGATACTGTGTATCGTTTATAACTTTGATGGTAGCCTGTTTAGCTTTGAGTTCTGTAATAGCTTTCTGAAGGTCTTCTGACATATTGCTGTCCTTGAGAACTTCTGTATTCTGTACACCTGGTACGCTGTCTGTTTCAAAATCCGTTTTGTACTCGGTTTCGATATCATCGATACTTTTACCCTCGTTGAGTTCCTTCGCATACTTTGAAAAGTCAGACTTTACTTTATCCTTTGTATCGTCATCTACATCTATTGTTTTTTCGGAATCTTCGGGATCTGTAGTTTTGAGGGAATAGGGGATGTAGTAGTAGCTTGTATAGTTATCGGTGAAATACTTCTTTATCTCATCATCTGACACAGCTTTCTGACCTTCTTTGCCGTAGATATAATCGAAAAGCTGCTCTGATCTTTCATTATACATTCCGAAACAGTCGGTGAATGTATCAACACTTACTCCGAGTTCTTTATAAAGATCCATATAACCAGCATCGAAATATGAAGTATATGTTTTTTTCATATTATTGTAGGTTTCTTTATTCAGATCAAGCTTATATTCGGCACAAAGCTTTTCAATGGTAAGATAATCCTTTGCATCTTTTGTAGCCTCTTCCTTTACCCAGTCGATGATACTCTTATCCCCGACTTTCATTGATGCAATATCATCTTTTGATACATCAACGCTTACTTCAGTGTCCTTTTCGATCTGAGTAAAAGCCTCGCTCAGAGCCGCATTGGTATAATATATCCATGCACCATTTGAAAAGGTCTTTTCTTTTGTTTTAAAGCTCCACGATGTATCGGCACAGCCTGCTGCTGACAAAAGCAGTGCCGCAGCACCTGTAAGTGCAAGCGGTTTTGTAATATTCTTTATTTTCATTATTCTTCTTCCTTTCAGAATGTATTAAGCCATACACGATTATTATACATCAAAAATTGCATAAAGTCTATATAATTTTTTCAAAAACGGCAGTATTTTATATTTTTTTACCTGAGAGCCGTATCAAAAATAATACTTATTGCCTTTGCGGCACTTTCATCACGTTCCATGATAACGCATATATGGGGGATATTTCCTACATTAAGATTGACTTTTCTTTTTAGCTTTGTCATGCGTTCAACTATATCAGCAGCACCTTCACAGCGTATTTCATTAAAATATATGAATATTTTTCCGTCACGTTCCCTTATGGCATTTACTCCCATTCTGAGAGCCTTGCTTCTTACAAGTGCAACATTGATAAGTGCCTCTACTTCATCCGGTATGTCACCGAATCGGTCAATCATTTCATCAATAACATCACCTGCATCGGCATTTGTACGTATATCCGCAATACGTCTGTACATTTCAAGACGTTGAGTAAGATTTGATATATATTCTTCCGGTATATGTGCATCTACTTTTACATCAACAACACAGTCCTTGTCTATATCCGCTGCTTCTTCTCCCTTTATCTGACTTACTGCTTCATTCAGAAGTTTCATATACATATCATATCCTACATCTGTAAGATGACCATGCTGACTTGCTCCCAGCATATCTCCCGCACCTCTTAATTCAAGGTCTCTTAGTGCGATTTTAAAGCCTGAGCCGAATTCGGTAAACTCCCTTATGGCATCAAGTCTTTTCTGGGATATTTCGCTGAGTATCTTATTTCCCGGAAATGTAAAATATGCATATGCCCTTCTTGTTGAACGTCCCACTCTGCCTCTTAGCTGATGGAGTTGAGAAAGTCCCATTCTGTCCGCATTTTCTATAATAAGTGTATTTGCGTTGGGAATGTCTACCCCTGTTTCTATTATTGTAGTGCTGACAAGTACGTTTATTTCCTGTTCAAGCATTTTTCTCCATACCTCAGAAAGCTCTGCTTCATTCATCTGTCCATGACCATAAGCAACTTTAGCTTCTGGAATAGCCTTTGCAATAGACTCAGCAGTATCTTCAATACCGTCTACTCTGTTGTACAAATAGAAAACCTGACCTCCTCGGCGTAATTCCCGTCGTATAGCTTCGTTTATAACGGCCTCGTCATATTCTAAAACGTATGACTGAACAGGATGCCTGTCCTGCGGTGCTTCTTCAAGAGTAGACATATCCCTTATACCCGACATAGCCATATTAAGTGTACGCGGTATAGGTGTAGCCGAAAGAGTAAGAATATCAATATCCTTATATTTCTCCTTGAAATTCTCTTTTTGCTCAACTCCGAATCTCTGCTCCTCGTCAATAATGACCAGACCTATATCCCTGAATTTTATATTATTCTTGATAAGGCTGTGAGTACCCACAACCATATCAATATCGCCTCTTTCCAGCTTTTTGATTATTTCGGCTTTTTCGGATGGTTTTCTGAATCTGGAAAGAAGCTCCACTTTTATAGGATACCCCTCAAAACGTCTTAAAACAGTCTGATAATGCTGCCATGCAAGAATGGTCGTTGGTACAAGAAAAGCACATTGTTTGCCGTCGGTAACGCATTTGAATGCGGCTCTCAGAGCGACTTCTGTTTTACCGAAACCTACATCGCCGCACAAAAGTCTGTCCATTGGAACAGGTCGCTCCATATCGTCTTTTATTTCACCTATACAGCGGAGCTGATCTTCTGTTTCTTCATATTCAAACTTAGCTTCAAAATCATGCTGCCATTCGGTATCACCCGAAAAAGAATAGCCTTTTACCTTCATTCTTTCAGAGTACATACGTATCATTTTTTCTGCAATATCCTTTACAGCTTTACGCACTCTGTTTTTAGACCTTTGCCATTCACTTCCTCCCAGACGTGAAAGACGGATACCGCTCCCATCCTTTGGACCTATATATTTTGAGATCATATCCAGCTGATTGACAGGCAGAAAAAGACTATCTCCACCGGCATATTTTATTATGATATAATCCTTTATTACACCATGTATCTCTTTTTTCTGTACACCCTCGAATATACCTATACCCTGAGTGGTATGTACAACATAATCCCCCACAGATAAATCCGCAAGACTGAAAAGTGAACCTTTTTTCTTCTTTTTATTTTTAGTTCCTGTTCTTGTTTCAGATACTCTTGAGTGAGAAATAAGACTGAATTTAGCAGACGGATATTCAAAGCTTGAACTCAAACTTCCCTCTGTTACATAAATGCCGCTTTGTCCTACAGGGACATTATCAGCAAGCATTTTAACATCAAAGCCCTTTTCTCTGAGATCATCATAAAGATTAAGAGTATTCTTTTTTGTGCCTGCCATGACAACGCATACTTTATCAGTATCGGCATAATTTTCAAGGTCTTCGCAAAGTATACTGAAAGACCCGCCCCAAAGAGAAAGCTGTTTTGCATTGAAGCTGACAAGCTCTCTCAGCGGCAGTTCACAGCTGCCCCTTGTAAAATTATCTATAAGAACAGTATCTCTTTGAGCGGCGGCATGAAGATGTTCCTGCCACTCACCCATAAATTCATCCAGCCCTTTGCAGAGTATACCTTCTTTTTTATAATCCTTGAGGTCATCCGACCATTGAAGAAGTATACTTCTTATTCTTTCTTTAAGAGATAGCTGTTCCGATACAAATAAAATTTCATTATCTGTAAAATAATCATAAAGCATTGCAGGTGTATCATATATCAGGGAATAATATTTGTCGATAGAAGTAAGTCTTCCGTCATCTCTCAGCCGCTGGGCTTCCTGATATATGATCTCCTTTGATTTGCCGGAATACTTATCCCTGAGAGTACCTGCCTTCTTTTCCATTTTATCTGCAAGTTTCTCAATGCTTTCAAATAAAAGTTCACTTGATGGAGTTATAACAAATCCATCGGTTTTAACTGTTCTTCTTTGAGTTTCAACATCGAATTCGGAGATAGTATCGATTTCGTCACCCCAGAATTCTATACGGTAAGGCACTTTGGCAGACGGCATGAAAATATCCACGATACCGCCACGAACACAGAACTGACCACTGCCTTCTACCTGTTCACTTCGTACATAGCCGCATGAGGACAGCACAGAGATCAGATGTTCAATAGATATTTCCTCTCCCTCTTTTACCTTTACAGTATTGGCTTTAAGAACATCGGGCGGTACTGTATACTGCAAAGCACCGTCAATACAGGCAATAACAACATCACATTCATCATTTGAAACAGAATAAAGTGCATCTATACGCTTATGAACAAATTCCCCCGATACGCCTGTGACCTCTCTGAAAGTAAAATCCCTTGCAGGATAATATTTTGCCCTAAGTCCCATTTCGTTTATATCGGAGCAAAGCTTTACAGCCTCACCCTCGTCAGCTGCGATCACAAGTGCCTTCCTTTTAAGACGGCTGCACATCGAGTATATGAAATGTGCCTTATGTATTTCGGCAAGACCGGTTGCCATTACGGGAGTTGCACCTTTCTCAACTGCTTTTTCGAGAGTAACATATTCATCCGTTCTGCTCAGAATATCATCAAGAAATTTCATGTTTTTTCCTTTCTCAATACAATTTTTTAAAGCACTTTAACCGCAAAGGAGAGTATCTCCCTTGCGGTGTTTTTTCAATAAGTAATAATAAGTCAATTATAAAGATTCATAGCCTTGTCAATCTGACCTGAGATGATAAGCTCTGCTGCATCAGCGGCTTTTTCTCCTGTCTCAGAAAGAAGCTTATATTCATCCTCGGTAAATCTTGACAGAACCCAATCAGCGAGGTCTCTGTTTTCAGGCTTATGCCCGATACCGAGTTTGATGCGTGGAAACATATCACTGCCCGAAAGGTAAATGATATTTTTCATTCCGTTGTGTCCGCCGTCACTGCCTTTGCGGCGTATACGCATTTTCCCCACATCAAGCGATATGTCATCAAGTATAATAATGACATTTTCAGGGGGAATCTTATAAAAATTCATAGCCTCAGTTACTGCCTGCCCCGAAAGATTCATATAAGTTGATGGTTTCATCAGTAATACTTTTTGGTTTGCTATGGTGCAGGTAGTGACAAGGGATTTATATTTTATCCTGTCGATTTTTACGTTCAGCTTTTCTGCAAGTATATCTATAGCGATAAATCCTGCATTATGACGAGTATTTTCGTATTGTGTACCGCTGTTTCCGAGTCCGACAACAATATATGAAATGCTGTTTGAAAGTGGTTCTTTTTTCTTGAAAAACATAATTTCCTCTCCGATTATCCCATAAAAGTGATATAATAAAATATTACCGAACTTATACTATAAATTACTGTAATACTGCAAAGTGCTGTTCCGGTTATCTTTCCGGCAATTTTAAGTCCGTTTTTTTCGGTATTTAGTAAAATCTGTACCGTTCTGCCGAAGAAATAAGCTCCGATGACAATAAGCGGTACGGCATAGCGTATATTTTCAGTACATACCTGAGGGAATTTGATACAGAAAATATAATACGAAATAAGTATTACTCCGTAAATTAAACCTAAAAATATCTTATGTACTCCGCTTGTTTTTTTATCAAATATCATAACAAAAACCATAGCAAAAAAAGCGATCATTCCTACTGCTAAAACAGAAAAGAACAGGAATTTGTCCCATCCGGCAACGGCTTTATAAAAATGTACGGTATAAAGTTCATCGAAAGCTGATGTCTTGAAAAGTGCTATAAGGGGGTTATATTCGTTGTAAGCCCCGTCATACATCATGAACTGATCTCCGACATTTTCAAACTGAGTAAAATTGAAATCAAACAGACGTTTCATAACGGGAATATCGCCTATATACTGTTCCGACCTTTCGGAAAGCTCCATGACATAGGTAATTGGAACTTGGTAGAGTGCATAATTGCGTATACCCCACCAAAGACCGAGAGCGGCACAAACCGGAAGAAAAGCGGCATACTGAGGTATATATTTTTTATAGCTTCGCAGTTCGGTAAAGAATACATAAATGAATATGAAAGCGATAGCAGGGGCGACCATCCAGCCCGAAAGCTTTGACATCATGGCACAGCCTACAGATACGGCAATACAGATGATTCTGCCGAAATTACGGCTTTTATACCAGTATAAAGTATTATAAACAGCAGCAAGCATAAATGTAAGACAAAGCATATCATTATTGACGCTGCCCGAAAGAATGAATAAGGTGGGGTTAAAGCATATTATCGCCATCGCACTGCAAAGACCTGTACCGTCAAGTGAAAGTTTACGGAATATCTTATAACAAAGTATCATGCAGCAGCATGAATAAAAGAGAGTAAGTATCTGAACATTTTCCCAGATATTATCAAAAGGAATACCTAAAAGATTCTGTATTCTCACCCACATGGCAGCAATGATATGATGAAGCGGCGGATGATAGAACTGATAAACATTTCTTACATCAAAATCGGGCAGATGAAGATTATATGATAAATAGGCGATATACCCCATATGCCCGTCAAGTTCCTCTGCACTTCCAGCATCATGCTGATGATACCTTACAGTATTGTTCATAATGTATGCAAGTCTTAAAAGAAATCCCAAAGCAAGCATAAGCATTACAAATCGTCTGGTATTAAGATTACGGCTGAAAAACATATATAAGCCTGCCGCAATAACAGATATAATACCTGTCATAAGTATGGTAAGATAAGGTCTCTGACTTTGAGATATAAAATATCCGAAAATAGGGGAGAATATCCCGACAGCAAAGCAAAGTACACCTATAAGCGACACACGGCTTTTTTCGGGAGCTTTTTCTGATATGAACAGTGCGGAATATACCCCAAAAACAGCCATTGTAAGAGCAGGTATTATAAAAGCCAAAGGAGAAAATTCTGTTCCTGTAGTGATAAAGGTACTTAAAAAACATACTGCCGCAGAGGTCAGGAACGGGTGCTTGGTAATACGGGATACAAACTCAAGCAGAAGTGATATTTTATTTTGTTTTTCCATAGGCTTCTGCTCCTTTTCGGTCATTTTGTTTCATGGTAATCCTTTTCGGTATTTACATTCCATATATCATGTTTATCAGTAGAGCCTGATTTGATTGCACGGGCGGCATATATAGCTGTAAGCATGGAGTGATCCATGTTGTTGTAACGGTGCTGACCGTTTCTGCCGATACAGAAAAGATTTTCGTAACCGTCAAGACAATTTATAATTTCATTCATATGGGAGTAGGTATCAAAATAAGCGGGATACGCTTTTTTAACTTTTTCCCTGTGGCTGTCCAGAACATAACCGGCTTTAATTACTCCCATTTCCTCAAGTTCGCTTACAGCCTGTTTTATACATTCATCATCGGACATATTCCAGAAATCGTCTCCCTCACTGCAGAAGAATTCCAGACCTATCCATACGGTATTTTCGGGGTCTTTGACCATATAGGGAGACCAGTTGTTGAATATCTGAATTCTGCCGAGTTTAACTTTTGTTTCCTGAACATATATCCAGCAGTCCGGAACGATATTTCCTAAAGTTTTTATATCAGTTTTATTTTGCAGGTCAAGTCTGTTTACAAGCAGACCTACAGTAACGAAATCCCTGTAGGGCAGACCTTTTGCATAATCTATTATTTCATCATCGGGCTTATCTCCCGACATACTGCATACAAGGTCTTTTACGGGCATAGAGGAAATAAAAATATCGCCGTCAACTTTTTTCTCTCCGTCAGGAGTATCGCATACAACAGATGTTATTTTTCCGTCTTTGCATAATATCTCTTTGACCTTATGGTGTTTAAGTATAACAGCACCATTGTCCTCGGCTTTTTTTGCGGCAGTTTCCCAAAGCTGACCGGGGCCATATTTAGGATACCAGAATTGTTCTATAAGAGAAGTTTCGACTTCTTTATTTTTCTTTTTACTGCCGAATGCCTTAGAGAACATATCTTTAATGACTGCACGGATAGAAAGTCCCTTAACTCTTTGAGAACCCCAGTCGGCAGAAATATCTCTCGGATGTCTGCCCCAAAGCTTTTCGGTATATCCTTCAAAAAACATACTGTAGAGTTTTTTACCGAAACGGTTTATATAGAAATTCTCAAGGGAATCTTCTTTCTTTTTAAATATAGAAGCTCCGATATAGCTGAAACCTGCCGCCATAGTAGTAAGTAAGCCCATATTTTTAATAGTGGAGGCAGACATTCTGACGGGGTAATCAAAAAATTTCTTATTGTAATAAATTCTTGACACACGGGTTCTCACAAGCATAACAGTGTCATCTTTTTCTGGGTCAGGGCCGCCTTGATTCAAAGGCTTGTCCCTGCCGAGTTTTTTATCATCGAAAGAAGGATGCCCCTGCAAAGGCATAAGGTCGCTCCACCATTTCATGACCTCGTCACTTTTGGAGAAAAAGCGATGACCTCCAATATCCATTCTGTTACCGTTATGCTGCACGGTCTGAGAGATACCTCCGATAGCCTGAGTCTCCTCAAGTATAACTACCTGATATTCATCATTATTATTTTTAAGGAGTTCAACAGCAGCGGTAATACCTGCCGGGCCTGCTCCTATAATTACGATTTTCTTCATAAATAAAATTACCCTTCTGTGTTTTGTGAATCAATTTTATCATCGGTATGGTTATAGAGCAGGAATTTACGGGCGAAGAAGTTCCACATATAAACAAGCACAACAGCAATAAGTTTACCTATTATATAATATTTATCGGCAGGGATAAAGCTGCCGAGTAAATTATTTTTAACGATTATCCCCTCACCGAACAGACCTTCCATAGCGAAAGGAGCAATGATGAGCTGAGTAAGCCCCAGACCGATAATACCTATAACAGCAAAGACGACAAAATCGAGAACTCTGTTTTTAACTTTAGCCTTAGCAAATACCCAAAGATTTGAAACGATATAATTGACGGTCAATCCCGCAACAAATCCGAAAACAGCACAAATATCCTCAGGAAGTCTGAAAATTTCCCTTACAGCGATAAGCACCGCCATATCGACCACAGTAGCTATACCGCCCACAAAAAGACTCCTGAAGAATTGAATAAAAGTATTATTCGTACCCTCTATAAATATTTCCTTAAATTTCATCTTTTAATTCCTTACACCCGAAATTTGGTATAGTACCACAAATGCTATTTTAATCCAAACCTCCCAAAAAGTCAATACTGCAATTTTAGTTTGAAATGTAAAAGGGAAAATAAACAGAAATGCCAAGGTAAAGCCGAATAGCAACAATTTCATATTCCACATTTCAAACTGAAAAAAGCTGTTGTACCGATGGAAAGCACAACAGCCTTTATTTTTATTGAGCATATTAAATTGGAATAACCTATAAACTCCACACTGAATTCATAGTGTCAGTTTTTCTTCTATTTTGTCTGCGGCAGCAGAAGCAGCTTCATTAATAACAGTTTCGATTCTGCCCTCATCGCAGGCTTTTGCATTTGCAGGATCTATCGGCAGACGAGCAAGTATATCAAGTTCGTATTCCTTTGCAGCCTTTTCAAGATTGCTTTCTCCGAAAGGATAATGTTTCTTTCCGCAGTCGGGACATACAAAATAACTCATATTCTCCACTACGCCAAGTATTGGTATATTCATCATGTTTGCCATTTTTACAGCCTTTTCCACTATCATGGATACGAGCTCCTGAGGAGATGTAACAATGATTATACCATCAAGAGGTAATGACTGGAATACGGTAAGTGGTACATCTCCTGTTCCGGGAGGCATATCGACAAACATATAATCGACTTCTCCCCATGCAACATCTGTCCAGAACTGTTTTACAGTTCCGGCAAGTATCGGGCCTCTCCATACTACCGGATCAGTATCATTCTCTAAAAGAAGATTTACCGACATCACACTTATTCCGCTGTGTGTTTTTACGGGTATTATGCCGTAGTCACTTCCCATAGCTCTTTCTTTTATGCCGAATGCTTTTGGTATAGACGGGCCTGTGATATCCGCATCGAGAATTGCTGTACTGTAGCCCTTTCTGCTGAACATTACTGCCATAAGTGAGGTGACTATAGATTTGCCTACTCCGCCTTTGCCGCTTACAATACCAATAACTCTTTTTACAGTGCTTGCATCGTTTACGGGTTCATGCATATCC
This sequence comes from uncultured Eubacteriales bacterium, assembly GCA_900315465.1. Classification (GTDB taxonomy): domain Bacteria; phylum Bacillota; class Clostridia; order Oscillospirales; family Acutalibacteraceae; genus UBA1213. Next base: position 10,812 of record OMZF01000180.1, on the reverse strand, counting down.
TTTTGCTGCCCCCCCTCTCTTGATGCACAATTTGCTCCGCACGTTTCACAATTATGTGTACATTCTTCTATTTCTGCCATTTAAAAAACTCCCCTTTAAGATTTCTTTTTGGATTATTGACCTTATTATAATTATTTATGCATCGTCTGATACATCGCTGGTCTCAGGTGATTTTTCTTCTGTTTCAGATTTCGTTTCATCTGTTTTGTCAAGTTCATCAGGCTCATAATCTTCAGTTATTTTTTCTTCCTTTTCGCTTTTGTCCTCAGCCGGTATATCGAGTTCATATCCGCTGAGGAATGTATAAGGTATGCCGTAGCCGAGTGCCGCACCTGCCATATATATAATCTCAGGTCTTGCGGCTAAGTCAAAGGGAAACGGCAGTCCAACTGCAACACTTGCCAAAAGAATATATATTGCTGGAAGATCAAGTATTATAAGTGTAGCAGGAGAAAATCTCTTTACCTGTTTTCCGTCACCTACTCGTGTAGCGTAAAAAAGTATAAGTCCGAACAGTGCAAAAACTGCCGCTGTAAGCAATCTTTTCAGGGAATCCTCCATGCCTGTCGAACTGAATATAAGTCCGATAAAGAAATATGCACATACTACAAATGCTATTATCAGAAATGCTGAAAACGCAAGACCTGTTTTATCCCTTTTCTTTTCCATATCTACTCACCTCAATATCCGTCATTCAAGCTTTTTTGATGACCAGACATATCCAACCCTTTTCTTCAAATTGTTCAGTAACTGTCAGACCTTCGGGCAGTGCAGCCAAAACATCGTCAAGTCTTGTATCTATTATTCCGCTGGTAATATAAATACTGTTTTCATCCATGAATTTCATAATATCGGACGAAAGCATAATTATCGCATCCGCTACTATATTAGCCGTTATTATATTATAAGTACCTTCTGCTTTATCAGCTAAATTGCCCTTTATTCCTGTATATCTGTCCTCGACACCGTTGAGCTTTGCATTTTCCCTTGATGCTTTTACTGCAAGCTCATCAATGTCTATACCGAAAGCACTTTCAGCTCCCAAAAGAAGAGATGCCACAGCCAATATACCGCTTCCGCAGCCTACATCCAATACCTTATCGCCTTTTTTGACATATTTTTCAAGTGCCTGCAAACAAAGTCTTGTTGTTTCATGTGTACCCGTACCGAAAGCAAGACCGGGTTCAAGATTTATTACTATTCTGTTGCCCTTTTCGTAATCATCTCTCCATATCGGTCTGATAAGCAGTTTTTCTCCTACATTTATGGGACAGAAGTATTTTCTCCAGCTTTCAAGACAGCTTTCAACATCGCAGTCATCTATTTTTATTTCATACTCAATGTTTTCTGCCTTGAGCCTTTCGTGTATATATGATATTGCTTCCTCGGGGTTTTCTTCGGGACTTATGTATATATGCACCTTTCCGTGTTCTCTGTCCTGACCGAGAAGTTCTTCGTCTATCATATCAATTTTTGCTATTTCCATAACCTCGTTTTCAAGGTCGGAATAGTCTTCTATATAGATACCATAGGGTACTGTCATCTGAGCAATATCACTTACAGTATCTATCTTTTCTGAGGGTACTGTCAATACGATTTCAGTCCAGTCCATTTGTTGATCCTTTCTTTTTCATGCAGCGGTCTTTCTTTTTCCTGCCGTAATGACCATTTGCCACTGCACTGTTATCATGGTTATTATTGCCCATTGAAATATATACTCCATGCTTTACAGGCGACAGTGTGAATCCTATAACAACACCAAGACAAAGCATGAATCCGGCTAAAAATAAAGCTGTAATTTTTTTCATAATGATCCATCTCCGTTATCTTAAAAGTAAGAATGGCAAAGCAAATCAGAACACCTCTGATTGTTATTGGTTTTCGATGAAGCTTTTGAATGCTTTGTATACCATAGGATGATCAAAGGTGAAGCTTGACATTGGCTCGGTGAGCTTATTTAATATTACCTCACCTTCACCTATGCATATCTGATTATTATTATAGATATAAGCAGTATATTTTCCGGAAAGTACCGCAGGCTTATCACTTAGTTTAAGTAATGGCCGGCTGTTTTGTAGAAGCTGATAATAATTTTCTTCGACTATACGGAAAGTTTCGGGAGATTTGGTATAGACATAGTTTGAACTGTCCTCAAGTCCTCTCACACATAATCCCCTTACACAAGCATATCCTTTATCAATGAATATCGTACAAGAAAATCTTTCGCCCCTGCTTTTTACACAATAATACGGCTCTATCATTCCGCTTGCATACAGCGGCATCCATGATACTATCGCTTTCAGCATCTCTGAAACGCCTCTGTCTACGTTATGGATTATCTTTATCTTTATACCTCGTCTGATACATTCGGTCATTAATACTGTCCATGTTTTTATAAATTCATCCGTCATCCAGTCCATACACTGATCGGAGTAAAGAAGCAGTTCTTCATGTTTTTTAAGCACCGCATTTGCAAGAAATTTTAAAGTGGCGTTCCGCATACCTTCAAGTCCCCTGTAACTGCTGTTGTCATCATTGAGAAGTTCATACGGGATAAGCTTTTTTATTTCTTCATCATCAGTCACAGTATTGTCAGGAGTGTGACAGATATTTTCTATCTTATCCATAAGCTGTTTCACAGTAATGTCGTTTGTCAAAAGTCTGTCACTATACAGCCATTCCTTTATGTTTTCGGGAGTTATATCTGTTTCTTCACTCAGTCCCAAAAGCTCTGTAAGACCTTGTGTTTTATACTCCTCTTTCATTTTATCAAATATATAGCTGCATATTCCCGATACTGTACCTGAATCGGATTTAGGTACTCTTTCGCCCTGCCGCATACGGCTTATGTATGATGCGTCTATATTCAGGCTCTTACTCAGGCGGCTGTTTGAAACTTCCGCAAGTTCCATAAGAAGTCTTAATTTTTTGCCGAACATAGCAGGGTCGGTAACGGATATTTTTCTGTCATCTTCTTCGTACTCAAAAAGCCATTTCCTGAGTCTGCTTTCGATCTCATCCTGCTCACATCTGATAAGTTCACAGAGCCTGTCCTCAATACCTTTCTCCCTTGCAATACTGCATACACCCTTTACATATTTACATACAGTAGAACTTTCTTCATCTGCACATCGTCCGCCATTACGCAGACGGCTGAAATTCGCCGGAGAACAGCCTGCTTTTTCGGCTATTTTTTTATTATTTGTTTTAAGCAATACGGACAACTGCTCCATTTTTTCACTAAGCAATTTCTATTCCTCCGTTTTGCAATTTTATAAAAGTGCAGATCAGCTGAGGTTTGCTTTTATAGCTGCCAGAAGCTCATCGTAATTTTCAAATGCAGGTATTTCAGGATTATCAGCCTTTATCTTATCCGTACTCTTAAAAAGGAATCCTGCTTTGCCTGCCTTTATCATTGCAAGGTCATTATAACTGTCACCGCTTGCGATAGTTTCATAGCCTATTGACTGCAAAGCCTTTACGGTGGTATATTTTGAATTTTCTATACGCATTTTAAAGCCAGTTATCTCTCCGCTTTCAGCTACTTCAAGAGAATTACAGAAAATTGTAGGCCAGCCCAGCTTTTCCATAAGAGGTTTAGCAAACTGAGTGAATGTATCACTTATGATTATTACCTGTGTGAGTGAACGCAGCTCATCAAGAAACTCTTTTGCTCCGGGAAGCGGGTCTATTTTTGCAATCGTTTCCTGAATTTCCTTAAGTCCGAGACCATGCTCCCTGAGTATTCCTAATCTCCATTTCATAAGCTTGTCATAATCAGGCTCGTCACGAGTCGTTCTTTTAAGTTCGGGTATACCGCTCTCCTGTGAAAATGCTATCCATATCTCAGGTACTAATACTCCCTCAAGATCTAAACATACTATATCCATTCTTTTTAGCTCCTTAACTTTTAATTTTTGGCTGTTAACCGTCTGCTATTATACCACATAATCCTTACTTTTTCAATCATCTGTGTGTAATATATTGTTGAAAATATGCTTCGTAATTGTTATAATGAAAATATGATATATTTTGAAACAGGAGATGGAAAAATTGGATAAGGATTTTAAATTTAAAGTAAATCTCGGAGGTATGATAGATATTCTTTCAAATCATCTGTACAGCTCACCTGATGTATTTGTGCGTGAACTGCTTCAGAATGGTACGGATGCGATAAGTGCGAGAATCGTTTCGGACAGCGATTTTAACGAAAGAGATGCCGCTGTGGAAATTACCGTTGAAAAGGGGAAACAGATCATTTTCCGTGATAATGGTACGGGTCTTACAGAAGATGAAATTCATAAGTTCCTTTCCGTTATAGGACAGTCTTCTAAATATGATATAGAAAACAGTCATGCAAACGGGGATTATATTGGTCGTTTCGGCATAGGTCTGCTGTCATGCTTCATGGTAACGGAACAGATAATCGTAAGGACTTGTTCATATAAGACCCCTGAAAAACCTCTTGAATGGTGCGGCAGGGCTGACGGTACCTATACCATTACAGAGTGCAGTGATACCATGCCGGTAGGTACGGAAATTATTATCGTAAACAATAAATCGGATACAGACAAGGAAGTAATTGATGAATATTACAATCCCGATAATATAGCTAATCTCGTTTATTATTACGGTCTGTTCCTGAAATATCCCGTTTATATAATTGACGAAAACAAGAAAACAAGACTTAATCTCAAATTTGATTTTGATACGGCTAAAGATAAAGACCTTTGTATGAAAATGGGTAAAACTTTTCTCGGAGAAGATTTTCTTGACTGCTTTACTCTTAAATCTCCTACAGGGCTTTTCAGCGGTATAGCTTATATCCTGCCTTATCCCGTGTCTGCAAATGCACATAATATGCACAGGATATATCTCAAAAATATGCTCCTGACTGAAAACGGTCAGCGGCTTCTTCCTGAATGGGCTTTCTTTATCCGATGCATTATTAATACTACCAAACTGAAACCAACCTCCTCCAGAGAAGATTTTTACGAGGACTCTGCACTTGATGCCGCAAGAGATGAAATTTCCGACTGTATAGCGGATTATTTCCAAGACCTTGATATATATAACCGAAATCTTCTGCACGATATTGTAAGAATACATAATCTTGCGGTCAAATCTGTTATAGCTTCATCAGACGGAATGGATAATATATTGCTTCCGCATATATCATTTGAAACCTCTCTCGGATATATGACCGGCAAGGATATTTCTGATTTTGGCGGTATGGCTTTCTATACACTTGACATAAATCAATTCGCCCAGCTTGCACCCCTTTATACTCAAAGAAATGAACTTCTGATAAATGCCGGTTATGTATACGAAAATTCTATTATTCTGAAACTTGCGGAAAAAAGCCGTCAGACCGATATTGAAAAGCTTAATGATACGGATATAGACCTTATGCTTGATGATTCCGAACTTGACGGTGATCCTGCCGTTGACAGACTTTTGGCTCTTGCGTCACGCATACTTAAAAAGTATGACTGCAAAGCCGCTGTCAAGGAATTCAGACCTTTTGATATTCCCGTACTTTATACTATAAATGAAAAGGCTTACGAGGCAAGACAAATAAAACGTTCAAAAGAAAATGCAAATGATGTTTTCATGGATATGCTGTCGAGTTTTGAAACTGAACTTGGTTCGGGTGCTAAAGCCTGTCTTTATTTCAATACAAACAATATGATAATCAGAAAGCTTATTGATAATGATGACAAAGTAAAAACTGAATGTTATATTGAAATACTTTACATTCAGTCACTGCTTTCAGGACATTTCCCTCTTCTCCATGACGAAATGAAAACACTTAACGAAAATCTTTACAAACTTATGGAATTCTGAGGTGACAGTATGACATTTGATGATTACGGCAAAAAATATTTCTTTGACCTCGCTATAGGTGAAGCAAAATGCAAGGGCATAAAAGCCGCCCTTGATGAAGCTTTACAAAAACAGGATATTGATAATGCCCTTAAACTTTATTACGAATTCATAGAGGAAGATCAGCTTAATTTAGATGCATATGAATCTTTGATCGGATTTCCCGAATATCTTGCTCTATTTGAAAAACATCCCGAATTTCAGAAAGATAACAGTGAAGATCTTATGCGGGCATATAAGCTTATAACCGGATGTATTCAGGATTTTTACGAAATACCAAACTCTCAGATAAAAAATGTTTTTAGTCAGTATAATGTCTACTGCGATAAATTCCGCTACAATAAACGAAGTTATTACCGCCATTTATGGAATTATATGTATTCGCATGGTATAGATAGTTTTGAGGGAGTAGGAGATATTTTTGAATGTCATAAAAAAATGATGCTTATCCCTGTAGATAAACTCAGCGAAATTCCGGCAGGTGAATGTGATGACCTTACCAAATACATATTGTTCGTAGAAAAAGATATAGAAAAAGCACTTAAAACTGCTGAACCTATTTTTTCTGGAAAGCTTTACTGTCCGCAAGTACCTCTTTATACATATGTCAATTTTGCAAAATATTATTTCGATGCAGGAGAGCTTAAAAATGCAAAGAATTATCTCGACAGAGCCTATCATATAATGCACAGAGATTTCGGCGACAGCAATACTCTTACATTTGACAAGGGACTTTGCATATTGATGTATGCCTACACTGATACAAAAAAGGCTTTGCAGATATTCAGAAAACAGCTTAACGTATGCAGCGAAAATAAATGCGGTTTCGATAATTTCTATCTTTTCCTTTCCGGCGTACATACATTTCGTCAGCTGAAACTTTTGGGCTATGAAAAAATTCATTTTCGTCTGCCGGATCGTTCAGCTGAGATCTATAGTGAAAACGGTATTTATGATGTAGAGGAGCTTGAAAATTATTTTTACAGTAAAGCAGAATATATAGCTGATCGTTTTGACCAAAGAAATAATAATTCCCATTTTACTGATATTCTCAATAAGCAATACGATTTTAATGATGATTATTCTTTTGACGAGGATATTCCTGATATGCCCATTCTCCAATATATAAATGAAAATATCCTTGACGGAGAACTTCCTGTTGACTTTTGCCTGCCTGCACCTGAGAAAAATCCTGACGGAGAACCCTATGCTGACGGAGAACAGGATTCTGTCGCAATGTTTTTCGGAAATGTACAAAAAGAATATTCTGATAAACTCGAAAAGCTTATCGAAAATGCAATTCTTTCCGATGACCTTGAATTTCCGATAGAGGATTTTGATGAATTATTCTCAAAAGAAAAGCTCCGCACTCTTTCAATCATTGACAAAACACAGGATTTCATAACCGCAAATAAAGACCGCTTACCGTCATATCTTGTATACAGACTTGGAGAGGCTCTTGCTTTCTTAAGTAATAATAGAGAAGCGGTAAAACTCGGTCTGGGAATTTTAGAAATATTTTCGGGGCATGATGAAGAAACTATAGATTCTGTAATGGAACTCGGTTTATGTAATGAATTTACAGTATTTGCAATATGGGCTTTGAAAAGTGAAAAGAATATAAATGACCTCGTTTTTGAAATTGCTAAAAAAGCTAAGGGCTGGGGAAGAATACACGCAATGCGTTTTATTAAACCAGAAACCGATGAAATAAAAATATGGATTCTTAACGAGGGGATATATAACACTGTATACAACGGATATAGTCCTATTGATTGTTTTGAAAAGTCAGGTACAATGCAGCTGCTCAAAGACGGACTTACCGATGATAATTTTAGTGCTGTTGCGGTGATAATGCTGTTCCTTATAGTTGACGGCCCAACAATCGGCATACACGCTTTTGAAAATGAAAAGGAAATCATCAGTCTCTTTATTGACAGTGCGGAAAACTGTCAGCTTACAGAACAGGATGAAAATATCCTCTCTGTTATCGGAGCAAATTATGACGATGAAAGCATTAAACAAAGAATAATAAATATGGGGATAGATATTAAGACCCCTGATAATGAAACGGAGTGAATTATTATGACAAAATCAGAAGGCTATGCACAGAATTATCCATTTGTGGATATGGAGTATGGTGAAGCAAGAGAAAAGGCTGTTCGTGCCGAACTTGATAAGGCTATACAGAAACAGGATACCAAAAGTGCCATGGAGCTTTATTATATTTTCATGGAAGAAAATACTTTTCATGGAAACGATTATAACGGTATACTTCTTTTCCCCGAATATACAGCTTATTTTGAAAGTCATCCCGAATTATGGGATGAATATAATCATGATCTTATGTGGGCTTATAAATGGGTAGTGGGCAGTCTGAATTATTTTCCTCAGATCTCACTGACTCAGATAGAAAAAATGTTTGATCAGTACAGAGAGTTCTGCAAACGCTTCAATTATAATCCCAGAAGCTATTATCATAAATTAGTTTCACTAATGCTTGATGATATTTATGACGGCAGTGATAACTGTACTTTTAATGGAATGACCATTCAGCAGGCACATAAAAAATTCCTTCTTACAAAAAGAGATGCTATGAGTGACTGCAAAGCCTGCGAAACAAATATCGAAATATCCTATATCCTTGATGTAGAAAAGGATACCGAAAAAGCCCTCAAAAAAGCTCAGCCTATTTTTGACGGTAAACTTTCCTGCACCGAAATACCACATGTTACTTATGTTGATTTTGCTGTACATTATTTTAATAAAGGTGAGCTGGCAGAGGCTAACAGATACGCTAAAAAAGCTATCCGTCTTATACTTCGTGATTTTGGAAGTGACGGCTCGCTTATTGCCTCAAAATCTCGGTGTATGTATGTTCTGTCATTCTCTGACCCCGCACTTGCTTTTAATATACTTAAAAAATGCCTGCCCTATACAGTAAGCAATAATAACGGAAATGAAATGTTCCAATTTAACCGTGCTGCTTATTTCCTTATGAAAAATCTGGAAAAGGCTGAAATGGATGAATTCCGTCTTAAACTGCCCTACAGAAACGAAGATATTTATAATGAAGATAATATCTATAAGGCAGCACAGCTTAAAGACTTCTTCTACAAAAGGGCAAAGGAGCTGGCGGATAAATTTGATAAACGCAACGGCAATTCCATACATAATGATATGCTCAGCGAAGAACATAACTTTGATATTGAAGATGTCAAAGAACTCAAAACTTCTGCTGAAAGTGATGAAGAACTGAATATATCTCTTTTTGATCTTATTAAGCAGAATATAGAAGATGATGAACTTCCCCTCGAATTTTCACTTCCTGATCATCCGAAGGATTCAGAAGGTAATTCATTTGCAGACGGTGCTTTTGACGGTATAATGCGTTACCACAGCGAGCCTAAGTCAGAGGAACTCGGAGAACTTGAGGAAATTATAAATATTGCAGGCAAGGGAAACAGTCGTTTAGCTTTTGAAAAAACAAATGATTACTTTAATGATAAAGAAAAACATACCATTTTCATCGTTGATAATGTTCAGAATTATATACTTAGTCATACAAGCGAACTGAACGCGGATTATATATATGATTATGCAATAAAACTTCTGATATACAGCAAGAAGCGTGAGGCTGTAAAGCTCGGTATGATGATACTTGAACTTTTCTCAGATTATAATGAAGCTCTTACAAAGGCTATTTTTGATACCGGACTGAGTGATGAATTCACCATTTTTGCAATATGGGCGTTAAGAGGACTGGAAAACGGAAATGACCTTATTTTTGAGCTTGCTAAACATACTCACGGCTGGGGACGTATCAATGCAGTTGCATTTCTTGAACCTGAAACAGATGAAATAAAAGACTGGCTTGTTCGTGAGGGTATTGCGAATAATGTTTATCCCGGATACAGTGTCATAGAATGCTTTGAAAAAGCTGATGTGCATACTTTGCTTGAAAAAGGTCTTACTCAACAGCAGCTTACTCCTGTAGGAGTAATACTTGTTTATCTTGTAAGTGACGGCCCTACTATCGGTATAAGAGCATTTGATGACCCTGACAATATTATCAGTATGTATCTTGACAGTTTTGAAAAACTTGAGCATGAAGCTATAGATCTTCATATAATTGCCGATATAAGAGACAAATATGAAAATGACGATATTCGTCAGAGAATTGATAATATGGGGCTTGATTTGCCTCAGAACGAAGACGATGAAGAATAAGGAGTTTTTTGTATTATGGAAAAATGGCAGATCATTGAAGAAATGATCAAAAACTCCGATAAAAATATACGCATACTGCCCTACAGTAAATATGCCTATTATGACGTTATCGGAAATTTTAAACTTACCGAAGGTACAACCATTGAAGCAGTAATGAAAAACTGCGGAGGAATTATTGTAGATGACCGTATAAGGATATACGGTTCTGGTGAAATGAATTTTGCAGCTATAAATAATGAATTCCCCGAATTCGGTACTCTTGTAGGAGAAGATATTTTAGGCGGTCTTTTTGTTATGGAAGATAATGGTAATATGGCGTATTTCTCTCCGGACAGTCTGCTTTTAGAGGATATGGAGCTTAACTATTCCCAATTTATAACATGGGCTGTTTCAGGAGATACAGAGTTGTTCTATTCCAATTATATGTGGGACGGCTGGAAGGATGACCTTGCCAAAATCGACCTTAACGAAGGTATACTTTTTCATCCGTTCTTATGGGCATCAGCGGACAAGGCTGACAAAAGAGAAAGAAAAATCGTTCCTATGTCCGAAATAATCGGTCTGGAGCTTGAGTTTGTAAAATAATACAGCGAATAATCTTTCCGGAATAGTTGCTTTGTTAAAAATTTTTGCCTTTTAACCTAAATGGGCAAGAAGTCCCCCGGGTCTCACCTGTCGGTTCGGTCGGTGCTTCTG
>OMZF01000188.1 GCA_900315465.1 uncultured Eubacteriales bacterium | reverse complement strand
TATCGGTTCAAAGGGCTTGACAATATAATCCTCCGCACCGAGTTTCAGTCCCTTCACCTTGTCGCTGACATCCTGCAAAGCCGTCAGAAAGATAACAGCTCCGTTTTCGTTTTTTATTTTGGACAGCAGCTCAAATCCGCTTTGTCCCGGCAGCATTATATCGAGCAGTATCACATCATATACCTTTTGTCCGATCATTTTCTCTGCGGTCAAGCCGTCATAGCAGACATCAAAACTGTGACCTTCCATAGAAAGCGTAATGCTTATCATTTTTGCAATATTTTCATCATCTTCAACGATCAGTATTTCAGCCATTTTTTTCCTCCGTTAATGTTTATTCAACTTTAATTATACACCCTGAGCAGATTTTTATAAATACAGACGATGTAAAATAGTTGTAAAAACCGGTGAGCCACCGAAGCCAATTTCACGCTCAAGCTAACGAGGTTCTTTACTTTCTTGCCGCGTAAATACTATTTCTTTACAAATAAAACGGACTGCCGAAGCAGTCCTTGAAAAAGAGAATATTATGGAATGGTCATACATTCATTCAAAATATTTATAAGTATCTGTTTTTCTTTATGTGCCATATTGCATTTCACCGTTCTGATATATTTTTTTGATACTCTGATTATATCACAGCACACAAGAAATATTCATATCATATTTTCTTATATCCTCTAATCCTGAGAACATTTCTCGCTAATCTATACTTTGGTTCAGAAAGAATCAGATCAAACTCTCCTGCATACGTCACTGCCGTTCCGTTAAAGCCTTTCTTGAAACGATACACGCCGTAGTTGGGATGGCTTTCATCCTCAAAATGCGGAACACCCATAAAATCGTATATCCGACAGCCGGATTCTATTGCCCAGATTATCATCTGCCATTGCATCAGATAATTCGGCATCAGATTTCTTTGCTTTGCTGTTGACGCACCGTAAACATAGCTTACCCTGTCACCGTAACACACGGATATTGCACCGGATAAGGGCATACCCTGCGGAGAATAACACATATAAAGCCTTGCATTATCACCGAGAGTCTCAAGCAGTTTTTGGTAATATTCCTTTGAACGAATACAGAAACCGTCACGGTTGCCCGTTTCCTGCATAAGCGTATAAAAATCGTCAAGCCTGCTGCTGTCATAAACACACTTCACACCCTTGCGTACAGCCGTTCTGATATTGTACCTCCACTTCGGATGAAAGCTGCCAAAGACCTGCTCTGATGTTTTTCCGGCTATGTTCAGTATGTAGTTTTTCTGTGACTGTATCATATCGTCCTCGTATTTATTCGTGTTATAGCGAAAGCCAAGAGATGTCAGAAGATCAATCGCCTGCGTATCGTTATGTTCTATCATAGGATCGATCCGCACCATAAATGCATTGTATTTTTGTGCGTAGAGCCTGATAAGTTCTGTCAGTCTTTTTACTGCATATTTGTCGTGCATATCGCAGACAGGGCCTCTTGGTATATAGATAAAAGAGGTATGCAGGAACGGTATCTTTTTGATCAGCATTTGCACCGCCCCCTGCACATAGCCGCATTCATCCTTCAAAAGAATTTGCTCGGACAGCCAGTCTTTTTTGACTTTGCTCCACTTTTCAGACTGCATAAAGCTTACACCCTGCTGCTTTGAAACATAGCTTTCATATTCATTTTTCAGTGTTTTATTATCCATAAGAATTCTCCCAATCTGTACTTTGTATTACTACAAAAGTATAGATCGGGAGGTGTTATCATGTCTTATTCAAAATGTAATGGAATTGTAAAGTGTTTGCTCAGTAAAATATCATGTTTCGGAATTATCAATTGTAAAAAAGCAAAATTGGTTTTTGGTTGGAAAAATGCGGTTGGCATCGGACAAATGTACTGATATTACCCTTTTATCAGAGGTACAAAGTTCTCAAACGCTCTGACCATTTTAGGATGATGTATCACAAAATGTATTGCGGGATCGTTGGCTTTGGAAACAATGACGCATTTATCCTCAATGATAGAGAAGCTGATATTTTTAAAGGTCGGTTCATTCTCTACTTTTACGGTGCAATTATTAAAGCTTTCTGCAAAATCAAAGGTTTGCTGCAAATGTTCGGTGTATTCATCGTAATTGTAGGCTATGCTGTTATCGTAAAAAAGCTGAGAAAGCTCTAATGAAACCCTGCTTTCATCGAATTTTTCTTTTGACAGGCTGCTGATCTCAACAGATATACTGTACTTTTTCAAAAGCTCCGTCATAGCTGTGTGATAATCTGCTCTGAATGACAGAATTTCATTTGTGCTCTCATCGCTGATATTTGCACGATGAAGTATTTTCAGCAGCAGCTCCTCGGATATAGTGAAGATCGGCAAACTTGAAAATATCATCCGGCGGCTGCCTGCTTTCCACATGCTGTGAAGATGATCTGCAAATTTTGCTTTACGATCCCCTCTGTAAATATCCATAAGCGGTCTTGCACTTTTAAGCATCATTTCGGCAGCAGTCCGATATTTCTGTACCTCTGTTTTATTCTTGGTAACAAGATACAAGCCGTCCTTATGATCGCCTGTAACAGCAAAGCCGCACATAGCAGCAGTTCCCGATACTTTTAGCAAATGGGAAAATACTCTGCTTTGCGGCTCGGGAAAATAATACGGCGAGATCTGCCCTGTCATATACATGGGAATATTTCCCTCCAGCCCCAGCAGCATTTCTTCAAAGGATCTGTGGACATCGTGGATAAAACTGATATGCAGATTCTTTTTCAGCAGTATCGCCATCCCGTACATATACTTTTTAGCAAAATTCTCATCCCTTGCCATTTCTGCAATCGGCATATCCGAATACATTATTACGTCTGCCCTTGATTTTGACAAGGCGGAAGCTTTCATAAAATCGAATTCCGCCTGCTTGAATTCCTCCAGACCGTGATAATAATTTGTTGTGGGGAGCTCAAACGGAACAGAGGGTACCTTGATATTATTAAAATTGATAGCTCCGATAAAATCATTAAGATCAAATTTATCCAGATTATCAAGAAAGCTGTTGATAGGATTCTCCTCTGTGGTGTCGGTATTTGAGCCGAGCCATTCGATTATTTTTTTATGTATTTTAGTCGGGGAGTCTGTTTCATCCTTGCCGCACTCAAACAGCTCCTGCAGCAGTGAGCAGTAACAACTGTCGGAATAATTATTTGCTATAAATGAGGCTATCTGAGAACTGAATTTTCCTATATCGGACGGAAGTCTCTCGCCTGAAAGAAATCTTGATATCTGCGAGGGGTCATAATTCAGCTTTCGTGCAAGCTCGATATTGCTGATATTCAATGTTTTGAGCAGCTTGTTCAGGTTAGAAATATAAATGTCGAACGATACCTCGATATTTCCGCTGACGCTTTTCTGCAGCTCAAGCAATACATCGTCATAATAAAATGTCAAATCTTTCTTTCTGCCAAGCTCAACTATTGCTTTTGCAAGCATGGATAGTTTTGGGTTATTCATTTTCGGGATCTGTTTTCCTGCACGATAATTGCTGATTGTACCTGTGCTGATACCCGAAGCTTCCGAAAGCTCCTTGAAGGAAAATCCTATTGATTTTGAATAATAGTTCAACTGTTCGCTCAGATTCATAATCATCACCATAAAAAATTATATAACAATATCAGCCGAAATACAATAATTTCAGAATTTTACATTGACAAGTTATGAAACTATATGAAAATATTATTGTTTTTTGGTAAGATAGTCTTGGATATTTTTTTGATTTGGAGGTATAATCAATGAAAACATCGAAGATATTATCGGCAGTCCTTGCAGCTGCACTTATAGCTTCGTCAATGGCTGCCTGCTCAGGTGATGACGGAAAAACCGAGAAAAAGAATGCTCCTGCATCATCCGTCACGACAACAGAGTCAACACAGGTGGCTGACGGTCTTGCCGGAAAATATACTATGACAAGCTACATAAAAGATGGTGAGAATGTTGACCTTTCAGACAACAATGCAAAGGGTATTTTCACAACCATAAATATCAAAGAGGACGGCAGCGGCGAATATGACTTTTTTGGCATAAAATCTGATGTTACTGTCGAGGGCGAAAATATAACACTTGCAGGAAGTAAATCGACCTATACTCTGTCTGGAGATGCCTGACCATTGTCAATGGTGCTACCGTTATGGTATTCAAGCGTGGTGAAGGAACTGTAACTCCTGCAACAGACAGCAAACCGACAGAAGAAAGCTCAAAGCCTGCTGAAACAAGCACCACTCCCACAGAATCAAGCACACCACAGGCATCCCAAACTGCCGCAGACGATAAAATTACTGTCAAAAAGGGCGACTGGGAGAATATTGAATGGGAGACATACACAGACCCGAGTGGGTATTTCACGATTGAAAAGCCGAAGGGATGGAATGTCCAAACCAATGCAATACCTGTCCTGACTGCGGTTTTCAGCTTGCCCCGAACAGCCACTTCTGCCCCGGCTGCGGTAAAAAACTCGGATAAATTTTGACAAAACGAAAGTTTTGTTTTATAATTTAGTAGCAGTAGGGATGGTGCAGCCCGATTTTACGCCTGTGGAGTTAGTAGGTTA
>OMZF01000190.1 GCA_900315465.1 uncultured Eubacteriales bacterium | reverse complement strand
CCGTTGGACCACCCTGCAGGTTATCTCGAAGAGCTTGCGGTTTACAGGAAGATAGCAGAAAAAATGATCGGATATGATACTTTTCTTTTTCACGGCTCGGCAGTATCTGTTGACGGTAAGGCATATCTTTTTACTGCAAAGAGCGGTACGGGAAAGTCAACACATACAAAACTTTGGAGAAGGCATTTCGGGAACAGAGCAGTTATGGTAAATGACGATAAGCCGCTTATTAAGATCAGCGGCGATAAGGTTTATGTTTTCGGAACGCCGTATAACGGTAAACACCGCCTTGGCAGCAATATTTGTGTACCTCTGAGATCGGTCGCTTTGCTCGGCAGAAGCGATGAAAATCATATTGAAGAGATAACAGCTGTGCAGGCATATCCTTTATTGCTGCAGCAGGTATACAGACCTTCCGATCAGATGAAAATGATAAAAACACTTGAGCTGCTCAAAAAAATGACTGAATTAATTAAGCTTTATTCTCTTGGGTGCAATATGGAGCCCGAAGCAGTAATAATAGCATACGATGCAATGAAATAAAGAATAAAAAACGCCTGTCTGTGCACAATAATAACAGAAAGGCGGTTTTTTTATGGCAGTAAAGATAGGTGAAAGAACTATCAGACTTGAAAACAGTACAGGGATAATAGCATCTGCCGGCATTGCAGGCAAAAAAGAATCCGAAGGTCCTCTTGCTGCTCATTTTGATAAAATTTTTAATGACGACACACTTGGAGAAAAAACATGGGAAAAAGCTGAAATACGATTGCAGACAGAAGCTGTAAATACTGTATTTGAAAAGAGCGGTTTTTCTGCAAAAGATATTGATATAGTGCTTGCAGGAGATCTTCTTGACCAGTGCATTTCCTCAACTTACGGAATGCGTTCGTTCGGAATACCGTTTCTTGGTCAGTACGGAGCGTGTTCTACCATGGCACAGGCACTGCTTGTGGGTTCAATTCTGGTTGATTCATGTGCTGCGGAAAAAGTGCTTGCTGTTACATCTTCGCATTTTTGTTCCGCTGAAAGACAGTTCAGACTGCCGATAGAATACGGCGGACAGAGAAATCTTACAGCACAGTGGACAGTAACAGGTGCAGGCGCAGCTGTGATAGGGAAGGGTAATACTGCTTGTCGTATAGAAGATGTCACTATAGGGAAAATAACGGATATGGGTATTACAGATTCATCGGATATGGGTGCTGCTATGGCACCTGCTGCGGCGGATACAATTTCAAGCTATCTTAATGATACGCAAACATTGCCCGAGGATTATGATATCATACTTACGGGGGATCTCGGTGCAGTCGGGTCGGAACTTTTGTGTGAACTTTTATTGAAGGAAGGCAAGGATATTTCAAGAGTTCACCGTGACTGCGGAAAGCTGATCTTTGCACGTGAATATCAGGATGTTCACGCAGGCGGTTCAGGCTGCGGATGCTGTGCCTCTGTTTTCTGCTCGTATATTATGAAAAAGATTATATCGGGAGAACTTAATAATATTCTTTTTGCAGCTACAGGTGCTTTGATGTCGGTAAAAGCTTCAAAGCAAGGTGAGAGTATTCCCGGT
Organism: uncultured Eubacteriales bacterium; assembly: GCA_900315465.1. Lineage (GTDB taxonomy): Bacteria > Bacillota > Clostridia > Oscillospirales > Acutalibacteraceae > UBA1213. The sequence goes on along the minus strand of OMZF01000190.1, from coordinate 777 downwards.
ATTGCTCACCTTATACACCTCAGAAAATAATGTGGAATTTGAAAAGTGGAAAGCGGGATTTATGAAAGTGGGGAAGGATTTTTTTCTTTTTAAGTATAGTTTGACACAGGATTTTATGAATTTATTTTCTTGAATCTTTGTACAGATACTATAGTTAAAGCTCAAAGCCCGGTGATTTAAAGTCATCATGCTTTGAGCTTTTTGTTATCGCTGAAATAAAAAAGTTTTTTTAAAAGGAATCGGCTATTGTGAGTTTTAATTTTTCGGCACTGTTTTTCAGATCACTGATTTCGTGATCGCTCAAGGAAAGTGTTTTTCTTTCAGATATTCCGTCTGAACCGATTATGCAGGGAAGACTTAATGAAACATCGTATAATCCATATTCTCCGTTTAATACCGATGTTACCGATGCGGTGACAGGTTCATTATTCAGAACAGAATTTGCCAGCATACATACACAGGTAGCTATACCATAGTGTGTTCTGCCCTTTGCGGCAATAATCTGTGCCCCAAGTTTTTTTACTTTGTTTTGTATCTGATCTTTTAATTCATTATTCCAGTTTAGCCCGTTAAGAAGACAGTGTTTTTCGATCGTCATGCCGGAAACTGTCAGATTGCTCCATACAGGAAGCTGACTGTCACCGTGTTCTCCTATAACTATCCCATAAACATTGGAAATTGGACATTTTGCGTGATCTGCAATTGCTCTGACGAACCGTGAAGTATCGAGTATACAGCCTGTTCCGAAAACCTTTCCATCGGGAAGTGAAAGCCATT
>OMZF01000194.1 GCA_900315465.1 uncultured Eubacteriales bacterium | reverse complement strand
TCCGGTGGACACCTCTGCCGAAGGCAGAAGCACCGACCGAACCGACAGGTGAGACCCGGGGGACTTCTTGCCCATTTAGGTTAAAATAATTTCAACTATAAATTTACAAAAAACTTTTTTGATTAAAATAACAAAATATTATTATATATTTTTAACATTTTTATATACTATATGTTCCTTCATCCTTGGAAATGAATTCTGCTGTACTTTCAGTACCGTATTTTGTACCGATAACTTCCCCCTCGATTTTTTGAACAAAAATCATACACACGCGGAACTTATAAAAATTTATATATGTCATTATTTTTATCACAAATTATATAAATTATAATGCTTTTTTGTAATATAAATATTCTTTAAAATAAAATAATAACAATAGTTTATTATTTCTGAATGATGCAAAGTAAAACAGACTTGGACTGCTTTTGATGTCCAAGTCTGTATTTTTTATATCAAAATTTTTTAATTAAAAATTCATCCAAACGAGTATCATATTTCTTTTTCATTTCACTGATTTTTTTATCACTTATACACTTATTATTAAAGACCTTGTAAAAAGTGATATATACCTTCGCTTTAAAAGGATGCTCCAATTCTTCTTCCGGACTTTGAGCTATACCGAAATATTTCTTTTTCTTATAGGGTACAGTTTCAAAATCCCCAATATTCCGGCAATGTTTCGTATAAAAATGATCAGCAAAATCCGTGTTTATAGCGTTGATTGCAGTTGTTTCATAATTTCTAAGTTCATTATGTATGTATCCATTATTCACTTCTTTACAAATTTCTGCAAATCTTTCGGTACACATTAATCTGACAAATTCTATATCTTGTTGATTATTTTTTGAAATCAATATTCCCTGATGGTTCAGCAACTCCATAAATAATATAAGAGCATGAACCGCAGCTTGCTTTTGTTCATATTCTTCTTCCGGTGAATTCTCATTTTTTCCAATTATATCAGGAACAAAAATGGTATCTCCTTCCCCGTTTTTTTCTTCAATCGGAATAAATCTGGGTAAACGTTTATTTTTATCTTCATCCTTAATTTCATTGTTTTTAATGCTTTCCTTTTTCCACTTGTCTTTCAGATTATTTTCAGCAGCCAAAAAAATATAATTTGAAAATGCTTCACAGGTATCATATGTTTTTAAATATTTATCAAATATACATTCTTTTCCGCAATATATAAGATTGACCATTTCATCATACACATCTTTAAGCCACCATCTATCTTCATATTTATTCTCAGACTCGCTTAAAGGTGAAATAACATCTGCTGTCCTGACAAGAATATCCTGTTTTTTGGCACTTGATGCATCAATATATTCCGCTGCAAGCTTATTCAGTTGATTTTTGATACTTTTAAGACTAACACTCATTTCCCGATTCCTCCATTCCGGAAATCATTGCAGCTATTTTTTCTTCAGGATTCTGAATACCCATGCGACAGAATTTCTCGGAAAGCTCGTCCATATAAAACATGGATGTCATATCATAAATTTCAGCCTTATCTGTAACATATTTTCTGATACCATCTATTTCTTTCATCTTACCATGAGCCTTGCCGTAGACGATCATACCAATAAATACATTTTTTTTAGCGTGGTATGCATATCTCATTGCCATCATTTGTACTAACGGAACGGGCTTGGTGCCGAAGGTTATACAGGAATAAATTTCATCATTGTCCTCGCAAAGCCCGATAAGCCTGCCGTAAAGCTCAAGCATAACTGATATATCGTCACTATCAGGATAATCAATATATTTTATTTTGCATTTCAGCTGACGTTCATCAAGCAATTCATCCAATGACTTTTTTACATATTCAAGATTTCTTTTTATATTTTCATTATCTCCTACCAGAAAAACAACTTCAATTTCCTCTCCTTTTTCGGTACAGTTATTGATAACATTCAGGATCGGCAATGAATGTGATTTTTCATAGGAAAGCGGAGTGTTTCCGACAGGCTTATATATACACGGTGTAAGTGTTGATTGAAAAGGCACAGATGTAAAAAATTTTTTCATAGTTGATCACCTTTCGTTAATTGATATTTTTTATATATTCAACCGACTGTTTTATGAATGCTCTTATCTGATCGGCAGAAACACTATTCCCTTTCGGGAAAATATAAAGTTCGGGAGCAATTTTGGAAAACATCTTTTTATATTCACTGTCATATGTTTCGTTTTCGCTTGCATGGTTGACCTGATTGCGGACATATTTCATGTACAGATAATCCAGACGAAGTTTTAAAACAGAATCAGGACTTATATTTATAGTTACATTTTCATCATTAAGTCCCTTACATACTCCTTTAATTTTTTTCAAATCATTATCATCAGCTGATTTGTCGTTCTTAGACTTCACGAAATTGACAAGTCTGCTTTTATCTTTAAGCAGTCCGTCGAGATTTTTCGGCATCATTGTAAATGTTTTAAATGTATCATTGAGCAGCTGCTGCACCTCTTTGCCTTTCGGTTCTGCAGACAGACGACAACCACGGTTATCATAGAATGTATCTCTGATTTTTATTACCATCTGATATAATTCTTCACAGTCTCTTTCTGCTGGAAAAAGTAGTGGTTTTCTGCAGTTTCGCGGTGCATATATAAGAGTTTTTCTTGCTTCGAGCATCTCCTCTGTTCTCTGCTTATAATCATCAAGAGAAGATGTAATGAAATAGTCCTGATAGATCTCAGTACCCGGATTTCCTGATTTCTTACTTAAGTTTTCAAAATCAGCTGTAAGAAATTTCAACTCTGTAAAATATGCCTTCGGCAGTTTTTCTACATAAATAGTAATTGCCTGCTGAAAAAGATTATTACTCATACACCATTCTATAAGTCCGAGGTACTTACTTTTTCTGCTTGGGAAAAGTTTTGTTCGTATCACAGAAAGCAAATCGACCAATCTGCTTTCATCATAATTTTGCGGAGAAAGTTTTTCGGCATTCTGCAAAGCAGCATCCATCGCCTTAATGGATTCATCCATTTCATTACCTATACGGCAAAGACTTATATTGTCATAAAACTTTTTCATTGCTTCAAGCAGATCGATAATAGTCTTATTTTTTGTATTGGCAAAATATTCTTTAAGGGTATGAGGATTACCTGTTGAAGTAAATTCATGTGCACCGTTAATAAGGGTAAACATACGGAACGTATCTGTTATTTCCTCGATTTTGCCTTCATAGGAAGAATAAATTGCTGATTCAACTTTAACTCCTATGTATTCAAAATATCTGAACAGATATATCAAAGCATAAACCACAGAGCGGTAACCACCGCTTGTATCCATATAAATAGTATCACTGCTGACAAACTCAAATTCTTTAGTAAGATTATCACTTATATTGCTTATATCGTCACTTGTAGAATACGTAATAAAATGGACTTTTATATCGGCATCGGATTCACTTTTAATTATTTCATTTACACGATCTTCATATTTTCTGCTATTTGTTTGCTCAGAGCAAAGACAGATTATATCTGTATAAGTTACAGACTTATTCATAAGCAAATATTTAAGTCCGGCTTCATTTGTCCACTTTGCTTCTATCATTTTATCCAGACCGCACTTGTATATAATTGAAGATGCATTATCCTTCAACGGACTTAATACTGTAAGAATAATTTTTCTATTCATAGTAAATCCTTTCTTTTATTTTTAACTATTAAAATATTTTTCGTGATATATGAACATATTATCACAATAATATTTTGTTGTCAACAATTTTACAAAGTCGGGCATCCAAAGAAAACTTTCTCCGGATGCCCGACCCTTTGATTCTGTTTTCAATTTTTCACCCCATTTCCTTACACCACAACAAGAAACCCCACACTTCTACGATTTAGTCTGATCCAAAATTTTTTTACACTCACTCACCACCTCAACCACCGCAAGTCCGACAGAAATAACCTTTACCACCTTTTCCAGAATTGCAAGACCTGTCATACCACATCAACCTTTCTTTTTCATTTTCAGAATAACATCAATTATCGTACCTATTGCCATGCCAAGAATTTTGAAAGAATCTTCCATATTATCACCTCCTCGTCACATTTCAAACATCACATAATTTCATACTCACCTATAAAATGCGGAAGTCCCTGATTATATTTTTTCATAGTTAATCACCTCCCCCTTACATCATCATTACACGCCTTAATTACTTCCGCCACTCCATATGATGCTGTACCTACTGCTAAAATTACTCCTGTCGCTGCTTCGATAATGGAAACGGTTTCTGCTGCGGTCAGGCAAAGTGCCAATGCTGTAAACATATTCTCACATCCATTTCTTTCACTTAATATACGAATTTGAAATCAGTTTTTTACGCTTTGGATAAGTTATTTTTTTATTTTATATCGAGGAAAATCCAAAGCATTAAAACAGTGAACTACCCATTGTCTAAAGCCAATGGGCTTCCTGCTTCATCGTCCTCGTAACCTACTAACTCCACAGGCGTAAATTC